>JABIVD010000013.1 GCA_018667335.1 Rhodospirillaceae bacterium
CCCTCTCGCTTCTGGAGGAAGAGCTGACGCCGCGCATGGAACATCTCGAGCGGGAACGGGAACTGGAGGTTTTAAAGGGGGAAATCGATAGCCTGCGGTCCAACCTGCCACGGGCAAAATCGGCGTTGGCAGAGGCCGAAGAGGGCGCGCGCGAAATCTCCCTCGAATTCCGTCGCGCAATCTCGGAACAGATCACACTGGTCGAATTGGAAATTGCGCGTGAGCAGGAACGTCTCGTCAAGGCGACGGAGCAACGGTCGCGTGCCGTGATATCGAGTCCGATTGAGGGGGTTGTCCAGAATCTCGCTTACCACACGATCGGCGGCGTTGTGGGGCCAGGGGATTCAATCATGCAGATCGTCCCGTCGCGCGAGCGTCTTTTGATCGAGGCACGTGTCGATCCGCGTGATATCGGCCATGTTGAGGTCGGGCAACGGGCGGTTGCGAAAGTCAGCACATATGACTTTGTTCGCTATGGCGGATTGGAGGGGCGGGTGGTGAGCATCGCCGCAGACGCCGATACAGACCGCAGCGGCCAGCATTATTTCCGTGTTGTCGTCGAGACAACGGATAGCGCGCTGGGGGCGGATGGCTCCCTGCCGATTATTCCCGGGATGCAGGCGACGATCGATATCCACACGGGCGAGAAACGGGTGCTGGACTATCTGATTCAGCCGGTACTGAAGACCAGGTCCGAGGCCTTCCGGGAACGTTAGGCGAAGACGACTGTCCGGTCGCCCCGCAGCAATACCCGTTGCTCGATGTGATATCGCACGGCGCGGGCGAGAACCACGCTTTCCAGATCACGGCCGATCCGTTCCATGTCCTCGGGCGTATGGGCGTGGCTCACCCGGCTGGTTTCCTGTTCGATGATCGGGCCTTCGTCCAGGTCGGGGGTCACATAGTGGGCCGTGGCGCCAATAAGCTTCACCCCGCGCGCATGCGCCTGGTGGTAGGGCTTGGCGCCCTTGAAACCTGGCAGGAACGAATGGTGGATGTTGATGCACCGGCCGCTCAGGAATGCACACATCTCCGGCGTCAGAATCTGCATGTACCGTGCAAGCACGATCAGATCGGCGCCGGTCCCATCGATCAACGCGCGTATCTTGGTTTCCTGATCCGCTTTGGTCTCGGGTGTGACGGGCAGGTGGTGGTAGTCGAGGTTGTAAAATTCGGCGAGGGGCTGCTGATCGGGGTGGTTGGACACGATGCCGACGACATCCAGCCCAAGGGAACCCGAGCTGGTGCGGTACAGAAGATCGTTCAGGCAATGTCCTGGCTTTGAGACCAGTATGAGCGCCTTCGGTTTTACCTGAAGATCATGGATCGAGCACTCCATCGCAAAACGAGACGCGATGGGGCCGAACGCGGCCGAGATGTTTTCGATAGTCGGCGTCGCGGCACCCGCGCCGAATACGGTGCGCATGAAGAACTGACCCGACATTTCGTCATCGAACTGCGCGGATTCCAAGATGTTGCAATCCTGCTCGGCAAGGAAACTCGCCACAGCTGCGACGATGCCACGCTGGTCGGGGCAGGACAGCTTCAGGATATAGCGCCGGTCGAAATGCTGGGACGCGTCGGACGTGCTGGCATCGTTCATGGGTATGGGGCCGCTGGCTCTTCGGAAAAATAGTGCGAGCCGGGTTTTAGGGCCTCATGAGGCCAACTGGCAAGGAAATCGCAGTTTTGCGACTACTCGGCCGGGATGACGTCGATTTGCTCGATCCAGTACTGATGAGAGAGCCACCGGACGCCTGACGGACGAACCCGGAACAGTTTCGTGACCTGCCCTTCCGTTCCACGCTGCACGCCATAAATATTGTAGACGTTCGAGTGGAAGCGTTCGGGCCTGAATTTGGCCGTGACGAGCAGGTTGACTGTCTTTGGGTTCGCGTCGAGGGCGGTTTCCAACGCATCTGTGATGCGTCCCGGGCCGGTCACGAGGCCGTAGCCTCCCCAGCCAAGCCAGATAGCCGCTACGAACGCAATGAACAGGATATCCCGGCGCTTGTACCAAGCCCGTCGCCGGCGGACCGGGCGGACTTCATCCATTTCTTGTGAAGTCATATCAAGTCGGCTTCCAGACCAGGCCCCAGCGCTCGATGGTCCACTTCTCAAGTGGGACGAGAATCCATCGGTCGGTAGCGAGGAAAATAAGGGAGATCAGGATCACGCCAAGGAAGACTTCCTCGGTCTTGAACTCTGCGGAGGATACGAAAATCATGAAGCCGAGCCCACTATCGCCACCGATCATTTCGGCTGCAATCAATGCGCGCCAGCCAAAGCCCATGGACATGCGCAGGCCGGTGATAATCGAGGTCATCGCACCCGGCAGATAGACATGCAGGATCACGTCGAGCCGCGAGCCACCCAGCGTTTGAACGCCCTGGATCAGAACCTTGGGGACGGCCCGTACGCCCATCATCGTATTGAAGAACAGCAACCAGAAGATCGTGTTCAGCATGATGAAGAGGGTGGTTTCCCAGCCGACGCCGAACCAGACAATGGCCAACGGGATCCAGGCGATACCGGATACCGAGTTCATGAACACGCCGATCGGCTCAAGATAGGCCGAAACAACGCGGTTCATGCCGGCCATGATGCCGAATGCGACCCCCAGCGGAACACCCACGACCATCGCCAGGATCACGCGGGCGATCGACGAGGAGATGTTGTTGGTCAACTGGCAGCCATTGTGGCCTTCAATCGCGGCAAGAATCCCAGGGCAGTCGCTTTGCAGCCAGAAGATGGCACCCCAGACATCGGCAATCGGCGGAATTTCGACCGGCTCGAACCAGACGAAGATCGAATTCATGTGCCAGAGGGTGATCAGGACAATAAATGGAATGAGGCCGAGGCCGAATTTACGCAGGCGTTGACGGCCAAACCTGCGCTGAACGGCAACTGAAAATTCGTTAATGGCGGTCATCGTTGTACGAGCCCCCAGCGTTCGATGGTGTCGGATTCAAGCGGACGCAGCAGATAGTGGTCCAGCATGATCCAGGTCAGTCCGATGAGCATCATGCCGAGAATGATCTGTGCGGTGTTGTCGAGTTCCTGACCCGCAAAGATCATGTTGCCGAGGCCCGCTTGCCCCGCGAGCATTTCGCCGGCAATTACCGCGCGCCAGGCAAAGCCGATGGACAGGCGCGAGCCGATGGCGACCGAAGGCATGGCACCCGGCAAGAGCACGTCCTTCACAATCTGGAACCGCGTCGCCCCGAGCGTACGCGCCGCGCTGATGTAGCGCATCGGTACCGACCGGACGCCGGACAGGACGTTGAAGGCAATCGGGAAGAAGGCTGTGTACAGGATCACGATCATCACGGTCGTGTTGCTGTTCCCGAACCAGATGACGATCACCGGAAAAATGGCGATGCCGGAGACGGACTGGAAGAAGTTCATCAGCGGGTAGAACATGTCCGCGATGTTGCGGTTCAGGCCGAGCAACAGCCCGAACGGAATGCCGAGACCGATTCCCAAAATACTGCCGATCACCAGCCGGGTCAGCGTGTCGGCATAGAAACTGGTCAACACGCCCTTTTGCAGCAGGTCGACCGACGAGAAGAGCGTCGTCAGGGGCGAGGGGAGATACCGGTCCGGGCGCTCGATGACCGCAGAAATGATCGCCCAGAGGATCAGAACGCCGATGAGCAGGATGACCAACTGAATCGCCCGGCTGTCGGTGATCATTTTCTTGAATGATTTGCGCCGGATCGGCGCGGTATCAACCGTCGTCATCGTTGGTGACCTCCGAGCGCACGAGGCGCAGGATTTCGTCGCGGGCCTCTGTGAAGCGGGTGTTGTTCACCATGTCCTTCCACAGCCGTTCCTCGCGCGGAATGTCGATCTTGATCTCGGCTTTGACTTTTCCCGGGCGCCGGGAGAAGACGATGCAGCGATCCCCAAGGAACGCAGCTTCCTCGACCGAATGGGTAATGAACAGGATGGTTTTCTTGGTCGCCATCACGACCCGGTTGAGCTCGTCCTGGAGCGTGATCCGGGTCTGTGCGTCAACGGCCGCAAATGGTTCGTCCATGAGCATGATGACGGGATCTGCGCAGAGCGTACGCGCCACAGCGACACGTTGCTTCATGCCGCCGGACAGTTCGTGGGGGTAGCGGTCCTCGAAGCCGGACAGGCCGACCAGATCCACATATTCCTGCACGCGCCGTTCGCGCTCTTGCTTCGGCACACGGCGCAACTCGAGGCCATGGCCAATATTTCGGTTTACGGTCCGCCAGGGCAGGATCGCATGTTCCTGGAACACAACGCCCCGGTCCGGGCCCGGACCGCGGATCTCGACACCATCGACCATGGCGCGCCCTTCGCGATAGGGAAGGAGGCCGGCGATGATGTTGAGGAATGTCGTTTTTCCGCAGCCGCTGGGGCCAACGATCGCGACAAACTCGTTCTCATGGATCTGCAGGTTGATGTCTTGCAGCGCGTGAACGGATTCGCCGGTGTATTCGTCGGGGTAGTGGTGTGCGAGCCCCTGAACGATAAGTTTTGCTTCGGTCGCCATGATATTCCTGAAGGTTTGACGGGCGCGGAACCAGTTCCGCGCCC
>JABIVD010000008.1 GCA_018667335.1 Rhodospirillaceae bacterium
GTCTTCAGCTTGGCGCTCAGCCGCTGACACTCTCTGATTCTGGCGGTTTCGTGCATTGCGCAGATGGCTTCACGCAGGAGCAAATTGATTGGATAAAAGACCTTAAAGGTAACCGTCGCGGGAGAATTTCGGAAGCTGCAGCAGAATTTCCGAATGTTTCATTCCATGAGGGTCGCCCATGGGGGATTGAAGCGGATTGTGCCGTACCGTCGGCCACCCAAAATGAGGTAAACGCTGACGAGGCTGCCGTCATGATTAAAAATGGGGTGAAAGCCGTCGCTGAAGCAGCAAACATGCCATGTGAACAAGGCGCTGTGGATGCATTCATGGAGGCCAACTTGCTGTTCGGCCCGGCGAAAGCTGTAAATGCTGGTGGAGTGGGTGTTTCTGGATTAGAAATGAGCCAAAACAGTGCTCGTATTTCATGGGATGAAGAAGAGTTACGCCGCCTACTTGAAAACATGATGGGGGATATTCACGATTCTTGCGTCGAGTTTGGTGGTTCGTCGGAAGGCCCGATTAACTATTTAGCCGGCTCAAATATCGCTGGCTTTGTGAAAGTTGCTGATGCCATGATAAGCTTTGGGCACGTCTAAGATCTTCGCAAGAGCATTCGTAACCCCTCTAAGCTTGTAGACTAATAGAGGGGCCCAGTTCACTCTAAACTGGCCCCCTCGATTTTAGCGGAAGGTTGTCCTGACAAAACGACGGCCGCATCGCGCGCACGACCTGGCGAACCTGAGTTGCTAACAAAAATTCTAGAACTTTAGCGACATCACGGCGGAACTTTCGCTAGGCTCTCGATTAACGAAGAATTTCATATGTACAACTATGGGGGCGCCGAAATGCGCGCGGTAAATGACAAAAGCATCTGATCTATTCATTGAGTGTTTGGAAGAAGAAGGTTGCGAGTATATCTTTGGAATTCCTGGCGAGGAAAACCTCGACTTTCTTGATTCCCTGTCGCGGTCAAAGAAGATCAAGCTGGTGCTGACGCGTCACGAACAGGGCGCCGGGTTCATGGCCTCTGTCTATGGTCGCCTGACCGGGAAAACTGGCGTGTGTCTGTCGACCCTCGGGCCGGGTGCCACGAACTTCACGACGGCTGCCGCTTATGCGCAGCTCGGCGGGATGCCGATGCTGATGATCACCGGGCAGAAGCCGGTGAAGAGTTCCAAACAGGGCCGTTTTCAGATCCTCAATGTGGTTGAGATGATGCGCCCGATCACCAAATACGCAACCCAGATCGTTGCGGGTGACAACATTCCCAGCCGCGTACGCGAAGCCTTCCGCATTGCAGAAGAGGAAAAGCCCGGCGCGACCCATATCGAACTTCCCGAAGATATCGCGGACGAGCAGACCGATGAGCGGCCAATAAAAGCATCCTCGGTACGACGCCCCACGGCCGAGGAGAAGTCGGTCTTCCGGGCGCTGGAGAAAATCCATGCTGCCAAGTCACCGATTCTAGTCATTGGCGCGGGCGGCAATCGGAAGCTGACCTCAAAAATGCTGTCAGTGTTCATCGAAAAGACGGGAATTCCCTTCATTGCCACCCAGCTCGGTAAGGGGGTGATCGACGAGCGGCACCCGCTGTTTATGGGCTGTGCAGCCCTGTCGGCCGGTGACTATGTCCATCGGGCCCTCGATGCGGCTGACCTGATTATCAATGTCGGTCATGATGTGATCGAGAAGCCGCCGTTCTTCATGGAGCGGGACGGGGCCGAAGTCATTCATGTTTCCTATAACACTGCTGAGGTGGACCCCGTCTACTTCCCACAGGTGGAGGTCATCGGCGACATCGGAAACTCGATCTGGCAGCTCAAGAATGGTGTGAAGAAAAAGGAAGAAGCCAACTGGGACTTCTCACGGATGATGGACGTAAAAATCCATGGTGATGCGCAGCTTGCAGAGGGCAAGGATGACATGCGCTTCCCGATCTACCCGCAGCATCTTGTCAGCAAGGTCCGCGATGCAATGCCGGAGGACGGGATTATTTGTCTCGATAATGGCGTCTACAAAATCTGGTTTGCACGCAACTATCCGGGCTATCAGCCCAATACGGTGCTGCTCGACAACGCGCTTGCAACCATGGGGGCTGGGCTTCCCTCAGCGATGGCCGCGCATCTCGTCCATCCAGACCGCAAGGTCATGGCGATCTGTGGTGATGGTGGCTTCATGATGAATAGCCAGGAGTTGGAAACAGCGGTGCGACTGAAGATGAACATCGTCGTGCTGATCCTGAACGACAGTTCCTACGGCATGATCCGCTGGAAGCAGGCCAATATGGGCTTGAAGGATTGGGGCCTGGAATACGGCAATCCGGACTTTGTGAAATACGTCGAAGCCTATGGCGGCATTGGTCATCGTGTTGGGTCGGCCGAAGAACTGCCTGGTATCATCGAGACGGCGTTGACCGAGCCTGGTGTTCACCTGATTGATTGTCCGGTCGACTACGCCGAGAACGATCAGATTCTGAACATCGACATCAAGAAGCGCTCTGCCGCTATCTAACTGGCGACGATCAAACCAAAAGAGGCATCGCACCGTTATGGGTACCTATCCGTATTACCTGAACAACGAAGCCGTCTTCGCCAATGAAGATCTGAAAGTGACCGACAAATACACCGGTGACGTGGCCGCTGTATGCGCGCTCGCCGGCCCTGATGCTATCGACGAGGGGATTGCCGGCGCCGTCGAAGCGGCCGAAGCCATGGCGAAGATGCCGTCCTATGAAAAGAAGGCAATCCTCGAACATTGCGTGGATCGGTTCCGCGAGCGTTATGACGAATTGGCGATGGCGCTGTGCGTAGAAGCGGGTAAGCCGATCAACGATGCCGAAGGTGAGGTCACGCGGCTGATCGATACCTTCAAGATCGCGGCGGAAGAATCCGTGCGAATGCATGGTGAACTGCAGGCGCTTGATATTTCGCCGCGTGCCAAGGGTTACCAGGGCATGTGGAAACGCATGCCGATTGGCCCGTGTTCATTCATCTCGCCGTTCAACTTTCCGCTCAATCTCGCGGCGCACAAGATTGCGCCGGCGCTCGCTGTTGGTTGCCCGTTTGTGATGAAGCCAGCCTCGCGCACGCCGCTTGGTGCGCTGATCATGGGTGAAGCCCTGGCCGAGACGGATTTGCCCAAAGGCGCGTTCTCAATCCTGCCCTGTTCCCGCGATGGTGCGGATCTGTTCACGGTTGATGATCGACTGAAGCTGTTGTCCTTCACCGGTTCGCCGGCTGTTGGCTGGGATCTGAAGGCACGTTGCGGCAAGAAGAAAATCGTTCTGGAGCTTGGCGGCAACGCAGCCGTCGTTGTCGACAGTGACACCAAGAATCTTGACGATGCCGTCGAACGGATCATCTTCGGGGCGTTCTATCAGTCCGGGCAATCCTGCATCGGTGTGCAGCGTATCCTCATTCATGAAGATATCTACGACACCTTCCGTGACAAGCTCGTTGCACGCGCCTCCAAGCTGATCGCGGGCGATCCGAAAGTTCGTGAAACCTTCATCGGCCCGATGATTTCCGAGAAAGAGGCCGAACGTCTCCACAAGTGGATCGAAGCGGCCGCTGCGGCGGGCGGAAAGATCCTATGTGGCGGTGGACGTGAGGGTGCAATGCTTCAGGCGACCTTGCTTGAAGACGTCCCAGCCGATCAGGACCTCTGCGTGGAGGAAGCCTTCGGTCCCGCGGCCGTGCTCTCCAAGTTCTCCAGTTGGGATGAGGCGATCGCGATGGTAAATGATTCTAAGTTTGGCCTGCAGGCCGGAATCTTCACCCGTGATTTCTACAAGGTCCAGCAAGCCTGGGATGAGATGGAAGTTGGCGGTGTCGTGCTCGGTGATGTGCCGAGTTATCGCGTGGACAACATGCCTTATGGGGGCGTCAAGGATTCCGGCATTGGTCGCGAAGGCATTGTTTTCGCCATGGAAGACATGACCGAAATCCGTAACCTCGTGATCAGGTCGGTGCCCGACTGATCGCGGGGTCTATCGGCCCCAAACGGCCATCACGAAGACAATAAGCGCCAGATAGTCGATGAATATGCGGTGGATTAGTACGTCCGGAATCCGATGAGAAACTTTGACGCCCCCGGTGAGCCTACAAGCGCGCCGAGGGCCAGTCCGCCAAATGGGGGCCAGTAGAGATAGCCGAGCGAGAAGTCGGGCAGGTTGAGTTTGTTAATGCCGCCATAGACATATCCCGCGGCGGCGGACAGGCTGAGCAGTCCGGCAAGCGCTGGCGACTCGAGGGTGTTGGTCCGGTCTACATAAAACTCGGGCGCCTAGTGCGCAGTCGCCGGCATTATCTGGACGCCTTCCTCGAAGAACGCGCATGCAGATCAACGTCTATGGCCTGTGATCGGGGTCGAATGCCGTTCGTGGCGGCCGTTTTCCTCTCACTGAGCCGTTCAGATATCCCGAATCATTGATTCTTAAGCGCTTGCGGGCTCATTGCCGCTGTGTGCCGTCACAAATTCGTCGCGCAACGGTACTTGCCGCAAAGAGGCCTCGCGCATATATTCCGCGCGCAAAATCGCCTGATGCGCACAATCAGGGTTGCAGGGGAAGAGAACCTCATGTCGTCAAATATGCTTTCGCCGGATTACACGCCGACCGACAAAGAAGCCTTCATGAATCCAATGATGCAGGAGTTCTTTCGCCAGCGGCTGACCGCCTGGCGTGAAGAGTTACTGCGCGAGTCCGGTCTGACTCTCCAGACCATGCAAACGACAAGTGTCCAGGAATCGGACATCGCAGATCGTGCATCGCAGGAGAGTGAGCGCACGCTTGAACTGCGCACCCGCGACCGGGAGCGCAAGCTGATCTCCAAGATCGATTCCGCGCTACGACGCATCGAGACCGAGGAATATGGTTATTGCGAGGACACCGGCGAGCCCATCGGTGTCGGGCGGCTGATCGCACGGCCGATCGCGACACTGAGCATCGAAGCTCAGGAGCGCCACGAGCGGATGGAAAAGACTTACCGCGACGAGTAGCTGCCGGCGCGTGAGCTTGGCAAAGGGCCGCCTTTCAACCGGCTGAATTCACCCATCTGAAAAATGCACATCGGGGCCAATTTCCCCTGGGGATGCGGCTTGTGCATGCCCCCTTAAAACCTGCTAGCGTTTGCCCAAGCATGCCCGTTCAGAGGCGTGCACAATGAATGTCACGATGGGAGACGGCGCGATGCTTGCAATGGTCGTCAGGGAATGGGGCCAACCCTTTACACTTGAGGAACGTCCCGACCCGGAACCTGGGCCCGGCGAAGCTGTGCTCAAGGTGCGCGCCGCAGGGGTCGGACTGACACTCGTGACCATGCGCACGGGGATCTTCGGCGGCGAGGTGCCGCGGGTCATGGGCCATGAGCTTGGTGGTGACATCGTCGCGGTAGGCGACGGCGTGACCAACGTCAAACCCGGCGATCGCTGTGCGGTTTATTTCTATCTCAATTGCGGATATTGCCGCTGGTGTCATGGCGGACGCGAGACCCTCTGCGAAAATCATGGTGGTTATGTCGGCGTGCATGTCGATGGCGGCTATGCCGACTATGTGGTCCTGCCGGCCGGCAACTTCCTGCCGATCCCCGAGGGCCTCGATTATGAGGGCGCGGCCATCGCAGCTGACGCGGTCAACACCAACTGGCATTGCATGCGCGAGCGCGCGCAAATCGCGCCCCATGATGATGTGCTCCTGATCGGCGCCGGCGGTGGCGTGGGCGTGCACGGCATCCAGGTGGCCAAGGCCTTCGGTGCGCGGGTTATCGCGGCCGATATATCCGATGAGAAGCTGGACTTCGCGCGACAATGGGGTGCCGACGAGGTGATCAATGTCCGCGCGGTCGACGATTTGGCTGAGGCGGCGCGTAAACTGACCGATGGCAAGGGCGTGGATGCTGCGGTCGATTATGTTGGCGCCTCCGAGACCTTCACAGCCGCGATCGCGTCGCTGGCAACAGCCGGGCGCGCGGTGATCATCGGCGCCAAGCCGGGCAAGGTCGAAATTAACCCGATAGAACTGTTGATCGGCGAGAAAATCGTGACCGGCTCGCGCCATTCAACACGGACGGAGCTGCTCGAGACCATGGACGTTATGGCGAAGGGCACGATCAAGTCGGCGATCGGCAAACGCGTGCACTTCACCGAGGTCGAGACACTGTTTGAAGATCTGCAGGCCGAGACCCTGTTGGGCCGCGGCGCGCTGACCTACGAAGATTAACGAAGAATATTCACGGAGAGAAAAGATGGTCGAATTTGCACTGACGAAGCGGCAGTTCGCGCTGCGCGACAAGGCCCGGAAGTTCGCGATCGAAGAGATGATTCCCGTTGCCGAGGTCGGTGACCGTGAGCCGGACCCGGCCAAATCCTTCAACTGGGATGTCATCCGCAAGGCCGACAAGCTGGGCCTGCGCACCCTGTCGGTGCCCAAGGAATACGGCGGCGGCGGCGCCGACGTGCTGACGCTGTCCATGGTCGGCGAGAATCTCGCCTATGGCGATCTAGGGATCGCGGTGGCCTTCGACCAGACCTGGAAGATCATGACCATGATTAGCCATCTGACGACGGCACGGCAGCGCAAGAAATGGCTGCCCCGGGTGATGGACGATCCGACCTGCCTGCTGGCCGCGGCGGCAACCGAACCCCTGTCGGGCAGTGATTCCATCCTGCCTTACAACAAGCCCGATGGCGGCGTGCGCATGACCGCCAAGAAGCGCGGCGACAAATGGATTCTCAATGGCGAGAAACGCTACATCTCTAATGGCGGGCTGGCGAATGTCATCTATGTCATGGCCCGCACCGATATGCGCAAACCGCCGCTCAAGAGCATGACCGGCTTTCTGCTGACCGCCGACACGCCGGGTTACTCCGTCACCGAAATCTGGGACAAGCTCGGCCAACGCAACGTCGCCAACGGCACGATGATTTTCGACAATGTCGAGGTTCCCCAGGCCGATGTGATGGGCACGCCCAATGGTGCACTCGGTGAGTTGGGTGCGCTGTTGACGCGCTTCGGGTCGAATATTCAGGCGGGCGCGACGGTGCTGGGCGTCGCCCAGCGCGCCTTTGACGTGACCCTGCAATACGCCAAGCAACGCGTGCAGGGAGGCAAGCCGATCTTCGAGCATCAGATCCAGGCCCAGCGGCTTGCCCGCATGCGCATGCTGATCGAATCTTCGCGCTACTATCTCTGGTATTCAGGCTGGACGGCCGGACAGGGCGAGCCCGATGCTGTCGCCGCCTCGTTGTGCAAGGTCAACGCGGCAGAGAATTCCGTGAAAGTGCTGATGGAAGCATTCGAGCTTTGGGCGGCCACCGGCTACATGAAGAAGAACCCGATCGAGAAGCTCCTGCGTGACGGCCTCAGCTTCGTACATTCCGACGGCACCAACGATGTGTTGTTGCTCAAGGCGTCGCGGCTGCTGGGTGAGATCAGGCGTGGCGACCCGCGCTACAGCCGGCGGGTCGAGCTGGCGGCAAAGGGTCGCTAGGCCAGCAGTTCAACCAGCAACGTGTTGAAGCGGTCCGCCGCTTCATACTGAACCCAGTGTCCGGTGTCTGGGAAGACGTGGAAGGGCACGTCGTGCTGGAGTTCTGTCGCGTGCGCACGAATACCTGCCAGATCCGGATACAGGGTGGGATCGCCGTCCCCGAACACGAAGTTGAGGCGGCAGGGCAGGCCCGCGAGGCTGTCCGCCGTGATGAATGTGCGCGCGATCTTGCGCGAACGCAGCCGGGTCTTGCCCATGTTGGCGATATGCAGGTGCATGGCCAAATCGTCCACGGCGGCGGGGTCGTGGACCATCAGTTTCTCAAGATTGCTCCGGTATAACGGCGCTGCCTCTGCGGGCGGCATACCCCGTGGCACGGCGACCAGGTCATTGGCCCGGCCCGTGGTGATAAGGCCCAGGATGGGCGTACCGATGATGGTCAGGCTGCGGATGCGGTCGGCCTGCGCTTGGGCGATGAGACCGGACAGGGTGCCGCCGAAGGAAAACGCCACGAGGTCGAATGAGGCGCCGTCTTCGGCGAACAGATGATCGAGGCCATCGGACAGGATCGCAGCAAGGCTCGCGGCGTCATAAGGCTCCGGCGGGTCGTCGGAATCCCCACAGCCCGGCAGGTCGGGCACGAACACCCTGAAATCTGTCTCCAATGCTGAAATGTTGCGCACCCAGTGGTTCCACGCACCGAACCCGCCATGCAGAAGCACGACCGCGGGCCGCTCGGGCTCGGCTTCCCCCCAGAAGCGCCAGACGAGTTGTCCGTCGCCACAGGGCGTGTGCGCCTCCCGGCAACGGGAGCGCAGGCTATCGAGTGTGTCTTGCGGTGATGGTTCGGTCATGGGTGCGGAACCTGGAACTATCCGGATAGGGAAGGTCGTACCCGATCAGGTGCCGGTCACGATCTCCGTCGGAAGATAGCGTCATAGAAGGTGCAGAGCACGACCATAATCAGGATATTGCCGACCGGACTGGTGAACGGTTCCCACCATGCCTTGTCCTCGAAGATGACCAGGGCCCCACGCAGGTTTTCATCCGCGAGCGGCCCCAGGAGGACGGCCGGCACCATCGGCGCGACGGGAAATCCGAACCGGCACAACACATATCCCGCGATGCCGGCGGACAGCATGATGTAGACGTCCACAAAGTTTAGCCGGACTGCGAACGCACCGATCAGACAGATCGGAATGATCATTGGCAGGATCATGGTCTGCGGAAGACTGAAGAGTTTTACGCAGGGCTTGATCAGCGCAAACGCCATCATATACATCAGGAAATTGGCGACGATCAGGCCGATATAGATGAAGAAGATCAGGACGGGGTTTTCGGTCTGAATGGTGGGCCCGACGACGACGTTTTTGAGCTCTAGCGCTGCGAGGATGGCCGCTGCGGCGGCATTACCCGGGATGCCCAGGGTCAGGGTCGGCAGCATGGAGCCGCCGACACCACGGGCGCGGGCACTGTTTTGGTGGTCGAAGAAGAGGATGCGGTGCGCCTGTTCTCGGCGCGTGCCCTGCGCGCCAAAGGCTGCAAGGTCCTGGAGGCGCGAACCGGTGAGGCGGCCATGGAGCTGATGGATGTTGTCGAGGAGCCGATCGACCTGCTTATCACCGACGCGGTGATGCCCGAGATGGGTGGCCCGACCCTGATCAAGAATGTGCGGGACGAGAAATCCGATATGCCGGTCATCTGTATCTCGGGGTATGCTCAGGAAATCTTCCGGAACCGGCTCGGCGAGGACCAGGATATCCATTTCCTGCCCAAGCCGTTCTCCCTGGCCCAGCTTGCCTGCAAGGTGAAAGAGGTACTGGACCGGGTGCCGCAATAGGCGTCCGCTCCCGCGCGTGCCGACTCCGGCGCGTCCGCTATAGTTCAGATGCTCATTCAGACAGCTCAATATCGTGCAAACTGCACGGTAGAATAGGGCTTTTGAATGAGAACAAAAAAAGAACTTTACAATTAGAACAAAGCAAGTACGTTAACGCTCTGAACCGCGGTGGTGGGGGATTTCACCAACGTGGGACTGCAGAAACCTAGAGGGATCCCAAGGCGGGGTCTCCAGAAGGAACGGAGGAGCGATCCATGAGCAGTACGCAGCTTCGCGTCGTCGAGGACAACATGAAACCCGAAGAACGCAACAAAGCCCTGGACGCCGCGTTGAGCCAGATCGAGAAGGCCTATGGCAAGGGCTCGATCATGCGGCTTGGCGACGACAATGCCGTCGAGATTGCCTCCACTTCCACCGGCTCACTCGGTCTCGATATCGCACTGGGCATCGGCGGCGTGCCGCGCGGCCGGGTCGTCGAAATCTACGGCCCCGAGAGCTCGGGCAAGACCACATTGGCCCTGCACATCATCGCCGAATCTCAGAAGATCGGCGGCACCTGTGCGTTTGTCGATGCCGAGCACGCGCTCGACCCGCTCTACGCTCGTAAGCTTGGCGTCAATCTCGACGACCTTCTGATCTCCCAACCCGATGCGGGCGAACAGGCACTCGAAATCGCCGATACGCTGGTCCGTTCGGGCGCTGTCGATGTGCTGGTGGTCGACAGTGTCGCCGCCCTGGTGCCGCGCGCTGAGCTTGAAGGCGAGATGGGCGATTCGCTGCCAGGCCTGCATGCGCGGCTGATGAGCCAGGCGCTGCGCAAGCTGACCGGCTCGATCGCAAAATCTGATACGACTGTGATCTTCATCAACCAGATCCGCCACAAGATCGGCGTCATGTTCGGCAGTCCCGAGACCACGACGGGCGGCAACGCGCTGAAATTCTATGCATCCGTCCGCCTCGACATTCGCCGCATCGGAGCAATCAAGGATCGCGACGAGGTGGTCGGGAACCAGACCCGGGTTAAGGTGGTTAAGAACAAGCTGGCGCCGCCATTCAAGCTGGTCGAATTCGACATCATGTATGGCGAGGGTATCTCGAAGATGGGCGAACTGCTCGATCTCGGGGTCCAGGCGGAGATCATCGACAAGTCGGGCGCCTGGTTCTCCTACGGGGACGAGCGGGTCGGACAGGGCCGCGAGAACGCCAAGACGTTCTTCAAGGACAACCCGGATATGGCTGCGGAAATCGAGCTTAAAATCCGGGCCAATGCCGGGCTGCTCACCGATGTCATGATGGGCAAACCCGAGGAATTCAAGGACGATGACGCCGGATCTGCCTCAGGGTCGGATGCGGGTTCAGACGCCCCACCTGCCGCCACTCTGGGTGCCGCTTCGGATGCCGTGAAGAATGCGGCCGAAGGGGACTAGACGGGACTGACAGACAACTGCTGCCGCCGGCGGCTGCGAACAAAGATCCCTTCCGAATACGGAAGGGATCTTTTGCATTGGGGGACGCACATTGGTCGGTAGCCTCGACAGGCATCCGGGCGCACGGTAAAACCGCCCCCGCACCTTGTTTTGACCGGCCCGGCAGATATGGCGACCACCAGCGAAATCCGTTCAGCGTTTCTCGACTATTTTGCCCAGGATGGGCATGAGATCGTCGATTCATCGCCGCTCGTACCCCACAATGATCCGACTCTGCTGTTTACCAACGCGGGCATGGTGCAGTTCAAGAATGTGTTTACCGGCGCCGAGAACCGGCTCTACAGCCGCGCCACCACATCGCAGAAATGCGTGCGCGCCGGTGGCAAGCACAATGATCTGGAGAATGTTGGTTACACCGCGCGCCATCACACCTTTTTCGAGATGCTCGGAAATTTTTCCTTTGGGGATTATTTCAAGGGACATGCGATCGAGCTCGCCTGGAACCTGATCACCAAGGAATACGGCCTGCCTGCGGACCGTCTGATTGCGACCGTGTATGCCGAGGATGACGAGGCTTATGATCTCTGGAAGAAGATCGGGGGCTTGTCGGACGACAAGATCATCCGCATCGCCACCCACGACAATTTCTGGGCGATGGGCGACACCGGCCCGTGCGGGCCCTGCTCTGAAATCTTCTTCGACCATGGCGACAAGATCCCCGGAGGCCCGCCGGGCAGTCCGAACGAGGATGGTGACCGCTTCATCGAGGTCTGGAACCTGGTGTTCATGCAGTATGAGCAACGCAACGCAGACCTGCGCGAAGACCTGCCGAAACCCTCAATCGACACGGGCATGGGCCTGGAACGTATTGCCGCCGTCCTCCAGGGCAAGCACGACAATTACGATATCGATCTGATGCGTGGCCTGATCGAGGCCTCAGCGCACGTGGCCAACGTGGATCCGGACGGCGCGGGTGCGGTCAGCCATAGGGTAATCGCAGACCATCTGCGGGCCTGCTCGTTTCTCATGGCTGATGGCGTGCTGCCGTCGAATGAAGGGCGCGGCTATGTACTCCGGCGGATCATGCGCCGCGGTATGCGCCACGCCCATCTGTTGGGCTGCCGCGATCCACTGATGCATCGCCTGGTGCCGTCCCTGGTGTCGGCGATGGGGGATGCGTTCCCTGAACTGCGTCGCGCCCAGCCGCTGATTACCGAGACCTTCCGGTTGGAAGAGGAGCGCTTCAAGCAGACCCTCGATCGTGGCCTGAAATTGCTGGAAGAAGAAACGGACAAGTTGGGGGACGGGGCGGACCTGTCCGGTGATGTCGCGTTCCGCCTGTATGACACGTTCGGCTTCCCGCTCGACCTGACCGAAGATATTTTGCGCGGGCAGGGGCGTTCGGTCAACAATGCCGCATTCGACGCGGCGATGGACGCCCAACGGGCTGCCGCACGCCGCGCCTGGTCAGGATCGGGCGACGCGGCGACCGAGGAAGTCTGGTTCGATATCCGCGAGGAAACCGGTGCTACCGAGTTTCTGGGCTACGACACTGATACGGCCGAGGGAAAAGTTACAGCGATCGTGGTTGACGGTCAGCGGGTCGACAACGCCACACATGGCCAGGATGTGGCGGTCATTGTCAATCAGACGCCGTTCTATGGTGAATCCGGCGGCCAGATGGGCGATGCCGGCGTGATGTTCAGCTCGAATGGCGCAGAGATCACCGTCCGGGATACCCAAAAGAAGCTCGGGGTTATGCATGTCCATCTAGGGACTGTCGACGGCAAGGCGCTGTCGGTCGGTGATGTGGTCGAACTGCGTATCGACGTCATGCGCCGCGACCGGTTGCGGGCCAATCATTCAGCCACCCATCTGTTGCACGAGGCGTTGCGCAGCGAGTTGGGTGCGCATGTCGCCCAGAAGGGCTCGCTGGTGGCGCCGGACCGTCTACGGTTCGATATCTTCCATACCAAAACAATGGACGCCGCGGAGATTTCCGCCGTTGAAGCAGCGGCCAATGCGCGGGTTGCAGTTAACGCGCCGGTCAATACGACCCTGATGTCCCCTGATGAGGCGATCGATGCCGGTGCGCTCGCGCTGTTCGGCGAAAAGTATGGCGACGAAGTCCGGGTTGTCGCGATGGGCGGTACCGCGAATGATGACGGTGACGAGAACCGTGTCGCCTATTCGGTGGAGCTGTGCGGCGGCACCCATGTGCGCCGAACCGGCGATATCGGACTGATCAAGATTATCTCGGAGAGCGCAGTCTCGGCCGGTGTGCGCCGGATCGAGGCGCTGACGGGCCCCGATGCGCGCGCCTATCTGGAGAATCAGGATCGGCTCCTGCGCGAGACGGCAGATGTCCTGCGGACGACGCCCGATGCGGTTCCCGAACGCGTTACGCAATTGCTCGACGAGCGTAAAAAACTCGAACGCGAACTGACCGACACGCGCCGCAAGCTTGCGGCGGGCGGCGGTGGCGCGTCTGGTGCCGATAACGAATCCAAGGATATTGGCGGTGTCACTTACGCCGCCAGGGCGTTAACGGATGTGCCGCCGCGCGAGCTCAAGAGCCTCGTCGACGACATGAAAGACAGCATCGGATCCGGCGTGATTGCGGTGGCCGGTGCGTATGACGGCAAGAGCTCCATCGTGATCGGGGTCACCTCCGATTTGATTAAGCGATTCAGCGCGGTTGATCTCGTCCGTATCGGCGTGGCCGAGCTGGGCGGTAAGGGCGGTGGCGGGCGCCCGGACATGGCCCAGGGCGGCGGCCCCGATCCCTCGAAGACCGAGGCCGCTCTGGCCGCGATTGAGGCGGCCCTGAAGAACGAGCTGGCCGTCTGAACGACGACAGACAAGGAGTTAGCATGCGCTTCGAAGGCACCAAGACCTATGTTGCGACCGACGATCTGCAGATCGCGGTCAACGCGTCGATCACCCTCGAGCGACCGCTGCTGGTCAAGGGTGAGCCGGGGACCGGCAAGACCGTCCTGGCATATGAAATCGCCGATGCGCTGGGTGCGCCGCTGATCGAGTGGCATGTCAAATCCACGACGAAGGCTCAGCACGGGCTCTATGAATATGACGCCGTGGCGCGGCTGCGTGACGGCCAATTGGGTGATGCACGTGTTCAGGACATCTCCAACTACATCGTCCAGGGCAAGCTCTGGGAGGCGTTCGAGAGTGACCAACGCCCGGTTCTGCTGATCGACGAGATCGACAAGGCGGATATCGAGTTTCCCAACGATCTGTTGCTTGAGATCGACCGGATGGAGTTTCACGTCTACGAGACCAAGAAGACGGTCGTGGCGCGTCACCGGCCGATCGTGATCATCACGTCGAACAATGAAAAGGAATTGCCCGACGCTTTCCTGCGCCGCTGCTTCTTCCACTACATCGCGTTTCCGGACGCCGACACGATGACGCGGATCGTCGATGTGCATCATCCCGACATTAAAAAACGCCTGCTGCGCGAGGCGCTGACGTCTTTCTATGACCTGCGCGATGTCCCGGGCCTCAAGAAAAAACCCTCGACCTCTGAACTGCTCGACTGGCTGAAGCTTTTGATGGCCGAGGATATCGATCCTGAGGAGTTGCGTACCAATGATCCGGCAAAGCTGATCCCGCCGCTGTATGGCGCGCTTTTGAAATCGGAACAGGATGTGCAGCTGTTCGAACGCCTCGCCTTTCTTAACCGTCGCGAACGCGCGGGCAGCTAGGTCGCAGGTCGATGTTCGCGGATTTCTTCCAGACCCTGCGAAAGGCCGAAATCCCGGTATCCTTGCGCGAGTATCTCGACCTCCTGACAGCGATGGAACGCGGGGTCGCCGCGCATAAGGTCGAGGATTTCTACTATCTCTCCCGTGCAATTCTGGTGAAGGACGAACGCCATATCGACAAGTTCGATCAGGTCTTTGGTCATGTGTTCCGGGGGCTCGAACCGCCAGAGTTCGATAATGTGGAGGGTGAAATCCCCGAGGAGTGGTTGCGCAAGCTCGGCGAACTGGAACTGACCGACGAGGAGAAGGCGCAGGTCGAGGCCATGGGTGGCTGGGAGAAGCTGCTGGAGACCCTGCGCGAGCGTCTCGCCGAACAGGAGGGCCGCCACCAGGGCGGCAAGAAATGGATCGGCACCCAAGGCATATCGCCGTTTGGCGCGAACGGCTACAACCCCGAAGGTGTGCGGATCGGCCAGGACGGCAACCGCAATAATTCCGCGGTGAAGGTCTGGGACCGACGCGAGTTCAAGGATCTCGACGGCGGCGTTGAAATTGGTACCCGGAATATCAAGGTGGCACTGCGTCGGCTGCGGAAGTTTGCCCGCGAGGGTGCGGCCGACGAGCTCGACCTCGACGATACAATCAACTCGACCGCCCGCAATGGCGGCTGGCTCGACATCAAGATGGTGCCCGAACGCCACAATGCGGTGAAAGTACTGTTGATGTTCGACGTCGGTGGCTCGATGGATCCGCATATCCAGATGTGCGAGGAACTTTTTTCAGCGGCGCGGACCGAGTTCAAGCATCTCGAATATTTCTACTTCCACAACTGTGTCTATGAATCCTTGTGGCGAGAAAATCGCCGACGTCGCGCGGGCGGCACGGGGACGTGGGATGTGCTGCACACCTATCCCGCTGACTACAAGCTGGTGCTCGTTGGCGATGCGACCATGAGCCCTTACGAGATTTCCCACCCCGGCGGCAGTGTCGAACACTGGAACGAGGAAGCAGGAGAGACTTGGCTGCGCCGCCTGGTGCGGACATATCCGCAGGTCGCGTGGATCAACCCCATGCCCCAGGACCGGTGGCGCTATTTTCCGTCCATCGGCATGATCAGCGAAATCCTCGAAGGGCGCATGTATCCGCTGACGATCGAGGGATTGGACGATGCCATGCGTGGCTTGATCCGAAAATAGTTATTGTTTTCAATGCCTTGAAAAAATTGGAATGGTTACGCACCATGGAGTGTTTATCTCTATGTGACGACCTGTGTTCATCAACATCCCAATAGGAGACAAATCTATATCCATTACACGAATTCTCGCCGCCGCAAGCATTGCCTCGATCGCCTTCACCGGTGCCGCTCTCGCGCAGAGCAACACCAACCCTCAGGCGTCTGCCAAAGGTCAGATGGTCAAGGAAGAAGCGATGAAGAAAGACGCCATGATGAAGAAGGACGAGATGAAAAAGGACGCGATGAAGAAGTAGCGTCGTCTTGTTTAGGTCCCTTCGCGCCGGTCTCCGGTGAGCACAGAATCCAAACGCTAGGCGGTGACCGCGGAATTGCCGCGGCTCCGCCGGTACGCGATCGCGCTGATGCGCAACCGCGTTGAGGCGGACGACCTCGTTCATGACGTTGTCGTCCGGGCGTTGGACAAGCTCCGCCTTTGGCGCGAAGGGACCAACATGCGGACCTGGCTGTTCACGATCATGCACAACCTTCATGCCAATGAGATGCGCCGGCGCAGCCGGGCCCTCGATTCCGTCCCGCTGGACGCGGTGCCTCCGCGCGCCGAGCCGGCAGAACAGGAAGCGGCGGTCGAATGGTCGGATTGTCCCATGCCATGACAGGGCTTTCTATTCTTCACCGCCAGACGCTGTTGCTTGTTGGCGTTGAGGGGATGACCTATGCCGAAGCGGCGGGTGTCCTCGAAGTGCCTGTCGGGACCGTCATGTCGCGCCTGTCGCGCGCGCGAGGATCTGCGTCGGCGTATCGACGAAGGCTCTCAAGTGTCGACGATCCGGAGGATCAAGTGGTGGGGGATGATCGCGTGTCCGATAGCGAACTCAACGCCCTCGTCGACGACGAACTCGACCCTGCACGTCATGCCGAGGTCGAGGCCTGGTTGGCTGACAATCCGGAAGCCGCACAGCGCGGTATCGGGCCCAAAGTGCGGGGCTGCATGCCCTGTATGACGATATTCTGAATGAGGAGCTGCCGGTCCGAACGGCCGCGTTGCTCGGTGCTCGACGTTCCGGTGTGCCGGCATGGGCCGCGATGGCGGCCGCGATTGCGTTGTTCGTGGTTGGTGCCGTTGGTGGCTGGATGGTGCGCGGTGATGGTGTCTCGGACACGGGCGCACAAATCGCCTTTGTGGCCGCGACCCCACCGATTGATACCCCTCTGATTGATACCGCGGTGCTGATGCAGCGTGCCTCGATGTCACCTATGCACTGGCTGATGATCTGTCACCTATGCACTGGCTGATGATTTGTCGATGTTCTACTGGAACGATTCAGATCGTTCCTATGCTCTGGTCACCCGGATCGATGATGACACAGGCCGGGAAGCCTTGCTGACCGAGGCCAAGGCTGTCCACCGACAATTCAGCCAATAGAGCATCGCCGCGTTTGGCTGTGTCATGTCGGGTTTCGGCGACACCTACTTTTCAACAGATCGTCACCGCCTGACCCGGTCAGCCTCTTTACAGAATGGCCCGATCCCAGCATACAGAGGCTCCGCGCACGGCCTTGTCGTTTCCGCATTTCCCGGAACCGGCTGGATCGGCTGAGCCACTCGTATAATCATTGAAATTAAGAGGCGAAAATGATCGATCTCATGTCCATTGCACGAACCGAAGCCGACGGCGGCGATCTGTTCGGAACCCTGCAGGGGCTTTATGAGCCGACCCATGTCCGCCCTGAGGGCTTCCCCGACGCGGTAGTCTGGCAGGGCGGAAGTTTCGACACCGGTGCCAATCCTGTTGCTCATTCTATGACCGACGCCTACGCGCTTCTCGGTACGATAGCGGCCATCGACATTCTTGGCCTGCCGTTCTACGCGGTGCCGATGTGGTCGCAGTATCGTCATGACACCAAGCTCGAATGCCTTGGCTGGTTTGGCAATCTGCCCAGCACCTCGATCAAATGGTCGACCGCGGGCGATGCGTATGTGAACGACGACGATGGCAAGAAAGTCGTCGTCATGGGCAAGTCGGGCAACGCTCCGTTGCGTACCCAGGCCGGCGTGTTTTGTAATGTGCGTCCCTACGGCCCCATTACGGTCGTGCGCTGCATGCCCTGCCTGCCTTATTCCCAAAACCGGCCACTGTTTAATGTCGACCCGGAAACGGGACTGGTGCATTCCGAGATGAACTCGCCGGGTGTCCAGATGGCCTATGCCAACCGGTTGTTCCTGCAAATGGTTCACGAAAGCGGCAAGCTTGGCCGCGTCGCAATGAAGCCGACCCAGGCAATGGAAGACGGCATCAACGCAGGCCTTCACGCCTGGCTTCTGAAGGGAACCAAATTCGAGGTCGGTCGGAAATACGCCGTCGACCCCTATGAGGAGCATAAGGAGAATATCGACCGGATCGTTGCCCTGCTGCCAGACGACTTCAAGGATGGCATGGAGAATTGGGGCGGCCGGATCGAGCAGCATATCGCCGATACGAACTATGGATTGCTGCTCTGGGATCTGATCGAGCAGCGCGATTGCATCATTCTGGCCACGGACCTCGATGGCGATCGCCTGACCGACCTGCTGGCCGATGTCTCCGATCCCCTGCGCGCCTATAGCAAGCGGGTTGCTGAGAAGCTGGGCCAAGATGTGAATTCCGGCGCACTTTGGAACGACATGGGCTACACGACCGGCAACGGTCGCGACATGACCTCGGTGATGCACCGTATGTCGGGTCCGCCGATCCACGAGCAGACCCTGGGTTCGGCTGATGCGATGTTGCTGCGTCTCCTCGACGGGGATGAATGGGTTGGTGGTACCAAGCAGCCCTACGATCCACGCATTCACTTCGTGCTGATCCGTGACGCCTATATCGACGCCAACCCAGGCAACGACAAGCTGAATGCCTGGCTTGATGACGTGCTGGTGAAGTTCGATGAAGTTTACGGTGATGACCGGCCGGGCTTCCTCGACGGCTATGCGAAGCTGAAGGAAGCCATCACGCCCTGGGGCGCCTGAGCCTCAGACACAGAGCGCGTCTCCGCGCCAAGAAATCCATGATACGGGGTGCCCTTACAGGCGCCCCGTTTCTATATGGGTCGTGCCCGTGAGCTGCGCTTTGAGGCCCGCCAGGGCGGAATCCGGGTCCGCGACGAAGTGAACCAGACGCGCATTTTCCGGCCGCGCATAGCCCGCGGCCACCAGATCATCGATCAGTTCGCGCAGTCGGTCCCAGTGGCCATCGGGATTGATCACCATGATGGGCTTGTCGTGGAGCCCGAGCTGACGCCAGGTCATGATCTCGAACAATTCCTCGAGCGTACCGAGACCGCCGGGTAGGACGATGAAGGCATCGGAGAGTTCCGCCATGCGGGCCTTGCGCACGTGCATGCTGGGGACCACTTCCAGGTTCGTGACGTCGTGATGGCCATGTTCACGCTGCAGCAGGAAATCAGGGATCACCCCCGTCACCACGCCGCCCGCTTCCAGGACCGCATTGGCGACGGCGCCCATGACGCCCACGCGGCCGCCGCCATAGACCAGCTGAATCTGGTTGGCCGCCATTTTCCGGCCCAAATCACGGGCAAGATCACGGTGGGCGGCCGGGCCGTTGTCTGACGATCCGCAATAAACGCATATGGATTTGAGTGGTGAGCTGTTGGTCACGGTTTAACTATCCTGTCCGGTGTCGTTTGCGTTGAATCCGGTGCCGTAATACGCTGTTCATATAACAGGAATCTTGCAGGACAGGGCCTTTGAACCGTTCACTTCTCTTTGGTGGAATTGGCGCGCTTGCGCTGGCGATCATTGTCGGCGCGTGGTTGTTTTTCCGACCGGCGGAACCCGCTCCGCCGGTGGTGGAGACCCCGAGTACCAGTGATGAGCCGAAAGCCGGCGTCGTCGCTTCCGAAGAACCCATGCGGCCGGACTTCGATGTCGTGCGGGTGGACAAGGATGGAAACGTGGTGATCGCCGGGCGCGGGACGCCAGGCTGTACGATCATCATACGCGATGGCGAGACCGAAATTGGCCGCACGTCGGTGGACCGAGCCGGCGAGTGGGTGCTTGTCCCTGACGATGCGATGGCACCTGGAGCGCGCGAACTGACGTTGGTTGCCGAGTGTGAGGGTGCCGAGCCCCTGGCCGCGGATCGTGTGGTGGCCGTGGTTGTGCCTGAACGCACCGGCAAAGCCTTGGCGGTGGCGGTGCCGCGCGATGGTGATGTGCAGGTTTTGCAGCGGCCCGGCCCGGCCGCCGCAGTCGACAAGATCGACTATGACGAGGCGGGCCGTACTACCCTATCGGGCATGGCGGCACCGAACAGTACGGTGCGTATCTATCTGGACAACAAGCTGGTCGGCACCACCCAGGCCGATGGTGACGGCGCTTGGTCACTGACGCTGGAGCGGGAAATCCCGACCGGCAACTATACGCTGCGGGTGGACCAGGTTCATCCCGACGGTACCGTGTTGGCGCGTTCCGAGCTGCCGTTCGCACGCAGCGAGCCTGTGGCCGATCTGCCGCCGGGTCGGGTTGCGATTATTCAGCCGGGTGACCATCTCTGGAAGATCGCGCGTCAGCGCTATGGCTCCGGCTTTCAGTTCACGCTCATCTACGAGGCGAACAAGGATCAGATCCGCGATCCGGACCTGATCTATCCCGGGCAAATTTTCACGTTGCCCGCCGAAAAGTAGACCGTCCGCAAACTAGGCGGTCTGAGAGGCGGGTGTCGCCTCCCGGCGCGCCTGTCGTCGGGCGACAAAATTCTCTCGCAACATCAACGCGCTTGGCGTGATCACCAGGGTCAGAACCGTGGCAAAGGTCAGGCCTGCGACAATCGCGGTCGAGAGCTGGACCCACCATTGCGTCGACGGCGCCCCCTGACTGATCTCGCGGGTGACGAAGTCGATGTTGATCTGCAGGACCATGGGCAACAGGCCCAGGACCGTCGTCACGGTCGTCAGGAGGACTGGTCGCAAACGCTGCGCGCCGGTCATCAGGATTGCATCGAGGGGGCTCGCGACCTGTTTTCGCAATCTGTCGAATGTGTCGATCAGCACGATGTTGTTGTTCACGACAATGCCGGCGAGCGCGATCACCCCGATGCCGCTCATGACGATGCCGAAGGGTTGGCCGACGATCAGAAGCCCCAGCATGACGCCGACCGTGGACATGATGACGGCCGAGAGAATCAGGAAGGCCGAATAGAAGCTGTTGAACTGGGTGACGAGGATAATCGCCATCAGGAACAGTGCCACCCCGAATGCCTTTTGCAGGAACGCCTGCGCGGCCTTCTGTTCCTCGTCCTCGCCCCTGAATTCCACCTCGACGCGGGGGTCGAGGCCTGCCCCGGGCAGCCAGGCGCGAATCTGTCTGACCATGTCGTCGGCGAGGACGCCGGGGAGCACGTCCGCTCGCACCGTCATCACACGGACCGCATCGACCCGGCTGAGCTGGCCAGTGCGCGGTTTGGCGACCCGCTCGACGAAGTTGCTGATCGGCACCTGCCCCTCGGATGTTTGCAGGCGGATCTCATCGAGCTGGTCGATCGTGCGGTCGTTGTAGGGGTAGCGCGCCACGATATCGATTTCGTCGTCGCTGTCGTCGGGCCGGTAGTCGGTGATCTTCATGCCGTTGGTGACGAATTTGACCGCGTTGCCGACCATGGCGACGTCGGCGCCGAACTTTGCGGCCTCGGCGCGGTCGACGTTGATCTCCCATTCGATGCCGGGCAGGGGGCGGCTGTCTTCTACATCCTTAAGGCCGACCAGCGTGTCGACGAAGGCGCGCACCTTTGCCACTTCGGCTTCCAGCAGATCGGGATTGCGTGAACTCAATTGTACCTGGACCGGTTTCCCGACCGGGGGACCCGATTCCTGCTTGCGGGTTTCGACCAGAATGCCGGCGAGATCGCCAGACCTGGAGATGATGTCCGCGAGGATCACGTCCGCGGGGCGGCGCTGGTCCCAGTCGGCGAATTCCACGCTGATCGTGCCGATCACGTCTTCGGCGACGTCTTCCTGCTGCTGGTCCGGGTTGCCGGACAGGGAGTAGACGGAATCGAACTCCCCGCGTTCGGCCTGGAGTTCGAGGATACGATCCTCGACTTCGCCCACGAGCGAGGCCTTCTCTTCGACCGACAGGTTTCCCCGGGCATGAATCTGTACGGCAGCCTGTTCCGGCTCGACGCTGGGGAAGAACTCGACGCCCTTGCCGAGCGCCCCATACAGAACCCACGAACCGATGAGGGTGGCAAACGCTATGGAGATGATGATGCCTGGGCGGCCCAGCGCGCCACGCAGGATGCGGACATAGGCGGCTGTGATGCCTGTCAGGGCGGCGAGATCAACAGGGTTGTCGTCACCATCAGAGGCCTTTGGTTGGGTGCCGCTCGGTCCCATCGGCCGGGATAGATTGCGTTCGACGATGGCAGCGAGGCGTCGGCCGATCCACCAGCCGCCGAGAGCGCCTCCTCCTCCGAACAGAACTTTAGCCAGTAATAGCGCGGAAGCCTCGGTGTTACCGCTGAAGACCGTCGTGAAGATCCCGTTGCCAATGGAGGTGCCGATGATCGCACCGAGGACCGCGGCACCGATCAGGATGAAATAGCGCGACACGATCGCGAAATTTGCACCCAGCACGGGCACAAACAGCAGCGCCATCGCCAAGGATGCCGTCAACGTCGCGACGAGTGTGATCGGCAGGAACTTCATGAATTCACCGACGATACCCGGCCAGA
Source organism: Rhodospirillaceae bacterium (assembly GCA_018667335.1). GTDB lineage: Bacteria > Pseudomonadota > Alphaproteobacteria > UBA6615 > UBA6615 > UBA8079. The sequence goes on from JABIVD010000008.1 coordinate 22,399, forward strand.
ACAGCAGAGGTGCGAAGGCTGCCAGTGTGGTCGCAGTCGAGGTGATGATCGGCCATGCCATGCGCTTGGCGGCCATCCCGTAGGCGCGATCGGGTGGCTCACCCTCGCGGATTTTACGGTCGGCATACTCGGTCACGACAATCGCGCCATCCACCAGCATCCCGACGGCCAGGATGAGCGAAAACAGGACGACGATATTCACCGTCATACCGAGCGCATTGAGGACCAGGATCGCCGTCAGAAACGAGCCGGGAATGGCGACGGCAACCAGGATGCCAGATCGTAGTCCCAGCGCGCCCACGACAGCGATCATGACAAGGAGAACCGCGCTCAGCACGTTGTTCTGGAGATCGCTCAGCATTGTGCGCACCTGCACGGACTTGTCCTGGGAAAAGTTGATCGTGACGGAGTCCGGCCATTCCGTACTTTCCGCGATCACGATGTCGCGGACCTGCTGGATGGTCTCGATAATGTTCGAGCCTGTCCGCTTGGAGATTTCGAGCGAGACCGCAGGCTGGCCGTTCACGCGGGCGACTGTATCGCGGTCACGGAATGTCCGGTACACGGAAGTCAGGTCGCGAAACGTTATCTTGGCGTTGTCGTTCACCTTTACGGGGAGGCTGAGGATGTCGTCCAGGTTCTCGATCAGCCCGGGCACCTTGATGGCGAAGCTTCCCTGGCCGGTGTCGATTGTCCCGGCCGCTACGAGCTGATTGGAGCGGGAGAGGAGCTCCAGCAGGGCGCCCAGGTCGACGTTGTAGCTTTCCAGGAGCTGCGGCTCGACGACGATCTCTACCAGCTCGTCACGGTCACCGCCGATCGTGGCCTCGAGCACTTCGGGGACGGCCTCGACCAAATCCTGCAGGTTGCGCGCCAGACGCATGAGCGTGCGTTCGGGGACGTTGCCCGAAAGCGTCACGACGAGGACCGGGAACAGGCTCAGATTGACTTCGTTGACGGTCGGCTCGTCGGTGTCGTCGGGCAGATCGGGGCGGACGAGGTCGACCTTCTCTCGGACATCGTCGATCGCGGTGTCGGGGTTGAAGCCGGCCTCGAATTCGAGCACCACATTGCCGCCGCCAAGATAGGACGTGGCGCGTAATTCCTTGACGCCCTCGATCGAGCGCATTTCGGCTTCTATCGGGCGCACAAGCAGGCGCTCGGAATCTTCCGGCGATATCCCCTCATGAAACATGGACACGTAGATGATCGGGATATTGACGTCGGGCTCGGCCTCTTTCGGGATCGCGATAAACGAGAACGCGCCCGCGACGAGCAGGAGCAGGAGAGTCGCGAGGACCGTCCGTGATCGATTGAGCCCGGCGTCGATGAGGCTCATATATTGTCCGCTTTCACAATGCGTGCGCTGACCGCGAACGGCTCCACGCGCTCCCCATCGAGGACGAACTCCTGGCCGACCGTGATGAGCCGGATCGATTCGGGCAGCCCGCCGAGCCAGACACCATCCGGCTCATCGGCAATAATCTCGACGGGCCGGAAGGAAACCAGATTGTCAGCCGTTACGATTTTCACACCGATCACGCCGTCATCGTTGAGGGTGAGGGTCGAGGGCGTGACGAAATGTGCCGCGGACTCGCTGACCGGAACCTCGATTTTGGCCGTGAGCCCGGCGCGGATGGCGACGTCTGCGTTGTGAACCTCAAGTTCGATGCGATAGGTCCGCGTGCTCGGCTCGGCGACCGGTGCAACGAAGCGGATGATGCCATCGCGCTCCGTTCCGTCTATCAGCCGAACAATGCCGGGCATGCCCTCGTGGAGGCTGTTGACCTGGCGCTCACTGACATTCCCGACGACGAGAAGGGGGTCTAGGTCCACCACGGTCGCCGTGATGTCTCCGACGGCGACATAGTCGCCCAACTCGATATGGCCGGAATCGATCATCCCGTCGAACGGTGCGCGAAACGTGGTGCGCGCGATATCGATTTCCATCTGTTCGACAACGGCGCGTGCGCCATCCAACCGGGCCTGGGCCGCGGCTTCGTCGGTTTCCGACCGGAAACCCTTCTCTTTCAGCGATTGTGCCGCCTTGTACTCGATTTCGCGCTGCCGCAGCGAAGCCTTTGCTTCGGCGAGCTTCGCGCCGCGATCGTCGAGGTGCAGGCGTGCAATTGGAGCACCCTTTTCGACGGTATCGCCGCGCTCGCGCAGCAACTGGCGCACTTGTCCATAGGTCTGGGCGCGGATCTGCACCGTGCGGGAGGCCTCGGTGCGCCCGGTGACGTCGACCCGCTCGGAGCGCATTACCGCTTTAAGGTCTGCCACGCGAACCTGCATCGGTAGGCGGGCAGTTTGTTTGAGTGGAGCGGATGCCACGTTGCTATTGGCAGCACCTGGGCCCGCGTCTGCGGCATCGTCGGTTCCGAACTGGCCCGACGCGATCCAGCCGATGCCAAGGACCGCGAGGATAAGGGCGGTGATGATTGATCTGCGCATCGCTTTGTTCCTGGCTATTCCGCGACGGCGCGCGACGGCACCAGGGCGGCGGCGACGAGTTGGTGGCGATTGTCCTCGATATAGTCCGCCATGGCCCGTTGCACGGTGGCGGCGAACCCGTTGACGAACGCCTCACCAGCACTTTCAAAACCACCATTGGTGCGCGCCTCGATCCGCGTCAGGCTGGCTTGAATCTCCCCCATGCGCGCATCGATCATCGAGTTGATGACGGATGGTGGCAGGATATCGGCAAACAACATTCGGAACAGGAAGTCTGATCGCACACGATCTGCATCCGTTGGGTCCTGTAACGCATTGAGCAATGTGAGGTGGCCGTCGGAGGTTAGCCTGTAGATTTTTTTGTCGGGGCGGCCTTCCTGGGCGAGCTCGGTCACCGAGACCATACCGTCTTCGCGCAGGCGCGACAGGGCCGGGTAGATGGAGCTGAATCCGATGTCCTGGATGTGCCCGAACGGGCCTTCCTCCACGGATTTGCGGATTTCATAGCCTGATGCCTCACCCTGGCTTAACACGGCCAAACAAACGGTCTTCGCGTCCATCACAGATCTCGATATGTCACTTATGCCGGACAGGACAATCTCATATGATATGAGACAAGACAATATATATCAAAATGTAATGATAGGCGCGATTCGCCAATTCCTGGAGAAGCGAATGCCTATCCAGCCGACGGGGGAGCGGTTGTGCGGTGGTGATGGGGGTCGCGCCTTGCGTTCCCGGAGAGGCGCGGGATCAGGGCGTGGAGCGTGACAGGAGGCTATCTACCTCTGCAAGCAGGTCTTTCCTGGCATAGGGCTTGGTGAGTACATGCACCTCATCACCGCTCATCCCATGATCCTCGATCGCGTTTTGGGAATAGCCGGTGGCAAACAGGACCTGTATTTCCGGTTGCAGGCGCAATGCTTCCTGCGCCACGTCCACACCGTTTATGCTGCCCGGTAACATTACGTCGCTGAACAGTAGATCAAATGCTTCTTCGGTCCGCAGGCATTCCAGCGCCTCGGCGCCGTTTCTCGCCTCGATCACCTCGAAACCATGCGTTCGCAGAATGTGCACGGGTATTGCCCGTAAATCCTCATCATCCTCAAGCACCAGAATACGCCCCGCACGCGATCGCGGCTCGGGCGCTTCTTCTTCCTTGGTGTCCGGCTTCAATGCCTGGAGCCCACGCGGCAAATAGAGCGCCACAGTGGTGCCATGACCGATCTCACTGGAGATCGTCATATGTCCCTCCGACTGCTTGGCAAATCCAAACACCATGCTGAGCCCAAGTCCGCTGCCTTCGCCCACGCCTTTCGTGGTGAAGAATGGCTCGATCACACTGTCCAGAATCTTCGGTTCGATACCCAAACCGGTATCGCGCACCGTGACTCTCAAATAATCGCCCGGTGACAGTTCCTCGTATTTTCCTGCCTCGACGTCGTCCAGAACTATATTTTCTGTTGCGATCGTCAGCCTTCCACTTTTGGGCATGGCATCGCGGGCATTGAGCGTCAGGTTGAGCAGCGCGTTCTCGAACTGATGGGCATCGATCGTCGCCGTCCAGGCGTTCTCACCAAATTCGATCGCCAGGTCGATGTTCTCGCCAAGCGCGCGCTTCAGCATGTACTCGAAGCCCTCGATCAGTTCGACGACGTCCGTTGTCGTCGGTATCAGAACTTGCTGACGCGAGAATGACAGCAGGTGCTGGGTCAGCGATCCAGCGCGGTTGATTGCTTCGATCGCGGCGTGGATGTGGCGACGCGCCGGGTTGTTGGCGTCGAGTTCCAGTTGGGCATTTTCTGCATTGCCCAGCATGACGCCCAGAAGATTGTTGAAATCGTGCGCCACGCCGCCCGTCAACTGACCCACGGCTTCCATTTTCTGGGCCTGGTGGAGTTGCTGGAGGTTTTGGTTGAGTGCCTCCTCGCGCGCTTTCAGCTTTTGCGCCATGGCGTTGAACTCGTCGGTGAACGCGCCGAGACCATCCGACCCCTGCGTTTCGAGCATGAGGTCGAGGTCACCTTCGCTGACGCGTTTTGCAGCTTCGGCGAGAACGGAGAAGCGGCGCGACATTGTGTACTGCATGGCGATGGCAACGAATATTGCCGCCAGAACTCCTGTCGTTGCGACAACAATGAATATCTGCTGATTTCGATGACCTTCAGCGATTGTACGCTGTTCAATCACGGCGAAAATCTCGTTGATTTCTTCGTTGAGCAAGCCGATCTGGTTTTGCGCGACCAGAAACGCATCGGTTGCGATCTTGGTGACTTCCCTTTGGGACGTCCCCGTCAACTCCGCTTCCTCGGCATCGCGGTAGATGAACAGGGCCGCACGAATACTTCGTACGGAATTTTGAACCTCGTCGATGTCTTTGGCTGCTTGGGACAGATCTTCGCCGGCAAACAACGAATGAACCGGTGGCGCGGTCACCAACGGCAAATCGTCCAGAACCTTCCGCGCTTGCTGAATTGGTGATGTGACGCTTGAGAATTCGAACCCGGGTTGATCGAAAAAGCGCTGCAGTACGGATTCGGTGGCATTCAGCAGGTTGCTGATTTTCTGCAGACCCTCGGGAGAAAGGCCAATTCGCGAACCGGACGTGTAGAGGTAGATGAGCGCTTTCCGCAATTCCGCCAACTCTCGTTCGACGGCGTGCCTCAGTTCAATCGCTGTATCGGTCGGGCCATATTCAGCGATTTCGTCGAGATGAAGATTGAACGCGAGGCGTGCGCGATTTCCCGGGCGACGTCGTAAATCCGGGGACGGAAAATCATCGGACAAACTGGCGATCAGGTCGGTTTCGGCTTTCGTCAATCGGCTCAGGTTCTCGAGACCACTCGCGGCCGTGACGCGATCCTGGCTGTTGTATACGGCGAAAGCGAGTTCGGCCTCTGCGAGCAATGAGCCGAACTGTTCCAGGCCAACCTGCGTCGGCACCGTGATGGACGAGCGGATCTCGATTGAGGTGGCCGTGCGGCTATCGTGTTGAATGGCCAGCGTGGCGACGATTGTTACCAATGCTGCGAGGACAAAAAACCCGGCACGTATCTGATTGGTCAGGGACATCGGAGAACCGATTTTGGGTGAGGGACTGTCGCACCAACTCGCGGCTGGCGGTTACGGCGTTTGAAATTTGAGGTTCAACGTGTCTGCAATCTCTCCGGCACCAAACAAGGGCTGCTGCAGATTCGGGTTAGGTTTGCGGCCCGCGATTTCGTAGCGCGACACACCAAAGAGGTATGTCTGATTGGTGTCGAACTGAATGTCATCGCTGTTGTTTGTGACCAGGCGCCGCCTGAACTCAATCGTCCAGCGGCCATCTCGCCAAGTGCCTTTGGCGAATACGTCCGCTCGGCTGCCTTGTGGCTGTCGCAGGAGAAAGGAAGGCAGTCGGTCTTCCGTGTGTTCCGTGTGGACCAGGGATTTATATGCTGATCTCCCACTGTCGCCCGGTCGCGCAAGGAAAAACTGAAGTCCATTTTGCGAGACGACATCGACGGCGTTTTGCCCCCGGGTCATCGAGTAGACATGCATCTTGTCGTCGGCATGCCCGGTGGAATCGGTGCGGTTCGACTTCCAGTACCAGATGTCCGCCTTGTAGGGTTGCTCGGCATCGATCCTCAGATTGACGGGCCCCGGTTCCATGCTCCATTTGAAGACAAAGGTGTCTTCACGTTCGCCGCCCATGCGGTAGCGCTCCTGGTCGGGCAGCCATATCTGTGTCTTGTGCCCACGATTCTCGTCCGGATCAGGGAAACTCGCGAGCATGAAGATACTGTCCGTGGTGTAGACGGCCTTGAGTGTCAGATCTATCCCCGCCAGAGGGTCGTGTGTGACAATGGCTGTGGCCTGCTTCCAGATCGCTTCGTCGGCATTGCCGTCGATCGTGGGAGCTGTATCGGACTGGATTGCCACCATTTCGCGTGCGGGTCCTGAGGCCTGCTGAGCCGCCACGCCCGTGGCCGAGCCGGCGAGTGTTGCAAGCAGAACTGCCAAGGCTGTTTTTTTCATGCGACCGCTTCCGTTGTGTGTGCGTCGATGATGGCGCTATCACCATCGGCGGCACGAAATTGTGGTTCCGTGCGCCGAACTTCAGCCTAGGCCAACATACTTAATATTGTATGTACGACAGGGTAAAGGCCGCGGTTTTCATGGGAGAATAGCGGATTGGGAAGTGACACTATTAAAAGTGGTCGTATCTCAAAATAAGACCCGTAATACGAGTCTTTCGAGCATCGTACCGCTCTGTGGGGACGTCTCTCGGCGGACCTGGTTGTGTTGATGGTTGGCGCGAACGCAGCGGGACGCGGCTAGGTCAGATGTTTGTTGAACCAGTCGATCGTGCGGGACCATGCCAGATCGGCGTTTGGCTCGTCGTAGCGCGGCGTCGAATCATTGTGGAAGCCATGATTGGCCCCGGCGTAGATATGACCCTCATAGGTCTTGCCCTGTGCCTTCAGGGCCGCCTCATAGGTCTTGCCCTGTGCCTTCAGGGCCGCCTCATAGGCCGGCCAGCCGGCGTTGATACGTTTGTCGAGCGCCCCGTAGTGGAGCAGAAGCGGCGCCTGGATCCTGGCCACGTCCTCGGCCTTTGCCTGGCGGCCGTAAAAGGGCACCGAGGCGTTGAGTTCGGGATAGGTGACCGCCAGCGCGTTGCACACGCCACCGCCGTAGCAGAAGCCGACGCAGCCGACCTTGCCCGTGGAATCGTCACGCGCCGCCAGATGTTCGTAGCCGGCGAAGAAGTCGTTCATCAGCTTGACGCGATCGACGGTCTTCTGGAGCGCCTTGCCCTCCGCGTCGTTACCGGGATACCCGCCGACCGACGTCAGGCCGTCGGGCGCCAACGCCATGAATCCAGCCTTTGCGACCCTTCGCGCGACATCCTCGATGTAGGGGTTGAGACCGCGGTTTTCGTGAATGACCAGGACGGCGGGCAGTTTGCCCGGGGCGTTTGTCGGGCGGACCACATAGCCACGTACTTCGCCGTTGCCGTTGGGCGAGTCATACATCTCATAGCTTGCCGTGATGTCGGGGTCGTTGAATGACACCTGTTCGGCCAGCGCATAGTCGGGCTTGAGCATGTTGAACAGGCCGAGCGCCGTGACGCCGCCGACGGCATATGTCCCGGCGCGATTGAGAAATTCGCGTTTCGTCAGCCCGCCATGGACATAGAAATCATAGAGATCGAGGAGTCCCTGATCGAAGTCTTTCGCCGTCAGTCGCGTCATCACGTTTGCCTTTCGCGCATGGTCCACCCGGTGTCGTCGGGGCAGTCTGGCCTGCCTGAGGGCCATCTCAAACCAGAATTCGAAGTATCGCGAGATCTTGATCGCGTCTTTTCGGTCCTCGAACGATCCGCGACGCCGTGACGGGTGTCCGAGGGGGTCGGCACCGGGTTTTCGCAGATTGTCGTTCGGGAAATAGCTGGCTGGGGGAGAAGGATTCGAACCCTCACTAGCGGAGTCAGAGTCCGCTGTCCTACCATTAGACGATCCCCCAATGGCCAACTGGGCGCGGTCTTTACCATACCTGCGCCAACGTGTGTAGATGAACAACGTGGCACAGAAAAATTATCGACTGATTGACGAAACGTGCCGCGCGTACGAAAGCCCGACTCCCGGGACAGTTGGAGGGCATCGCCGCTCGCGCATATACGGACGGCTCGACTGTCCGAATGCCCTGCGTTGGCTCGCGAAGGGGCATTACGCGCCACAAAGAGTGTTTTTCCGCGATGAGAAGACCGCACGAAGCGCGGGGTACCGCGCTTGTGCGATCTGCATGCCGGACGCCTATCGCGCCTGGAAGCAAGGACTGTCCGGGAAGGCTTCCTGATCGTGCACAGCCCGTGTAGTTTCAAGCGCTTGGGGTCGTCCTGATCCCGTCCTTGGAGAGCCCGGTGGCATCGAGACGCAGCAGACACGCACAGAATGAGACCCGGCAACGTCGCGACGGACGCTGGCAGCATGTCTATGCGGCACTTGATCTCGGGACCAACAATTGCCGGCTTCTCGTGGCCAAGCCCAATGACGACGGATTTCGCGTGGTCGATGCGTTTTCGCGGATCGTGCGGCTCGGCGAAGGGTTGGGGAATTCGAGCATTCTTTCCGAGCATGCGATGGACCGCACGATCGAGGCGTTGCATGTGTGTCGCTCGAAGGTCGAACGCAACGGGGTGACCCGGCTGCGCGCCGTGGCGACCGAGGCGTGTCGCAGGGCGGACAATGGCGCCGCGTTCATCGAACGGGTGCGGGCCGAGGCCAACATCGATCTCGAAGTGATCGCGGCTGACGAAGAGGCCGAACTGGCCCTGATTGGCTGTTCGCCACTCTACGATGCGCCGCAAGGCGACAAGGCATACGCGCTGTTGTTCGACATCGGCGGCGGCAGCACCCAGATCACCTGGCTCAAGCTTCATCATGTGGCAGGAGCACCGGATCGGGCGGATACCGAGATCATCGACTGTATCTCGGTGCCGTGCGGTGTGGTGACCCTCAGCGAGCGGTTCGGTTGCGGCGAGGACGAAGAGGGCCGGGCGTCGCCTGAGCTTTACGGCCAGATATGCGCGCATGTCCGCGATTTACTGGCCGCGTTCGATGCGCGGCACAACATCTCCAGGCTCGTGGCTGAAGGCGCCGTCCAGATGGTCGGGACCTCGGGCACTGTGACGACACTGACCGGCGTGTTTCTCAAATTGCCGCGCTACAACCGCGACCGCGTTGACGGTCGGCAGCTTAAATTTACGGAGCTTGGCAGCGCGCGTGATCACCTCCTGGGGCTCGACCGCCGGGACCGCGCGGCACATCCGTGTATCGGACCCGAGCGTGCCGATCTTGTGGTTTCGGGTTGTGCGGTGCTGGATGCCATTTGTGGGCTTTGGCCCGTCGGCCAGCTGCGTGTTGCCGACCGCGGTCTGCGTGAGGGAATTCTGCATGGTCTGATGCGGTCTGCCGACCGCGAAGCGATTCAGGCCGGGGCCTGAGACGGTCAATGGCTCGGGACCGCAAGACATCAGGGGACGATGGTTCACGGATGCGTTTTGAACGGGTACGTTCCGCACGTGGCCGCAGATTGTCTTCGACACGCTGGCTCCAGCGACAGCTGAATGATCCCTATGTGCAGGCGGCCAAACGCGATGGCTATCGTTCGCGGGCCGCCTACAAGCTGCTGCACATCGACGAACGGTTCGACCTCCTGACGCCGGGCAAGCGCGTTGTTGATCTGGGTGCCGCGCCGGGTGGCTGGACCCAGATTGCGGTCGACCGGGTCGAGTCCGAGGACAGCGCGATATCGGTCGTCGCCATCGATGTTCTCGAGATGGAGCCCCTGGCAGGGGCGGAAATCCTGGTCGGCGATATCGAGGACGAGGATGCGGTCGTGCGCCTGCGGAAGGCGATCGGCGCACCGGTCGATCTGGTGTTGTCGGATATGGCGACATCGACCACGGGGCATGCATCGACCGACCATCTGCGCACGCTGGGGCTGGCCGAAGCGGCGCTTGTGTTTGCCTGCGAAGTGCTGGTCCCGGGGGGTGGTTTCGTGACCAAGGTATTCCAGGGAGCCGACGAGCCGGCGTTGTTCGCGGCCATGACGAAGAAGTTCCATTCCGTCCGCCGGTTCAAACCGAAGGCAAGCCGGAGCGACTCGGTCGAGATGTTTCTCGTGGCGACCGGGTTCAAGGACGCCGGGTAACCGGGGTTTTTCTGTCCACCGGACGAATCCTTGTTCATGCGTGCCCCTTGTGTATATAAGCCGCGTCAACTCTCGATTCCGCTGAGACTAGGTTGGCATGGAAATCCGTGACGCACTGACGTTTGATGATGTTCTGCTCGAACCGGCGGAATCACGGATTCTGCCTTCAGACGCGAATACCTCCACACAACTGACCAAGACGATCCGGCTCGGCATTCCCTTGCTGTCGGCGGCGATGGACACGGTCACCGAGGCGGAGATGGCGATTGCGCTCGCGCAAGCCGGCGGCCTTGGTGTGGTTCACAAGAATTTGGAACCCGAAGAGCAGGCCAACGAGGTCCGCAAGGTCAAACGTTTCGAATCCGGCATGGTGGTCAATCCGATCACCATTCACCCCGATCAGCCCCTGGCCGATGCGCTGGCGATCATGGACCGGGAATCTATCTCCGGAATTCCGGTGGTGGCGCGCGAGAATAGCAAACTCGTGGGCATCGTCACGAACCGCGACGTGCGCTTCGCCAACGATCCCGCACAGCCGATCGCTGAATTGATGACCGAGAGGCTGGTCACGGTCGGCGAGGGTGTCGCGATGGAGGCGGCCAAGCAGCTGCTGCATCAGCATCGGATCGAGAAGCTTCTCGTGGTCGATGCGGACGGCCATTGCGTCGGCCTGATCACGGTCAAGGATATTGAAAAGGCCCGGGCTTATCCCGACGCCTGCAAGGACGAACAGGGACGCCTGCGCGTGGCTGCTGCCACAGGCACCGGCGATGCTGGCTATGAACGCGCCGAGGCACTGCTCGATGCCGGGGTCGATGTGATCGTCGTCGACACAGCACACGGCCATTCACGCGGGGTGCTCGAACAGATCACCCGAATCAAGCGCCTCAGCAACCAGGCCCAGATAATCGGTGGCAACATCGCGACTGCTGAAGCTGCCGCCGCGTTGATCGGTGCCGGTGCGGACGCGCTCAAGGTCGGGATCGGCCCGGGCTCGATCTGCACGACGCGTATCGTGGCCGGTGTTGGCGTACCTCAGCTGACCGCGATCGAACAGGTTGCGGGAATTGCGCACAAGACCGGTGTGCCGGTGATCGCTGATGGCGGCATCAAATATTCGGGCGATCTGGCCAAGGCGGTCGCGGCAGGCGCGGACTGCGCGATGATCGGATCGCTGCTGGCGGGCACCGATGAGGCCCCGGGCGAAGTCTTCCTGTATGAGGGCAGGTCCTACAAATCCTATCGCGGAATGGGCTCGCTCGGTGCGATGGCACGCGGTTCGGCCGATCGCTATTTTCAAGCCGAAGTGTCCGAGACCCTCAAGCTCGTGCCGGAAGGCATTGAGGGGCAGGTCGCCTATAAGGGCCCGGCCCTGAATGTCGTGCACCAGCTGGTCGGCGGACTGAGGGCTTCCATGGGCTACACCGGCAACGGTTCGGTCGAGGACATGCAGAAGAATTGCCGCTTCCTGCGCCTGACCAATGCGGGCCTGCGGGAAAGCCATGTGCATGACGTGACGATCACCCGCGAGGCGCCGAACTATCGGCAGAATGCCTAACCCGGCGTCCAGCCGGCGTATTTCACCATGACACCCGCCGCGCGCACCGCCGCCACCATAGACATCCTGACCGAAATCTCCCGTGGCGATGCGCCCGCGGACGCCATCCTTGCGGATTGGTTCCGTGGCCACCGGTTTGCCGGGTCGGGGGACCGACGCGCTATCCGAGAGGCTGTTTACGCAGATTTTCGCACGGGCGCGCTTCGTCGCTGGGCCGTGCAGGCGGCCGAAGGCGATCAGGAAAATCCGCGCCTGCGCGTGATCGCGGGTTTGACGCTGGATGCGCCAGGTGAGGTGGATTCGCAGTTCGACGGGGCCGGCTATGGCCCCCCGCCTCTCAGCGTCGAGGAACAGGGCCTGTCGGAGACTGTTGGCAAGCTGGATGTGGCGACCGCCCCTGAACATGTCGGCGGCAACTGCCCAGCCGATCTGTACCCGCTGTTCGTCGATCAATGGGGGGCTGAGAGTGCGGATGAGCTCACGGCGCTGAACCAGACAGCACCTGTGGATTTGCGGGTCAATGCGCTGCGCGCGACCCGTGAAGAGGCGCAGGCACGTCTCGCGGCAGATGGGTATGACGCCGAGCCGACCACATACAGCCCGTCCGGACTGCGCGGCACAGTGCGCGGAAATTTCCAGCAGCTTGGTGCTTACCGCGCGGGGATGATCGATCCGCAGGATGAATCGAGTCAGTTGGTCACCATGTTGGTCGATGCGGCCCCGGGTTTGCGGGTGCTCGACTATTGTGCGGGCGCGGGTGGCAAGGCGCTGGCGCTGGCGGCCGCGTCGGGAAACCAGGCCGAAATTGTCGCCTGCGATGTATCGCGCTCACGGCTTTCACACATGGAGCCGCGTGCTGCCCGGCTCGGCGTCGAGGGCGTACGCAGCCTCGCCGTTCCCGCAGACCAGGCACCTGAAGAGCTCAAGAATTGGGCGGACCGGGTGCTGATCGACGCCCCGTGTTCGGGAACCGGCACATGGCGGCGTAGCCCGGACATGCGGTGGCGAACCAGCCCGGAGACGATTGCCGTCTACACGCGTGAGCAGGACAAACTCCTCGATACCGCCGCTACGATGCTGCGCGCGGGCGGTCGGATCATCTATGCCGTCTGTTCTGTACTCGAGAGCGAGGGCCGTGCGCGTGTCGAGGCCTTCCTCGCACGATATCCGGACTTCCAGCGCCTCCCCATAGCAGATATTCTGGGCCCCGAGTTGATCGCGCGTTTGGGGTGTGACGAGGACCTGGTTTTGACCCCGAAACGGCACAATATGGACGGCATGTATGGGGCGGTGCTGACGCGTCGGCCCTGATTGGTCCCGGCCGTGCGCATTTGCCTGTGGATGAAGCCGATCAGCGCTAGTGCGGGGCGAATTCGAATCGGCTAAATATCCCTATGGCCACATCGCTTCCCGTCTCCGAAAAAATCCTCATCATCGACTTTGGTTCGCAGGTCACACAGCTGATCGCACGGCGGATCCGCGAGTCCGGTGTCTACAGCGAAATCCACCCCTGTTTCCGGATCGACAAGGACTTCATCGAAGAGTTCGCGCCCGACGCGATCATCCTGTCGGGTGGCCCGGCCAGCGTGATGGCGGACGAGGCCCCGACAGTCGATCCGATTGTTTTCGAACGCGGCGTACCGGTGCTCGGTATTTGCTACGGCCAGCAACTCATGTGTCATGCGCTGGGCGGTACGGTTGAGGATTCCGACCATCAGGAATTCGGCCGTGCGCTCGTCGAGGTCACGGACCATTGCGGGCTCTTTCATCGAGTCTGGCTCCCGGGCACCGTGCCCGAGGTCTGGATGTCCCATGGCGACCGTGTCACCGCGTTGCCGGACGGGTTCCGATCTGTGGCCACCAGCCCCGGCGCACCATTCGCGGCCATCGCCGATGACGAGCGTAAGTTCTACGGTGTCCAGTTCCACCCCGAAGTGGTGCACACCAAGGACGGTGCGCGCCTCCTGTCGAGCTTTGTCCACCATGTCGCCGGTTGCCGCGGTGACTGGACCATGGCGGCATTCCGCGAGGCGGAGATCGAGAAAATTCGCGCCCAGGTCGGCGATGGTCGGGTGATCTGCGGGCTGTCGGGCGGCGTGGACAGCTCCGTCGCGGCGGTGCTGCTCCACGAGGCGATCGGCGACCAGTTGAACTGCATCTTCGTCGATCACGGCCTGTTGCGTGCGGGCGAAGTTGAAGAAGTGGAACAGGTGTTCCGCGAGCGATTCAATATCTCGTTGGTTGTGCGTGACGCGAAGGACATGTTCCTCGACAAGCTCGACGGCGTTTCGGATCCGGAAACGAAGCGCAAAATCATCGGCGGGACCTTTATCGATGTCTTCGAGGAAGAGGCGGCAAAAATCGGTGGCGCGGATTTCCTGGCCCAGGGGACGCTGTATCCCGATGTGATCGAATCCGTCAGCCCGTTCGGCGGGCCGAGTGCCACCATCAAATCCCACCATAATGTTGGCGGACTGCCCGAGCGCATGAACATGGAGCTCGTCGAGCCCCTGCGTGAATTGTTCAAGGACGAGGTGCGTGATCTTGGCCGCGAGTTGGGGATGCCCCACGAGATCGTCGGCCGCCACCCGTTCCCGGGGCCCGGCCTCGCGATCCGGATGCCCGGTGACTTCGACCGGGAGAAGCTCGAAACCCTGCGCCAGGCGGACGCGATCTATCTCGACGAAATTCGCAAGGCGGGATTGTATGATTCGATCTGGCAGGCCTTCGCTGTGCTGCTGCCGGTGCGTACGGTCGGTGTGATGGGCGATGCGCGCACGTATGAGCATGTCTGCGCGCTGCGTGCGGTCACCTCGACCGACGGGATGACGGCCGACAGCTATCCCTTCGAGCATGCCTTCGTCGCCGGCGTGGCGACGCGCATCATCAACGAAGTGCGCGGGATCAACCGGGTGGTCTATGACGTGACGTCGAAACCACCCGGGACCATCGAGTGGGAGTAGTTATTCTTTACTAAGTCATTGATATTAAACAATATTTAACTTACACATTTGTTTCACGTAAAAAATTAATCGTTGATTTAATTGAAGTTTTCTCATACAGTTACACAGAATGTTGCACAAACGTGTGACTACTGAAAATAATAGTAACTCTGCGAGCAAACTTGGCACTTAAAAAACAAAACTTTGCTGAAGGCGAAATAGCAATATTTGACGA
>JABIVD010000007.1 GCA_018667335.1 Rhodospirillaceae bacterium
CCCCGCGTCGCGATCCGTCTGCACGCTGTGACCAGAATGCCCCCCTGGAACCATGTGTGCCTTACACTTCGCCCGGATATAATCGAAGTCCAAAGCGTTTGCCAAGCCCGCCTTGAACGCTTCTCCACAACGTTTTGCCGGTCCGCTCACCGGCATCAGGGATCACCGCCGTGCGTATTGCCCTCTACCAGCCCGACATTCCCCAGAATGCAGGCGCTATCCTCCGCCTGGCCGCGTGCCTCAACATCCCCGTGGACCTGATCGAGCCAGCCGGCTTTGTGCTGCACAATCAAGGCGTACGGCGCGCCGGGATGGATTATCTGGAACAGGTGAACCTGTCTCGTCATATCTCCTGGGACGCATTCGAGGCCGGTGTGACACCGCCGCAAAGACTGATCCTGTTGAGCACGAAGGCGACAGAACGGCACATTGACTTTGCCTACCACCGCGACGATACGCTGCTGGTCGGACGCGAGAGCGACGGGGTGCCGGAATCGGTGCACGGACGGGTCGACGCGCAGGTGCGGGTACCCATGCAGGCGGACGCGCGCTCGCTAAACGTTGTCACGGCCCTGGCGCTCGTGCTCGGCGAGGCGTTGCGGCAACAGGATGGATTTCCCGATCAAGGGTGTCCGGCTTAGGGAGCGAGGTAAAGTCCATGACGAACGAGAATCACAAACCACAGGCGGCGGCATGGTTCGCGCAGTTGCGCGACGATATCTGCGCCGCGTTCGAGGCGATCGAAGACGATCTGGAGGGCCCGGCAGCCGGCCCCATGACCGACCGGCCCGCAGGCCGTTTCGAACGGACGAGCTGGGACCGGCCCGACCAGGACGGCGCACCAGGCGGTGGCGGCGTGATGTCGGTCATGCGCGGGCGCGTGTTCGAGAAGGTCGGCGTGAATGTCTCAACCGTCGAGGGCGTCTTTTCCGAAGATTTCCGAAAACAAATTCCGGGTGCGGCGGAAGACGGGCGGTTCTGGGCATCAGGTGTGTCGCTGGTCGCCCACATGCAATCGCCGCTGGTCCCGGCCGTACACATGAACACGCGGCATATCGTGACGTCGAAAAGCTGGTTCGGCGGTGGCGCCGACCTGACGCCGATGTATCCCGATGATGATGACACGGCTCAGTTCCACAGCAGTCTGCAGGCGGCATGTGACGCTCATGACCCGGACTATCACCCCAAATTCAAGGCCTGGTGCGACGAGTATTTCCATCTCAAGCATCGCGACGAGCCGCGCGGGGTCGGCGGCATCTTCTACGACTATGTCGAGACCGGCGACTGGGACGCGGATTTCGCGTTCACACAGGATGTGGGCAAGTCGTTCCTCGATGTCTATCCACGCATCGTGCGCCGGCACATGAACAAAAGCTGGACCGACGATCAGCGCGCCCACCAACTGCAACGCCGCGGCCGCTATGTGGAGTTCAACCTGCTTTACGACCGGGGCACCCAGTTCGGCCTCAAGACCGGCGGCAATGTCGAGGCGATCCTGATGTCGCTGCCGCCGATGGTTTCCTGGCCCTGAATACTTTTCGCCGAAATTCGCTTCGCGCAGAGTTTCTAACTCGCCCCGCCTGGGCTAGTTTCAGCACAGATATACGGTGCCCGGCCCTCCGGACGGGCGCCGACGCAGGATTGGAGAGACCATGACCCGCATTTCACGTTGTCTGATCACGTCACTCGCCGCAGCCATGCTGTTCGCGACGAGCTGGATCATCGCCCCTGCGGCGATCGCGCAGTCCCTGCCGGTCGATGCCTTCTACGGGCATTATCAGGGATCCGGCGTGGCCGAAAACAGCGATTCGCTCTATTTCGGCGTTACCGTCAGGGACCTCGACGTCAAAATCGGCGCCGAGGGGGCCGGGTTCTACGTCGAGTGGACGAGCGTCATCCGCGGTGGTGGCGATCCCAACAACCCCGATATCCGCCGGCGCACCCAACGCATGGACTTCACGGCTGGTGCTGCCGCCAATGTGTTCAACGCGGTCGGCCGTCAGGACCCGCGCACGGACGGCCTCGCCTGGGCCCAGGTTCACGATCAGACCCTGTCGGTGCATGTGATGCAGATCACTGCGGCGGGAGGATATGTGATCCAAACCTACAATCGAACCCTTGAAGGCACGGGCATGCGCCTCAAGTTTATAAACATCGCCAACGGCGAACCCCAACGCGAGGTCGATGCCCGGCTGGTCAAGGTCGGGAACTAGGCGCGCATTCTTTATCGACGGACACCCGGCATGAAATTTCTGCACGTCACACGTACACTGCTCGCGGCGAGTGTGTTTCTCGCCTCCGGGGTCATCCTGGCCGGCGCCGCCCACGCAGACGATACGATCGAGAAATTCTTCGGCAACTATGTCGGCGCAGGCAACGCCACCATCGCCGATGGAGACCGCCGGGAAACCCGCGACCTCGACGTGACGGTCGAGCGGTTCAAGAATGAAGGCTTTACCCTGAAATGGATCACGGTCATCCGCGATGAGAATGGCGGGCGCACTGGCACGGACGTGAAGCGGCGCGAAGTGGAAGAGAACTTCATTCCGGTCGAGGACAAGGAGAATGTCTTCGTCCTGTCCCCCAAGGGCGGCCTGTTCCAAAAATCGGAACTGCCCAATCCGCTGCGCGGCGACGCGGTTCGCTGGGCGGCGATCGAGGACAATGCGATGACCGTCTATTCGCTGGCGATCAGCGCAAGCGGCGGGTCGGAGCTGCAGGTCTATCGGCGCTCATTGACCGACAAGGGCATGGCGATCTCGTTCATGCGCCTGCAAGATGAAGACGTGAAGGTCCGCATGTCGGGCGACCTGGTGCGCACGAAATAGGGCGCAATTCGCTCATCGTCATGCGCGGACTTGATCCGCGCATCTCGCGACAAACACCCGAACGGTTGTGAAAAGATGCCCGGGTCAAGCCCGGGCATGACGGTTTTTGGAGGCGGGTTTCAAACCCGCCCGCCCGGAAGACGCACGCTAGACCACGGCCCGGCGCGCAAGCTCGTTGAGACAGGCGTCCCTGTCGGCCACGAACCCGCCCGCGATCCACCAGGCCTCGATTTCTTTTAGAAGACGGCTCACGTCAGGCCCCTCGGGTACGCTGGCGGCGATCACATCTGCACCACGTATTGGGAAGGTGGGAACGGCCTCCGTGTCCGGAAACGCCACCAGCGCATGCCAGGCGTCTACGCGAAGATGATCGCCGGTACGGCCCGTGGTGATTTCATCCGCCCAGTTCAGCAACGCACGATCCCGCCACCGCGCCGCACCCATTTCGTAGAGACGTGCCATCCACGCGTCTTGCGGAAGATCGGGTTTGATATCGTCCGCGCGCTTGTTCAGGTCGCGCAAACGCTCCCCGTCCCGGTTGGAGAGGCGCAGCCGCGTGGCAATATTTTCGCCATGCGCTTTGGCATCGACGAGTGACGCCAACCGGCGCAGCGGGTCGGCGCCGGCGACCACCCCTTCAACCGTGACCAGTCCGGCGAGACGGTCGCAGCGGGAAAGCCAGGGGAGTTCCGTTTCCAGAATTTGCGCGTCCAGCAGCAGCATCCACGTTGCCGCCGGGGTGGCCGCCGCCAACAGTTTGAAGATTTCCTCGCGCATGCGTTCGCCCGACAGCGTTGCGAGGCTGCCCGCCAGCTTCGTGCAGGCCGCCTGCCCATCCGGATCGATCTCGCCATCCTCGATCTGCGCGTGGAACCTGTAGAACCGCAGAATCCGCAACGCGTCTTCGTGGATGCGTTCGTTGGCGTCGCCGATGAACCGGACCCGCCGCGCCGCGATGTCCCCCGCGCCACCGAGCGGGTCAAAGACGTTGCCGTCGAGATCGGCATACAGCGCGTTCATGGTGAAGTCGCGCCGCGATGCGTCCGCCGCCCAGTCATCGGTGTAGGCGACGCGCGCGTGGCGGCCGTCGGTCTCCACATCCACGCGAAGTGTCGTGATCTGGAACAGCTTGTGCCCGAACCGGGCGACGACCGTGCCGTGTTCGATGCCGATTTCCAGAACGGTGATGCCGGCCGCCTCGAGCCGCGCGAGCGTGATATCGGGGGGATGGACCGTGGCGAGATCGACATCGACGACCGGGCGATCCATCAGCGCATCGCGCACGCAGCCGCCGACACAGAGCAAAGCGGGATCGGGATCCCCCGCCCCCTGCAGCGCCGCGAACACGGCATGCAGGTCACGGTCCGCCATCCATGCCTGCTGTGAAATGGTTTTGGTCGGATTCATAAAAAGACCGGCGCCTAGCGCCAGCGCGCCGTCTGACCGGTCAGGACCTCGAACAGGTTGACCAGCATGCCCGCGGTCGCGCCCCAGATGTATCGGTCCTCGTAGGGCAGGACATAGAAAAAGCGGCGCTTGCCCTGGAACACCCGGCTCTGGCGCTCGTGATTGGCCGGATCGAGGATGAAGGCGAGCGGCACCTCGAACACGTCGGCCACTTCGCCCGGATCAGCCACCACATCGAAACCGGGCTCGACGAAGCCGACCACGGGCGTGATCTCGAAGCCCGTGCGCACTTCATATGTGTCCAGCCGCCCGATCACCTCGACCGCGGCGGGCGGCAGGCCGACCTCTTCTTCGGCCTCGCGCAGGGCGGCGGCCTCCGGGTGGGCGTCGCCGGGATCGATGCGGCCGCCGGGAAAGCTGATCTGCCCGGCATGGGCGCGCAGATCCGCCGCGCGCTCCGTGAGCAGGACCGTGATTCGGTCGCCATGGTCGAGCAGCGGCACGAGGACCGCAGCCGGGGTAAGCGGCGGGTTCGGCCGCATGCCGATTTCGTTCAGATCGTGGTCGCCGCGCCGATTGGGCGCCACCTCGCCGGGGGCGGCATCGGAATCATCATGCAGCATCTGGCTGACGGCCGCGCCGCTGCTGCGCCGGACATCGAGATGGGACTGGGTCGCGAGAATCCGCGCGGCGATCCCCGCGCGGTCGGGAGAATGCGCGGTCATGGCCTTGCTGAATCCCCAGCCTGCTCCAGCTCAAAAAACATCCCGTCACTCCACACGCCAAACAATCCTCTATCGGGGTCATGAACGGCCAGCTCGGCCAGATGGTAATAGACCGAACGGGTCAGCAAGGCCTCGAGCCCGTCGCGTACATGCACATAGGGTGAGGGTTCGCCGGTCGATTCGTCGAACGTGATGCGGAGCGGATTTTCTGCGCCCGCCGTCACCATTTGGTCAAGATTGGTGCGGAAACTGAGGACCTGGTCACGGTCTTGTCCGGTCGCGTCCATCTCGACCGCCGTGAAGGGCGCATCATCCACATCGATGCGACCGCGTTCGACAGGCGTCTCGAGCCAGTATTGGCCGTCGGCATCGCGTTTGAGCACCGATGAAAACAGCGTGACCAGCGGTTTACGCCCAATTGGAGAGCCGCGATAATACCAAGTCCCGTCGCGCCCGATGCGCATGTCGAAGTGACCGCAATCGATCGGTTCACGCCGGGAGGGGCCTTGCGAACGGGTTTTGCCGATCCGTTCGAAAAGGCCTTGGGGATTGTTGGTGTCGGAGCCCATGGTTCGGTCACAGTAGCATTCGCAGGAGCAAGGTCATGCCCACAGATGATGTCGTGCGTTCGGAACTCGATCTTCCGGTCACGGATTCGATTTTCGCAGATATCGAACGCGTAAGCGAACAACTCTCGGCCGTGCGCACCGGGATCGGTCGGGTCATTTTCGGCCAGGAAGAGGTGATCGACGAGACGATCATCACCCTGCTCGCCGGCGGGCACCTGCTGCTGCTCGGCGTGCCGGGCCTCGCGAAGACCCGGCTTGTTGAAACGCTGGGCACCGTGCTCGGGCTCGACAGCCGCCGGGTGCAGTGCACGCCCGACCTGATGCCGGCCGACATCATCGGCTCGGAAATCCTGGACGAGACCGAGGACGGCCGGAGTTTCCGCTTCATCCCCGGGCCGGTGTTCACCCAGATGCTGATGGCCGATGAGATCAACCGCGCCAGCCCGCGGACCCAGTCGGCGTTGCTGCAGGCCATGCAGGAGCGCGAGGTCTCGGTCGCCGGTCACACCCATGCGCTGCCGAGCCCCTTCCATGTGCTCGCCACCCAGAACCCGATCGAGCAGGAAGGCACCTACCCCCTGCCCGAGGCGCAGCTCGACCGGTTCCTCCTGCAGGTCAATATCGGCTACCCCGACCCCGAGGCCGAACGGCAGATGCTGCTCGTGACCACGGGGATGGAAGACCGGACCCCGAGCCAAGTGATGGACGCGACCCAGCTGATGGCGGCGCAGCAGCTGGTCCGGCGGCTGCCGGTCGGCGACAGCGTCGTCGACGCCATCCTCGCCCTCGTCCGCTCCGGACGGCCCGGCACGTCCGACCGCGAAGATGTTGCCAACTGGGTAGCCTGGGGCCCCGGCCCGCGCGCCAGCCAGGCGCTGATGCTCGCCACCCGTGCCCGCGCGTTGCTGCAGGGGCGCATCTCGCCGTCGATCGATGACGTCGTAGCCCTGGCGCCGGCGATCCTGCGCCACCGCATGGCCCTGAACTTCGCCGCACGCGCAGAGGGCCGCACGCTGGACGATGTGATCGACGGCCTCTGCAGCCCGTTCAAGTAGACGACACCCGATATGTCACCCGCGCCTGAACCCGCAACGCGCCGCAGCGCCGAAGAGGCCGCGGCCGCGTTTCCGCCGCTGCTCGTCGCGGCCGACCGGGTCGCATCGACCGTCGCGCAGGGCGTCCATGGCCGCCGCCGGGTCGGACAGGGCGAAACCTTCTGGCAGTATCGGCAGTTCGCGTTTGGCGACAGCCCGCGCGACATCGACTGGCGCCGTTCGGCGCGCTCGGATCGCCTGTTTGTCCGGCAAACCGAGTGGGAAGCCGCACAAAGCGTGTGGCTGTGGCCCGACCTCACGGCCTCGATGCGCTACAGCTCCGGCCGCAACCTGCCCGAGAAACAGGACCGGGCCGCGGTCCTGGCCCTGGCGCTCGCGTCGCTCCTGACACGCGGCGGCGAGCGGATCGCACTGCTCGACAAACCGGACGCACCCGCCACCGGCCGCGCCGCACTGGACCGCATCGCGATGACGGTGATGCACGACATGGCGCGCGACCCCGAGAGCTATGAAGTCCCGCCCGTCCCGGCCCTGCCGCGCTATGGCACCGTGGTCCTGATCAGCGACTTCATGGTCGAGGAGGACATCCTGCTGGCATTCCTGCGCGAGATGGCGGCGCGCGGCGTGCGCGGTCACCTGCTGCAGATCCTCGACCCGAGCGAAGTCCATTTGCCGTTCCGGGGCCGGACCAGGTTTCGCGGCCTCGAGGCGGAGGGCGAGCTGCTCGTCGGGCGCGCAGAATCCCTTCACGCCGGATATCTGGCGCGCCTCGAATCACTGCAGGCGGCGCTCGGCACCTTCGCGCAACGGGCCGGATGGTCCTACGGGGTGCACAGCACCGACGCGACGCCGGAGCCCGCCCTTTTGAGCCTGTTCATGGCCATGACCGAGGCCCTGCATGCGAAGGCCTGAGCAAACATGCTGAGCATCGGCGCCCTCTCCTTCGCCGTTCCCTGGTTGCTCGTGGCACTGGCCGCGTTGCCGGTCCTGTGGTGGCTGCTCCGTGCCGTCCCGCCGGCCCCGGCACGGATCGCGTTTCCCGCCATCCGGCTCCTGTTCGGGCTGCCACAGCATGAGGAGACACCCCATCGCACCCCCTGGTGGCTGCTGGCGATGCGCTTGCTCCTGACGGCGCTGGTCATCCTGGCCCTGGCCCATCCGATCCTCGATGCCGGGCGCATCCTGCGTGGCAACGGCCCGTTGGTCATGGTGATCGACAATGGCTGGACCGCCGGCGCCAATTGGAGCGAACGCCAGGATACGGCGATGGCCCTGATCGACGAGGCCGCGCGCGAAAACCGCACCGTCTATATCGCCACCACGGCGCAATCGGTCGAGCGAACCGAGGGCAGCCTGCGACCGCTCTCGGCGGCCGAGGCCAGGGACCGCATCCGCTCGATCGCGCCCGTGCCCTGGACGGTGGATTACGCGCCCGTGCGGGCCCAGATCGAGGCGCTGGAACTGTCCCGCCCCGCGACGGCCATGTGGCTGTCGAGCGGACTGGATGGGCCCGACAAAGAACGTGCGGACGCCGGCGCCAAACCGCTCGAGCTGGCGCTGCAACGCCTCGGATCACTGCGCTATGTGCATCCCGCCCCCGCCGAACAGCCGCTCGTGATCGCCGCGACCCAGAGCGCGACCGACGGCGTTCTCGTGCGTGTCGTGCGGCTGAATGCAGACGGTGCGCGAAGTGCCGCACTTATTGCGAGCGACGAAGATGGCCGGTTGCTGGGCCGCCAGGCCTTCACATTTGACGACGGCGTGGAGACCGCCGAAGTGCTGCTGGCGATGCCCAGCGAATTGCGCAACCGCATCTCCCGGGTCGGTGTCGAGGATGCGCGCCATGCCGGCGCCGTCATGCTGTTCGACGAAAGCCTGCGCCGGCGCCCGGTCGGCATCGTGTCGGGAGACACCGCCCAGCTCGACCAACCGCTGATCGGCAATGCCTTCTATCTCAACCGGGCGCTCGAGCCGTTTGCCGAGGTGCGCAACGGCACCGTCGAGGCGTTGCTGGAACGCCGCCTCGCGGTGATGGTTCTCTCCGATATCGGGACCCTCACCGAAACCGAAATCGAACGCCTGGAGACCTGGATCGCCGATGGCGGCGTGCTGGTGCGCTTTGCCGGCCCGAACCTCGCCGACGGCACCGACCGGTTGCTGCCGGTCGACCTGCGGCGTGGCGGACGGGTGTTCGGCGGCGTGATGAGCTGGGACCAGCCTTCCAAACTGGCCTCATTCGACGAGACATCACCGTTCGCCGGCCTCATCCCCTCGGACGAAATCATCGTGCGGCGCCAGGTGCTCGCGCAGCCTTCGCCCGAACTGGCATCGAAAACCTGGGCCCGGCTGGAAGACGGCACACCGCTGGTGACGGGCGAGAAACGCGCCGACGGCTGGCTCGTGCTGTTCCACACGACGGCCAACGCCGAATGGTCGTCGCTCGCCTTTTCCGGCCTCTATGTCGACATGCTCCGGCGCCTCGTCGCCCTGAGCCAGGGCGTGGCTTCCGACAACACAGCGACCCGTCCGCTCCCGCCGCTTTCGACGCTGGACGGTTTCGGCCGGCTGTCCGAACCCCTCAACACCAGTCGCGCGCTGCCCGCCGGCGCGGGCGAGGACGTGACACCAGGCCCGCGAACCCCGCCGGGATTCTACGGCGTCGCGCAGTCGCGCCGGGCCATCAACCTGGGCCCGAGCCTCGCACCCCGGCTTTTCGATGCGCATGCATCGGGGGTCGAGACGGCGGAATACGGCCCCACATTGCAACGCGAATTGCGGGTCTGGTTCCTCGTCGCAGCCTTCGGATTGCTGCTCGCCGATTTCATCATTTCACTCGTCCTGCGCGGCCTCACCCCGCGGATCACCCGGGCCGCGGCCGCGGCCGCGATATGTCTGGCGCTGGCGGGCGGACTCGTGAGCGCGGGCGCGACACCGGGCTGGGCACAGTCGAGCGACAGCTTCGCGCTGGAGGCCACCAAGGACACGCGGATCGGCTACATCCTGACCGGTGATACGAAGGTCGATGAGACCAGCCGGGCGGGGCTGGCCGGGCTGGGACAAATCCTGTCACGACGGACCTCGATTGTCCCCGGCGCGCCCATCGGCCTGGATGTCGAGCGGGACGAGCTGGCCTTCTTTCCCCTGATCTACTGGCCGATGACCGAGCGCCAGGCGACGCTCTCGGACGGCGCACGCGCGCGCATCAACACCTACCTGCGCAATGGCGGCACGATCCTCTTCGATACCCGCGACCAGAATTTATCGGGGATCGGCGGCGTCGGCCCCGGCACGCAGACGTTGCGGAGCCTGGTTGGCGGGCTGGATATCCCCGCCCTGCTGGAAATACCGACGACCCATGTCCTGACCAAGGCCTTCTATCTCTTGCATGAGTTTCCCGGCCGCTGGGAAGGCGGGCGGTTATTCGTGCAAAAGCCCGACGAACGGGTCAATGACGGGGTCTCGTCCGTGATCATCGGCGCCAATGATTTCGCCGCTGCCTGGGCCATCGATGCCACGGGCCGGCCGATGTTCTCAGTCGTGCCCGGAAGCGCACGCCAGCGCGAGCTCGCGTTCCGCTTCGGGGTCAATCTGGTGATGTATGCGCTGACCGGCAACTACAAGGCCGACCAGGTGCATGTCGACGAAATCCTCGAGCGGCTCGGGCAATAACCATGGACGCCTCCTCGATCATCTGGGACCCGCTTCTGCCCACCGGCATCCTGATCGCGATGGCGGCCGTGGGCGCGCTGGTGATGCTCGTCGGGTTTGCGGCCCCCCGGCCGGGCATCCCGGCGCCGGGCGTGATCTGGCGGATCGCGGCGACGGCGGCGATCCTGGCGGCGCTGGCGAACCCCTCGATCGTTGTCGAGGATCGCACGCCGTTGACGGACATCGGCCTGGTCGTCGTTGACCGGTCCCAGAGCCAGTCGATCGGTGCGCGCACAGAGCAGGCCGACGCGGCACTGGCAAAAGTGACGGCGTGGGCGGCGGGACAGGCGAATTTCGAGCTGCGCATCGTCGAGGTGCCCGCGGCCGGGAACCTGAACGAGGACGACGGCCAATCGGGCCTGCGCGACGGCACCCATCTCTATGAGGCGCTCGACCGCGCGCTGATCGACATTCCACGCGACCGTTTCGCCGGCGCGGTTCTGATCACCGATGGCCGGGTCCATGATCTGCCCGAAAATATCGCCGCGCTCGACCTGGGCGGGCCCGTCCATGCCATGCTGACCGGTGATCGGACGGCCGGAGACAGGCGCCTGACGATCATCGAGAATCCGGGCTTCGGCATCGTCGGCGAAACGGTCCGCCTGACCCTGCGGATCGACGAGCCCAGAGCCGTACGCGCACGCCAGGCGCAGGTCACCATCCGGCGTGACGGCGCAGCGGTTGGCCGCACCATACTGGCCCCGGTCGGTGTCGATCACAGCGTCGAGCTGGTCGTGGATCGCGGCGGCACGAGCGTATTTGAATTGTCGGTCGGGCCGGGCCGCGAGGAGCTCACCCGCTCCAACAATCTCGCCGTGGTGACCGTCAACGGCATTCGCGACAGGCTGCGGGTCCTGCTGGTCTCCGGCGCCCCGCACCCCGGTGAGCGCACATGGCGCAATCTCCTCAAGGCCGATCCGTCGGTCGACCTCGTGCACTTCACCATCCTCAGACCGCCCGAGAAACAGGACGGCACGCCCGTGCGCGAACTCAGCCTGATCGCGTTTCCGTATCGCGAGCTGTTCGAGGTGAAGCTCAACGATTTTGATCTGATCATCTTCGACCGGTATCGACGCATGGGTGTGTTGCCGTCGATCTACCTGCGCAATATCGCCAACTATGTTGAGGCCGGCGGCGCGCTCCTCGAAGCAACAGGACCGGAGGTCACCCCCGCAACCAGCCTGTACCGCACCGCGCTGGCGAGCGTTCTGCCGGGAGAGCCGACCGGCAAGGTCACGGAAGCCCCCTACGTCGCGAATGTGAACGAAATCGGACGCCGCCACCCCGTGACGGCGACCCTCCCGGGGCTGGGCCCGGACCTGGACGCAACACCCGACTGGGGGCGCTGGTTCCGCCATGTCGACGCGCGGCCCAAATCGGGCACGGTGGTCATGGACGGCCCCGACGGGCGGCCGCTTCTCATTCTGGACCGGGTTGGCGAAGGCCGGGTTGGCCAGTTCCTGAGCGACCATATCTGGCTCTGGGCGCGCGGATATGAGGGCGGCGGCCCCCACAATGAGCTGCTGCGCCGCCTCGCCCACTGGCTGATGAAGGAGCCCGAGCTCGAGGAAGACCGGCTGACTGCGGTATCCAGCGGCGACACCATCGAGATCGTCCGCCACAGCCTGACGCCGGACCCCGCACCCGTCACAGTCACCGGACCCACGGGCGAGACCCGGTCGGTCACCCTCGAGGAACAGGGAGACGGCCGTGCGCTCGGCACCATCGCCGTCAAGGAAACGGGCATCTACCGATTGGACGATGGAAGCCGCACGGCGGTCGCAGGCGTCGGCACGATAAACCCCATCGAGTTCGCCGACGTGACGGCCACAGACATGCTGCTGCGCCCCGTTGCGGCGATTACCGGCGGCGGGCTCAGCTGGATCGGTGACACCGGCATCCCGGACCTGCGTCGCGCCCGGCCGGGGCGCGCGTTGAGTGATGCTTCGGAACTGCGAACGTCGGCGCGCTGGCTCGCGTTTCAACGCAACGATGCGTCCGCCGTCATCGGCGTACGGGATCTTCCGTTCCTTCCCGCGCTGATCCTTCTGCTGATGATAGGTGCGTTCCTCCTCGCGGCATGGCGGCGCGAAGGAAAGTAGCTCCCGGCATCGCCCCTTGCGGCCTCCCTTGCAACGGGGGCCCAACCCACTTAAATTAACCGTATGGTTAAATATAATCTCGATCATACGTTTGCCGCACTGGCCGACCCGACCCGGCGCGCGATCCTCGCGCGCCTGAGCGAAGGCCACGCAACGGTGGGCGAACTCGCCGAACCGTTCGCCATGTCCCTTCCCGCCGTCTCGAAGCATCTGAAGGTCCTGCAGAAGGCCGGCCTGATCGAGCGTCGTCGCGACGGCCGGAACCAGATCTGCGCCGTCCAGGCGGCGCCGCTGCAGGATGCCGATGAATGGCTCGCGCGCTATCGGGCCTTCTGGGAAGGCAGCCTCGACTCCCTCGCCCAGTTCCTCGAAACGGAACCAGCCGAAAAGGAGGGACCGTCATGACCAACGCCCCGGATATCACCGAAGCGCCCGACGCAACGCGTACGCTCAGGGTGTCGCGAAACTTCACGGTCCCCATCGAGCGGTTGTTCGCGGCCTGGACCGACCCTGCGCAAGCCCGCCAGTGGATGGGCCCGCGCAATGTCAGTTGCCGGATCGACCGATGGGACTTTCAGGAGGGCGGCAATTACGAGATGGTCCTGGTCTCACCGGACAATAAGGAACATGCCGCGCACGGCGTGTTCGGCACAATCGACCCGCCAAACCGGCTGACCATGTCCTGGACCTGGCAGCATGAGGGCGAGATGCAGGGCATCGAGACATTCCTCGATCTCAAATTCATTGCGACCGCCGAGGACGCATCGGAACTGCAACTCGTCCACACCATGCTGCCGACCAGCGAAATGGCCGAAAATCATTCCGGCGGCTGGCATGGTGCGCTTGTGTGCCTGGAAGAGTACCTGGCCGAATAACGAACATCTGTTCGATATTCGAACACACGACCTCGACATTCCTGCCTGCGCATCCAACCTAAGGTGCCAACGGATAACGGCATCCACGGAAGGAATAGGCGATGGGCGTAATGATCGAAGGCGTCTGGCACGCGGTTGAACCGGCCAGAAACGACGCGGATGGCAAGTTCAATAATCCCGAGACGGCGTTCCGCAACTGGATCACCGCAGACGGATCCCCGGGCCCAACGGGTGTCGGCGGATTCAAGGCTGCGCCGGGGCGCTATCACCTTTATATTTGCCACGCCTGCCCCTGGGCGCATCGCACAATGATCTACCGGGCCCTGAAGGGGCTTGAGGAGGCAATCTCGGTTTCGGTCGTGCACTGGTACAAGGGCGACGACGGCTGGACCTTCAAACCGGATGACGAGGTCGTCCCCGATCCGGTGCTCGGCGCCGACTATCTGCATCAGATATATGCTGCAGCCGACGCCAATTTTACCGGCCGGGTGTCGGTCCCTGTGCTTTGGGACCTGGAGACAGGCACGATCGTGAACAATGAATCGTCCGAGATCATCCGGATGTTCAACAGCGCCTTCGACGCCTTCGCCGAACACCCCGAACGGGATTACTACCCCGCGCCGCTGCGCGACGAGATCGACGCCGTCAACGACAGGGTCTTCAACACGGTCAATATCGGGGTCTACAAATCCGGCTTCGCGCGTTCCCAGGCCGCCTACGACGAAGCGGTGACGAACCTGTTTGATACTTTCGACTGGCTCGAAGCCCGGCTCTCGAACCAGCGCTATCTCGTGGGTGATCAGATCACGGAAGCCGACTGGCGCCTGTTCACAACGCTGCTGCGATTTGATCCCGTCTATCACGGGCACTTCAAATGCAATATCCGCCGGCTGATCGACTATCCCAGCCTGTGGAACTACACCCGCGACCTCTACCAGGTGCCGGGGGTGGATTCGACGATCAACAACCCGCAAATCAAGATCCACTATTACGGCAGCCACGAGACCGTAAATCCGACGGGCATCGTGCCGGTGGGACCAACGATCGACTTCCTCGCGCCACACAACCGCGCGGACATTAAGGACGCAGCATGATCGACGTGACATCTCTCGACGAGATCGGCCATTTCCAGAATGACTGGCTCGACGCCCATCACCATTTCAGCTTCGGCGAATACATGAATCCCGACCGCATGGGCCTCGGCCCGCTGCGGGTCTGGAATGACGACACGATCGTCGCCAAGGGCGGGTTCCCGCCCCATGGGCACCGGGACATGGAGATCATCACCTATGTCCGCCACGGCGCGATCACCCATGAGGACAATCTGGGCAATCGCGGCCGCACAGAGGCCGGGGATGTCCAGATCATGAGCGCCGGCACCGGGATTCAGCATTCCGAATTCAACGTCGAGGACGAGGCCACCCAAATCTTCCAGATCTGGATCACGCCCGATCGCGAGGGCCACGCGCCGCGCTGGGAGACCAAGACCTTCCCGCGCGGCGAACAGGCCGGCTCACTGGTCCTGCTCGCCTCGGGCCGGGCCGAAGACGACGGGCTGGGCGCGCCGATGATCCATCCGGATGCGGCGCTTTTCGGCGCAACGCTGTCCGACGGTCAAAGTCTTACGCACATATTTTCGGAATACCGCAAAGGCTACCTCGTGCCGTCGCGCGGCACGGTGCTGGTGAACGGCACGGAAATCGGTGAACGCGCGGGTGCGGCCATTGCCGGCGAGCGTGAAATCACCATCACGGCACAAGGGGATGCGGAAATCGTTCTCGCCGATCTCCCCTAAATCGCGACGCAAGCCCTCAGAATGAAGAATCGGGTTCCTTCAGGAACGCCAGCTCTTCGGGCGTGCTTTCCCGCCCGAGGATCTCGTTGCGATGGGGAAAGCGGCCGAACCGCGCGACGATGTCGCGGTGCCGGATCGCAAAATCCAGGCTGACATCGTCCTCGTCCGTCGCCAGCGTCGCAAACAATTCGACGCATTGCTCCTGATCCGCCAACACCTCGCTGTGCATCAGAGGCATGTAGAGGAA
The DNA here is from genome assembly GCA_018667335.1 of Rhodospirillaceae bacterium. Classification (GTDB taxonomy): domain Bacteria; phylum Pseudomonadota; class Alphaproteobacteria; order UBA6615; family UBA6615; genus UBA8079. The sequence continues at coordinate 15,312 of JABIVD010000007.1, forward strand.
CTTGCGCTCATCAATTCCAAGGTCGGCGTCATACGCACGGGTCAACGCCCGTTTGGTACAGGCGAGCCCGACATCATCCGCCGACCATGCGAGCGGGGAATCCCGGTAGATGTTCCGCGACAGCTGATCGATCAGGATGATCACCGCCAGGCAGCCTCGCGCGGTGTCGTGCCAATCGGTGAAGCCATCCGCACGCGCGGTCTCGACCGCATCGCCAAACCGATCTCGAATGACCTGGTCGAATTCGTCGCTGCGTTCGAACCAGTTTTGCCGGTCGGTTTCGTTGAACCAGAAGTCCAGCACCTTGTCTGCTGTCACGCTCATCGTCACACTCTCGCTGCTTCGGAGGTTCAGTTCCCTGACCCCGATTGATATACACGCGCTATGGCATTTGCATCAGATTTGAAATGACCAACAAACTCAATCGCGATTCCATCCGGGACGGACAGGTCTTTCGCATGTTGCAGGAGCAGCAGCATGTGACGAACATCCGTCCCCTCACCGATGCGGAACGCGCGGCCTCGCTCTCGACATTCTTCGATGCCTCGCCCGGCACCGACGTATGGGTGTTCGGCTATGGCTCCCTGATCTGGAACCCGGCGATCCACTACAGCGAGAAACGCACGGCACGCGTCTGGGGCTATCACCGCTCCTTCTGCCTGCGTACGCCGCTCGGTCGCGGCACACCGGAAAATCCCGGCCTCGTTCTGGCGCTCGACAAGGGCGGCTCGTGCAACGGCATCGCCTTCAAGCTGCCGACGGGCCGCGAGAAGGATGAATTATCCGTGGTCTGGGACCGGGAGATGGCACTCGACAGTTATTCGGCCGTCTGGGTTCGCGCCATGACGCCGGAAGGTCCGGTCGACGCCGTCACCTTCGTCATGAACCGCGAGACCGAACGCTATGTCGGCCGCCTGCCCGAAGACAGCGTGGTCGAACATCTGGCAACGGCCGCGGGGTATCTGGGCACCTGTGCGGAGTATCTGGAAAACACCGTCGAACATATGCGCGAGGTCGGCATCCGCGACCGGCAATTGTTCCGCCTGCAGCGGCTCGTTCGTGCACGCCTGGACGCCGCCGCGAACGGCTGAACGTCGAATACTGTTCGGAACAAGTTGGCTGGGGCGGCAGGGTTCGAACCTGCGATCACGGGATCAAAGCCCGATGCCTTACCACTTGGCTACGCCCCAAGGCCGACTGCAGGGTCTATATCGCCCTTGCCGACGCGATCCGCAAGCCGCCCGGCTCAATCGGAACTTTGGTGGATGTCTTTCTCCGAGCGCATGAGCTCGAGATCCGCCGCGACCATCTCTTTGACGAGCTGGGGAAATGGCGTTGTGTGTTGCCAACCAAGCACCCGTTTCGCCTTGGCCGGATCGCCGAGCAGGAGGTCCACTTCGGTCGGCCGAAAGTAACGCGGATCGATGGCGATCAGCGTCTCACCGGTCTTTGCGTCCTCGCCAACCTCATCGACACCCTCGCCATGCCAGACGATGGTTCGACCGACTTCCTTGAACGCCAGTTCAACGAATTCCCGGACCGCATGGGTCTCGCCCGTCGCGAGAACGAAATCATCGGGTTCATCATGCTGCACGATGCGCCACATGCCCTCGACATAGTCGCGCGCATGACCCCAATCGCGCTTGGCATCCATGTTGCCGAGGAACAATTGTTTCTGCAGACCGAGCTCGATCGCGGCGACCGCGCGGGTGATCTTGCGCGTGACGAACGTCTCGCCGCGGATCGGACTCTCATGGTTGAACAGGATGCCATTCGTGGCATGCATCCCATAGGCCTCACGGTAGTTCACCGTGATCCAGTAGCCATATAATTTCGCCACGGCATAGGGGCTGCGCGGATAAAATGGCGTCGTCTCGCTCTGGGGTGTTTCCTGCACCTTGCCATAGAGCTCGGACGTCGATGCCTGGTAGTAGCGGGTCGCGTCTTCCAGCTTCAGAATGCGGATCGCCTCAAGCAGACGCAACGCCCCCATCGCGTCCGCATTTGCCGTATATTCAGCCGTATCAAAACTGACCTGCACATGGCTCTGCGCCGCCAGATTGTAAATCTCGGTGGGTTGAACTTCCTGGATCAGCCGGATCAGGTTGGTCGCATCCGTCATGTCTCCGAAATGGAGATGGAACCCCACGCCGGTCTCATGGGGATCGCTATAAAGATGGTCGACGCGGCCGGTATTGAAAGACGATGAGCGGCGTTTTACCCCGTGAACCTCATAGCCCTTTTCCAATAGAAGGTCGGCCAGATAGGCCCCGTCCTGTCCCGTCACGCCGGTGATGAGGGCAACGTTTTTGGCCATGTCAGAGGCTCCACTATGAGATAGGTCTCGACATACGCGGGTATGCGCAGGCGATATGCGGCGCGACTATACTTGTCGGGATCAAGCGCAGACAAGACCGGACAGCAAACGGCAGGCCATACCTTCGGGTGATCACACCCGATTACCCGACATACGAGACATCTCCAGCGCCACCGGAGATCCGACCATGACGTCGACCAAATCCCGGGAACAGCGACCGGGACGTTGAACGATCCCAACGACCAGTTTCGTGTGACCAGCCGACAAACCGAGGACCACCGCGAACGCAAATCGACCGTTCGACCAGACTCTGCAACCCCCGGTAATCCGGGGCTTTTTACCCGCACTACCGTAGTGCCGCAGAGGTAAACCATGTATGTCCAAATGTATGGCGGCATCGGATCTCGGAATCTGATCTCCGGAGCGACAGCGACTTTTGTTTTCTCCAAAATTCTGAATACCGGCGGCACTACCGGTCGTACATCATCACGAACTCGTTGATTCCAATCGCAGAGTGGCGGTTTTTTCATGTTTTCAAGTGTGTGAAAAAAGTGCATCAATACCGCTGTAGAATTGTTTAGTGGAATTCGGCGGTGACAATCCCATATTGGGACCGCGTACTACCGAGTTCTAATTGTCGCAATACATGGGCCTATTCGGGCACTACGTATCGAATGAGCGGGATCAGATAACTTCCAATGGCTGCTAACTCACCCTGGAGCGTAAAGGGCGTTGACCCTGAAGCGCGCGAGGCGGCGAAAATTGCCGCGCGCAAGCAGGGCGTCAATGTCGGCCGCTGGCTGTCCCAGACAATCCTGGCGGCGGCATCTGAAGAACTGCGTACGAAGCGTAACGATTCCGACGACCGGTTTGCCGACAACGGAAACAATGCGAACCGGCCCCGCGAAGTGCATCGCGAAGAGCAGCACTATGACAATCCCCCGCGCCAGGACAACACGCCGAGCGGCCCCCCGGCATTGACGGCCGAGGCCGTGCTCGAAAGCATTCAGAAACTGGCCAGTCGGATCGAGCAATCCGAGCATCGAACGACCGAAGCGATCCAGCCGATCGCGCAAAAGGTCGGCGAACTTGGAGAGCAAATCGAAGAGATCAAATCCACTGCGGGTGGCGCATCCACGGCCCCTGTCGAACGCGCGATGATGCGATTGTCTGAACGCCTTGATCGGATGGAAGACACCTCCAAGGGTCCGAGCCGGCCGAGCCGAACATCGGACGATGGCGCCGGGTTCCTCGGCCGCCTGTTCGGGCGCGACTAACACCTCACCCACTGTCGGTCTCTCCGCTTATGTGACGCGGTACTATGGTCCTCGTTGTTCGTTTGTCCCCGTCCCGAATGCCTCCGTTCAAGTCTCGGTTACAGGCGCGGCGGGTCGCTTGAAAAGACGAACGAGGATTTGAATAATTCGCACGATCAGCGGGACGATCAGATCCGCCGACCGGGAAACCCGAAAGCGAAGACCCAACGACGCAAACCATGGCCGATCGCGAAGACGAAACCTCATTATCCGCCGAAGAACAGATCATGCGCGCGCTCGAAGAGCTCGGGTCGATCGTCGATTCCCAGGCCGACCGGTTGTCGGTAAAACTGGCGCCGGTAAACCGATCCGTCGAGGCGATTGAACGGAAGCTCGAAGAGCTGGGCTATGGCCCGGCAAATCAGACCGGTCACGACGTGGTGCGGCCCGACGGTCCGGTATCGGACTTCGAGGGGACGGGTCTCGATGAGGACGAACCCGAACCCCTGGCAATCACGACCACGCACGGCCAATCCGACGGCGACGAAACGCAGCATCTCGAACCTCATGAGGATGCCGGGTCTCCGCACCAGGACGAACCTCCTGTCGTTGCCGAACCTCCCGAGGATGCCATACCTCCCGAGGATGACGAACCTCCCGAACATCTCGAATCCGACGATCAAGGACCCGAAGGCGACGAGACGACCGTCGACCATCCGAGCGACACGGATCCAGACGTCAGTTGGGTGCGCGATGATGATGTCGGCAATGAAGCAAGCGGCACCACCGCAGCAGAAAACAAATTCGAAACCGAATTTGCAGATGAGAACGAATTCGCCGACGAAAACGAATTCGAAGCCGATGACGGCACCGCCGAACGGTGGGAAGAGGATATCGCCGAGACGCCGGCCGACCTTCCGTTCGAGGCCGAGGGGTTAACTGAAGAAGACATCAGCCTCGCCGACGAATCACTCAAATCCGAACTCGTGAATCTGTTCGACGACGGCGAACACGCGACCAGGCAGGAGCCCTCTCTGGGGCCCTCCACGATGCCGCCGCCCGTCCCGAGCGTCCCCAAGCGATCCCGCCCCATGTATTTGCTGGTGCTGGCACTGCTGTTCCTGGTGGGCAGCGTCGGCATTGGCGCCTTCGTCTGGCTCGAACTCACAACGCCAGAGCTGCCTGTTGCGATCAATGACAGTCTGACGACGGATACGCCGGCCCCGACCACCGACGCGACACCCGAACCCAACAGCGTCCTCCCGTCGGCCGCCCCTGCCCCGACTGCCCCGGCCGCCCCTGCCCCTGCCGCCCCTGCCGCCCTGGCCGCCCCTGCCGCCCCTGCCCCTGCCGCCCAAGCGCCCAAGCGCCCAACCCGGTGGCGCCGTCTCGCGAAACGCCCGCACCGCCGTCTCGGGAGACGCCCGCACCGAAGAACGCCGAGGCGAACAAAAACGAGATCGCCGAGCTGCCCGATCCCGAACTGACAACCGAAGCAGCATCGACAAACGCCGCGCCCCTCACCGCGGACAACTCAGGCGCCGAGACACCAACACAACCCGCGGAGAAAGAGGAAGCGCCTGCGTCCCTCAATCCGGAGGTCGACGCACTCCACGATCTGGCGATGGCAGGCGATAGCGTTGCGCAAAATGAACTCGCGATCCGATATCTGTTGGGCCGCGGCATCGCACAAAACTACGACCAGGCCGCGCGATGGCTTCAGGAAGCCGCCGCCGGCGGGGTCGTCAGCGCACAATATAATCTGGGTGTTCTCTATGATTCCGGCCGCGGGGTTGAGGCGGATCCGGTCGAGGCACTGATCTGGTTCCACAGCGCGGCCGAAAAGGGACATGGCCGCGCGCAGTATGCGCTCGCCGCCGCATATGCGGCAGGACGGGGCATCGAGCGCGATTCCGATATGGCTCTGAAATGGTTGCGGCGTGCAGCCGAGGAAAACATCCTCGAAGCGCAGAGCTCGCTCGCCAATATCCTGGCAACATCACCCGTGTCGCCCGACAGCCTGACGGATGCCTATTACTGGTATCGACTGGCCGATGCGAACGGCGACAGCAAAGCCGCCGACCGGGCAGAGTTGGTCGCGGCGCGCCTGACACCGGCAGAACGCGCTGACGTCAATCGCCGTGTGTCGGCGTTCATCGCCGCGAACATCACCGCCAAACGGCCGCGGATCACCCCTTCGGTGTCACCCGCGCCACCAGCTCCGCCCGCACCACCGGCACCGCCGGTCTCCGCACCGCGCGCGCCCAATGCATCGCCGGCAGGCACGCAGAACGCGACAGCCCGCGCCGAATCGAACGCAAAAACCATCGGCAGAATACAAACCCTGCTGATGTCCGTTGGATTTGATCCTGGTCCGGCCACCGGTTCGCTCAACGCGAAAACGCACGATGCCATCCGCGACTATCAACGCGCGCTCGGCCTCGACATAGACGGACAACCATCCAAGAGCCTGCTTTCGCATCTACGCCAGATCTCGGGGCTCCGGAAGTAAGCCACGCACGCACCGGTCAGTCTTATCGGGTCGAATGCCCTGTCCGCGTCGACCGCATCCACCAGTCGGGATGACGCGCACCGATATCCCGCGCCGCAGCTTTGCATGCCTCTTCATTGTCAAAGATTGCAAAGCAGGTCGGCCCGCTGCCGCTCATCCGCGCCAGCTGGCAACCGCGCGCGTGCGCAAGGGTCTCCAGCACGTCGGAGATCACGGGGCAAAGTCCTTGCGCGGGACCGGTCAGGTCGTTGCTTTGACGTCCCAGGAACGCGAGAACGGATGCGGGTGTCGCAACGTCCGCCGATGCCAGGTCGCTGTCCACAACGGGGTCGGCCGGAGCGTACGCACCGAACACCTGCGCCGTGCTCAGAGGCACGCGCGGATTGACCAACAGCAGGTCCAGATCCGCACAGTTCGAAACCGGGGTGACCTGCTCTCCAGCGCCCGCGATCCAGGCCGGCCGGCTGTGAAGGCACATCGGGACATCCGCACCCAAGCCCTCCGCCAGCGCCAGCACGCGCGGGTCGTCCGGGTCGACGCCCCATTCCCGGCAGACGAGGCGAATCGCGGCCGCCGCATCGGCGGACCCGCCACCGAGACCAGCCGCCACCGGGATGTTCTTTTCCAGTGTGATCTTAAACGCAGATGCCCGCCCGCAGATCGCCGCAAGCCCGGCAACGGCGCGCGCGGTCAAATCCTCGTCGGACCGATCCGGCAGTTCGATTGCATAGGGCCCGGTCCGCGCAAGCTCGAAACTGTCCGACGGTGCCAGTTGCAGGTGGTCGCCAAACGCAGAGAACACGACGAGGCTTTCAAGCGCATGATATCCGTCCGTGCCCCGGGACCCGACATGCAGAAACAGATTGATTTTCGCCGCAGCAAGCTCGCGCCGCGCCGCCGTATCGGACGTCGTGTCTGCGACTCCGCCCACGCCCTTAGAGGTCGCGCTTCTTGCCCGGAGGCAGCGGCTTGGGAATTTTCTTCCCGCCCAGCTTCAGTCGGAGTTCCGCCTCGACATCACGGTCGGGCTCCAGGGAAAGCGACCGCATCCATTGGAAACGGGCCTCCAGCTTGCGGCCGACGGCCCAATAGGCGTCGCCGAGATGATCATTGATCACCGGGTCGCCCGCCTCCAGCGCCACGGCACGCTCGAGATGAACCACCGCGGCCTCGAAATCTCCGAGGCGGTACAAGACCCAACCGAGTGAGTCCGTGATGTATCCGTCACGGGGCCGCTTCTCGACAGCCGTTTCGATCATTTTCCTGGCACGTTCCAGATGCACGCCCTGTTCAACCCAGCTATAGCCGAGATAATTGAGCACCAAAGGCTGGTCGGGAGAAATATCGAGCGCCTGCAGGAAATCCTGTTCGGCGCGGTCCCAGCGCTTGGCGCGCTCCAGCGCGATACCGCGCGTGTAGAGGAGCCCCCAATCGGGCTCGCCATCCATGCGTTTGGCCGCCTGATCATAGGCTGCGACCGCATCGTCGAAACGCTCGGTCACCCGAAACAGGTCCGCCAACGCACGCGGCGCATCGGCGCGCTCCGGCCGTTCGGAGGACATGGCACGCAGCAGCCGAATGGCATCGTCGCTCTCACCCTGCGCGTGCATCGCATCGGCAACACCGAGCCGCGCGTACCAATTGTAGGGCGACCGTGGATCAATCGTCTCGTAGGCCTCGATCGCGAGATCTTCGCGCTCGCGTGCCTCCAGAAGCTGGGCGAGGGAAAATTTCGCGCTCGCATCATTGGGGGCCAGATCAAGCGCCATGCGAACAAAGAGCAATGCCTCGGTCCGCAGTTGCTCGCGGTTCAGCAGGCTCGCAACGTTGCGAAACACCTCGGACGCGCCCGCACGAACATCGGCCACGAGGCGGTCGGGCTCAGCGCGCCCTTCAACCACGGCCAGTGCCGGTTCAATAAGCAGGGTTTGGGGATTGCGCGCCACGAAGTCGGCGACAAGCTTTGCAGCCTCTTCCGTCTTGCCGTTGCGGACGAGAAAACGGGCGAATGAATCGATGAGTTGTAACGAAGGCCGATCACCCGATGCCGCGAAGGTCCGGCGGAAGGCCGCCTCGGCACCAACGATATCGCCGCCGAGGTCAGCAATCAGCGCCTGATGGAAGCCGGCGACCGGAGCGAGGCCCGCGTTCCCCGCCATCGCGTCGAGTGCGGCGACGCCATCCGCCGTCCGCCCCTCACCCGCCAGCAACCATGCCTTCAACAACGGCGCGATGATGCCATTGACCCCGGAATCCGGAATCCCGTCCAGAAGCGCAAGAGACCTGGTGTGTTCGCCCTGGTGCAGGGCACGCACCACGAGCGTGTAGACAACCAGCGGATCCTGGGGACGGGTCGCAATGAGTTCATCCGCAATGGCCGCAGCATCCTCGAAGCGGCCGGCGCCCACCATCACCAGGTGGGCACGGCGGCTCATGATTTCGCTGCGCGGAACCTCGCTGAGCACGCCTGTCGTCAGGTCAGCCGCCGCCACGAGATTGCCGACGGATTCAGCGTGCCGGGCCGCCAGGAAACGCCCAGCGACCGACAGGCCGATATCGAATGATTGCCCCTCGAGATCGATTTGCAATCCCGGCGATCCGGACCGGCCGTATGTCGCGGCCTCTGCCGTCAGCACCGAGGCGCCCAGAAGCGCCGCGAACGCAAGGCCTGCCGAAAGGGGAATTCTCATGAGCATCACTTTTCTGAGCCGATCCAAAATATGTATGCCTGTCGCGCACCTGTGTCGAATCTAGCCGGACCAGACAGTCCGGATGTCACAACTTGTCGTGACGCGCCGGTCATGCACTACGCCATTTACATATTGGGATAGTTCGGCCCACCGCCACCCTCGGGTGCAACCCAGACGATATTCTGGGTCGGATCCTTGATGTCGCAGGTCTTGCAGTGGACGCAATTCTGGGCGTTGATCTGCAACCGTGGATTCGACCCGTCGTCATCTGTCAGGATTTCGTAGACCGATGCCGGGCAGAAACGCTGCTCGGGGGCATCGTAGAGCTCGAGATTGACCGTGATCGGCACCGCCGGGTCCTTCAGGGTGAGATGGACCGGCTGGTTTTCCTCATGGTTGGTGTTCGAGATGAACACCGACGAGAGCTTGTCGAAGCTGACCTCCCCATCGGGCCTGGGATAGTCGATCGGCTTGTGCCTGGTCTTGGGCTCGAGGGTCTCGTGATCGGCATGGCCGTGCTTGAGCGTCCACGGTGCGCGGCCGCGCAGGATCACCTGGTCGAACCCGGCCAGCAGCGTCCCCATCAGCAATCCGAACCTGAATGCCGGGCGGAAGTTGCGCGCCCGCACGAGCTCCTTGTAGGCCCAGGAGGCCTTGAATGCGGCGGTGAAGCCGTCGAGAACCGGCCCCGGCGCGGCGTCGCCGGTCAGGGCCGCGAACGCGGCATCGGCCGCGAGCATCCCCGACTTCATCGCCGTGTGGGTGCCCTTGATCTTCGGCACGTTCAACGTGCCCGCCTCACAACCGATCAGCGCGCCGCCGGGAAACACCATCTCCGGCAGGGATTGCACGCCGCCTTCGTTCAAGGCCCGCGCACCATAGGAGATGCGCTTTCCGCCTTCGAAGGTGGGCCGCACAGACGGGTGGGTCTTGAAGCGCTGGAATTCGTCGAACGGTGACAGGTAGGGATTCTTGTAGTCCAGGCCGATCACAAAGCCGACCGCCACCTGATTGTCCTCCAGATGATACAGAAACGAGCCCCCGTAAGTCTTCGCATCCATCGGCCAGCCGGCCGTGTGCACCACCAGGCCAGCCTGGTGCTGATCGGGGTCGACCTCCCACAGCTCCTTGATGCCGATCCCGTAGGTCTGCGCCTCCACATTGGCACGCAGATCGAACCGGTCCATCAGCTGGAGGCCCAGATGCCCGCGGCAGCCCTCGGCGAAGAAGGTGTAGCGCGCATGCAGCTCGATGCCCTGGGTGTAATTCGCAGTCGGCGCGCCATCAACGCCGACCCCCATATCTCCGGTCGCGACGCCGCGCACCGCGCCTTCTTCGTCGAACAGCACTTCAGTCGCCGCGAATCCCGGATATATCTCGACCCCCAGCGCTTCGGCCTGTTCGCCCAGCCAGCGCGCCAGGTTGCCGAGCGAGATGATGTGATTGCCGTGGTTCTTCAGCGTGGGCGGCAGCAGCGAAGTCGGGATCGACGTCGCGCCGGTCTCGCGCAGGAACAGGAACTTCTCATCACTGACCGGGGTCTTTATCGGCGCATCCATCTCGCGCCAGTCCGGCAGCAACTCGTCGAGCGCCCGGGTCTCGAGCACCGCGCCCGACAGGATATGCGCGCCAACCTCCGAGCCCTTCTCCAGCACGCAGACGCCGATCTCCGCATCGGCCTCGGCCGCGCGTTGCTTCAGACGGATCGCGGCCGCCAGACCAGATGGGCCCGCCCCGACGATCACCACGTCGTAGGCCATCGATTCGCGTTCGGTTGCCTCTTCGCTCATGTTAGAAATCTCCAAGACTCGATATGCTCTATTCTCAAGGAACCATGACCCACCGCGATTCACAACCGGGCGTTTGCGACGCTCTCACCCACCGAACAGACGCGGTTCCACGAGGTCGTTCCACGGCCAAAATATATGGTCATCCGGCATGACCGCCACCGCAGACACGCGCCAGGAACTGGCGGCGGCGTTGCGCTGGCAGGTCGACGCCGGGGCAGATGAAGCCATCCTCGACGCACCGGTCGACCGTTTCGCCACAAAGCCGCCGAAGCCTGCCGCAACGCCAGCAATCGATGCCGCCATCGAAACGGCAAGCGCAGCGCCGGTAGAGACGGCAAGCCAGACGCCGACCGAAACTGGGCCTCCGCAAGGCGATAGGCCGACCCCACCCGCGGAGCCCCCCGAAATGCCGTCCGCGCCTGCACCCAGGCTCGAACCCGCCGATGCCGTCAACGAAACCGCCCGGGACCTCGCCGGCAACTGCAATGATCTGGCCGCCCTGGAAACGGCGCTCGCGGCGTTCGATGGATGCGCGCTGAAAACGACGGCGACGAACCTCGTCTTCGGTACCGGTGCGGAAAAAGCAGATGTCATGCTGGTGGGCGAAGCACCCGGGCGCGACGAAGACCGGGACGGCACACCCTTTGTCGGCGCCAGTGGCCAGCTGCTCGACGCGATGCTCGAATTTCTCGATTTAGGGCGCGAGACGAATGTCTACATCACAAACATCCTGCCTTGGCGGCCACCAGGGAACCGGCAACCAACAGGCGCCGAGATAGCGGCCTGTCTGCCCTTCCTTGAGCGCCATATTGCGTTGGTTGCGCCGCGGATACTGGTCTTTCTCGGCGGCACTTCCGCCAAGACACTTCTAAACCGGACCGAAGGCATCACCCGGCTGCGCGGCCAGTGGAACGAATATGCATCGCCCGCACTGGATGCGGCCGATCTGCAGCCCATTCCAGCGATGGCGACACTCCACCCGGCATACCTGCTTCGTCAGCCCGCACAGAAACGCGCCGCTTGGCTCGATCTGATCGCCGTGCGAGAGAAACTGGACGAGATCACGGCGGCGTAACGAACGTTAACGAATTGTGAAGCACCAACGCGGCAACTTGCCGGACGAACCACGCTGGTTGTATGAATGCGCAGCTTTTTATTGGGGGCGTTAGCATCGTGAAGTATCGGGTCGTCGTATCGCTGGCTGCCGCCGCGCTGTTTGCCTGGACAGGCGTTGCGCATGCGCAGCAACCCAAACCGCGACCGCTGGAGACAGCTCTGGTCGGGCCGGGAACACTGTTGATACCCGGCCTCGGGTCTGTCGAAGGCGTGTTGTCCACTACCGATGCTGCCCGATACAAGCGGGTCTTCGAGATTCAGGAAACCGGCGCATGGAAGGCCGCGGACGCGATCATCGCGCGAATCCAGGACCGCCGCCTGATGGGGCATGTCGAGGCCCAGCGTTATCTGCATCCAACCAAATATCGATCCCGGTTCACGGAATTGCGTGCCTGGATGGCGGCGCATGCCGACCACCCGCAGGCGCGACGCATCTATAGGCTTGCCGTACTGCGCCAGCCCAAGGGGGTTCGCGCCGCCCAGGCGCCAATCACCAATACGCTGGCCATCCGTGGCGAGGCTGTTCGCAAGGCATCGGAGGGGCGCCCCCTCAATTCCCGCGCCGCAACACGCCAGGGGCGCAACCTTCAAAGCGATGTGCGACGGCGTGTCGCGCGCGGCTGGCCGACGGGTGCCAAAGAGCTTCTCGAACGGCGCGAGACCCAGCGGCAGCTAAACAATGTCCAGATTGCACAGGCCTGGCGAACGATCGCGCGCGGCTATTTTCGTGCGGGCAAGGACGAGGCGGCGTTGCGTGCCGCATGGGCGGCCGACGTCGTGGCGCCGGGATCGGCTCCCCTCGCTTATTGGTGGGGCGGTTTGGCCGCCTGGCGCCTCGGGAAAACACAGGACGCCGAAACCCTGTTCGCAACCCTCGCACAATCTGCAGATGCGGCGAACTCGCTCGCCGCGGCCGGCGGCTTCTGGGCGGCACGCGCAGCACTGACCAACGGGCACCCTGACCGGGTCACCGCGTTTCTTGAAATCGGCGCCGCGCACGAGCGGCACTTCTATGGACTACTGTCACGGCATGCACTGGGCGTGACGGCCGATTTTGGATGGATAAAGCCGGACCTCCATTTTGGCGACTTCCGAGACATCGCCGACACCAGGATCGGCGCGCGCGCGATCGCCTTGCTGCAGATCGGACAGGAGCATGAAGCCGAACTTGAACTTCTCAACCTCGCCGCCGCGCAATCGGTCCTCCTTCCCGATGTGCTCGCACTTGCAGCCCACGCCAACCTGCCGGCTGTTTCGCTGAAACTGTCGGGTTTTGCCGAACAACAGGCGAAGCTCGCGGCCGCCTATCCTGTTCCCGACTGGGCACCGGTCGATGGCTACGCGATCGACCAGGCGCTCGTCTTCGCGTTTGTGCGCCAGGAATCGGCCTTCAACCGCCGCGCCAAAAGCCACGCCGGCGCGCGCGGACTGATGCAATTGATGCCGCGAACCGCGAGTTACGTTGCCCAAGAGAGAGCGCTGCGCGGCCGGGGCAAATATCGGCTTTTCGACCCCGAGCTAAACCTGGCACTGGGCCAGCAATATATTCAGCTCCTGATGTCCGAGCGCGGCATCCAGCAGGATCTGTTCCGGACGGCGGCGGCCTACAATGCCGGGCCGGGAAATCTGCGCAAATGGGAACGTGACGTGCCCCATGGCGACGATCCGCTGCTGTTCATCGAGAGCCTGCCATCGCGTGAGACGCGGGCATTCGTTGAGCGCATCCTTACCAATCTCTGGATCTACCGCGACCGGTTGGGACAGAATTCGCCCTCGCTCGACGATATCGTTGCCGGGCGCTGGCCACGCTATGAGGCACAGGATTCCGATGGCAAAGACTGAGCCGGATATCGACTTCAAACCGGTCCGCATCGCCGTCCTGACGATATCCGACACACGGGGGATGGACGACGACAGGTCGGGCGACACCTTGTCCGAACGTCTCCAATCCGCCGGCCATATCCTGGCGGCGCGCACAATTGTCAAAGATGACCGCGCAACGATCGCAAACCAGTTTCGTGAATGGGCCGCCGACCCGAACATCGAAGTGATCATTTCGACGGGCGGCACGGGCGTGACCGGAAATGATGTCACTCCCGAGGCGCTCGGCGATGTGGTGGAAAAACGCATCGACGGGTTCGGCGAGTTGTTTCGCTGGATCAGCTTTCAGAAGATCGGCACATCGACCGTGCAGTCCCGCGCGGATGCGGGTGTGCTGACCGGTACGTATATATTCATACTGCCGGGCTCGCCCGGCGCGTGCCGTGACGGCTGGGACGACATTCTCAAGGATCAGCTCGATATCCGGCATAAACCCTGCAACTTCGCCGAACTGTTGCCGCGGTTGCGCGAGCATGAGGGGCGCGAAGCGCTCTAGATGCGCTCTGTCCCATGCGCGAAGCGCTCTGACCCATGAAAGACGAACTCGACCGCGACGCAATTGCCGGACGGTTGCGACAATCCGGGCATGCGCCTGCGCTGAGCGGCACGGAATTGTCCGTCCTCTCCACCAAAGGTGTCTCGCATGATCACTGGCGGGTGGCCGACACGGGCATGGTGTTGCGCATTCCGCGCATGAACCAATGGGGTCTGGGCGCCGAAGATGCGCTGGCCTACCAAGCCGCCGCATTTGAGCGCGCGGCGGCCAGCGGACATACGCCCCGTTGCCGCGCCGTGATTGAACCTGACAATACGCTCCCGCGCGGCGCGTTGCTTGTCGATGAGATCATCGGACGTGCACCCGAACTGCCACGTGATCTGCCCGCCATCGCCGAAACGCTCGCGGCGATACACAGCCTGCCTGTTCCCGCCGATGACCAGCGCGCGCCGCTCCACATTCACCGCAACCCCATATCTTCGACGCTTCAGACAATCGAAGAGCAGGCGGCATTTCTCACCGAAGCCCACCTCGCTCCCGAATCCGAAGCGGGCATCCGCGAGGACCTGGAATGGGTGCGGGATTTCGCCGGCCAAGGGGAACCGGATTTCGCGCATTGCCTGGTCTGCACGGACGCGCACCCAGGCAACTTTCTGATCGACGACCGCGGCAAGGCCTGGTTCGTCGATCTGGAGAAAGCGCTGTACGGCGCGGTCCCGATCGATCTGGCCCACGTCACGCTGGTGACCTCCACGGGATGGGACCCGGACTGCCGCGGCGATCTTTCCGCCAGCGACGTCGCGCGGTTCTACCAGCGCTATCTCGAACTTGTTGGTCGTGAACGGGCTACCGAACTCGGTCCCTGGCTCCTGCCGCTACGACGGCTGACATGGCTGCGCACGATCACCTGGTTCGTTCGCTGGAAAGTCGAATGGTCGGGCACCGGGCACGCGGCCATGCGCGATTCCACAATGGCGGCGCACATCCGGACCCATGTGGATCGTTGTTTCGCGCCGGACATTGTCGCTGCGACCCGCAGTGACTGGCTCGACCCCACTCTCTAACTATCTGAATAAATACGTAATTTCATCGTATAGGGACATCAGCGGCAGTTTGTTCTTGTTTTGTTCCCAATCCATACTATCATCGGGATATGAACAAGATAACCGATCGACCGCACACGGCTGACACCGGCCAACGCAGCGTTCTACGCAACGCGCCTCCGGACCGAATTCCCGATCGTCCCCGGCCCGGACGCGGTGCGATCTCCAATCGCAACGGTCGTTTCGAGCGACTGCGCGGCGTGGCGATCGACGATGGTTGGCGCACCGGACGGGAGAACGCCGATGCCGGTGTCGATGCCGGTGCCGACCCCGCCCCCCGTCTGGACACGACAGTCACGTTCGATCGGACGAAAACGATCATCGCGCGCAATGATTCGCCGGATATCCCGTTCGATCGTTCGATCAATGCCTACCGCGGCTGCGAGCATGGCTGCGTCTATTGTTTCGCCCGGCCGACCCATGCCTGGCTCGGCCTGTCGCCCGGTCTGGATTTCGAGACACGGCTGTTCGCCAAACCGAATGCAGCGGAATTGCTCACACGCGAACTCGCGCGCCCGGGATACAAGCCGCGCACCATCGCCATGGGCACCAACACCGACCCCTATCAGCCCGTCGAACGGCGACTGAAAATCACACGGGCGATCCTCGAGGTCCTTGCCGCCCATGATCACCCGGTCTCGATCGTGACGAAAAGCGCGCTGGTCACCCGCGATCTCGACATCCTCGGACCGATGGCGGCCAAGGGGCTCGCCACCGTCGGCGTTTCGCTCACCACGCTGGACGCGGAGCTGGCCCAGAACATGGAACCCCGCGCGGCGCGGCCCGAGCGCCGCCTCGAGACAATTCGAATGCTTGCGGCGGCCGGCCTGCCGGTCACCGTCCTGGCCGCACCGATGATTCCGGCCCTGAACGACCATGAACTTGAGGCCATTCTCATTCGCGCCCGCCAGGCCGGCGCCACCCACGCCAGCTACATCCTCCTGCGCCTGCCGCTCGAGCTGAAGGATTTGTTCGAGGAATGGCTGGCCACGCACTACCCCGATCGCCAGCGGCGCGTGTTGAGCCGTCTGCGCGAGATGCGTGGCGGTGCGCTGTACAAGAGCGGATACGGAGAACGCATGCGCGGGACCGGTGAGGTCGCAAGGCTGCTCGGGGAACGGTTCCGGATAGCGCTGCGCCAGCAGGGCTATTCCATGGAGCCAACATTGCTCGACGCGCAGCGATTCCAGCGAGACCGCCCGCGCACGACCAGCAGCGGTCAGATGAACCTGTTTGCGGAGACCCCGGACTGATACCCGGACTGAATTCCCATGTGCGGCGCGGGCATTGTGCTATTTTGCCCGCAAGATGCTCTCTAATGACGAACTGTTACCACTTGCCGTAGTCGCGCTCGTCGCCCTTTCGTGCGGCATCTTTCTCACCCGCCTGAAACAGCCTGCTGTCGTCGGCTACATCCTCGCCGGACTGGTCCTCGGGCCGTCGGGCTTCGAGCTTGTCGAGAACGAGGAGAGCATCGGACTGCTCGCCGAGCTCGGCATGCTCCTGCTGCTCTTCGTGCTCGGCATGGAGCTGAGCCTACGGGCGTTCCGCCAGATCTGGAAAATCGCGGTCACGACCGTCATCCTGCAAACCGCAGGTGCGATGGGTCTGGTGTGGCTGATAGGCGAGGGCCAGGCGTGGCCGCTCTCAGCGGTGGTCCTCCTCGCCTTCGTGCTGGCGCTCTCGAGCACCGCTGTCGCTGTGAAAATGCTCGAGGATATCGGCGAGCTGCGCACCCGGGCCGGCCGGATCACCGTGGGCATCCTCATTGCCCAGGACCTTGCCGTTGTCCCGATGATCCTGCTCCTCGACGTGGTCGCCGTTGGATCATTCAGCGTCTTCGCCGTCGGCCGCATCATCATGTCGGTCGCACTGTTGTTGGGC
Organism: Rhodospirillaceae bacterium; assembly: GCA_018667335.1. Lineage (GTDB taxonomy): Bacteria > Pseudomonadota > Alphaproteobacteria > UBA6615 > UBA6615 > UBA8079. Next base: position 32,357 of record JABIVD010000007.1, read on the forward strand.
CTCATCCTGTTCCTGAGCCGACGCCAGCGCCTGAACATTCCGGTGTTGAGCACAACCGAAGGCCACAAGGACCTGACCCCGTTGCTCGGGCTGGCCTGCTGTTTCGGGGCCGCCACGATATCGGGCCTGCTCGGCCTCTCGCCGGCCTATGGCGCGTTCCTGGCCGGGCTCACCATCGGCAACAGCAATCTGCGTGTCGGCATGCTGGAAATGGTGATGCCGATCCAGAGTGTCCTGATGATGGTGTTCTTCCTGTCCGTCGGACTGCTGATCGACCTGTCGCTGATCTGGGACAATCTGGGCATCATCATCCTGATGCTGTTGATCGTCACGGTCGGCAAGACCGCGATCAACCTGTCGATCTTTGCCGCCCTTCGCCTGCCCTGGGCGCAGGCGCTGCTGACGGCCCTGATCCTCGCCCAGGTCGGCGAATTTTCATTCCTGCTCGGCAATGTCGGGCTGCAGCGCGGCATCATCAGCATCGACGAATTCCGGATCATCCTCTCGGTCACCGCCCTGTCGCTGATCATCTCGCCGCTCTACATGAGCGCGATCCGCCGGCTGCACCGTGCCGCCAAATATCAACGCGCCTCGATCCGGTATGTCTTCCGCGTCGCGTTCGGGCGGGAGGCCGACTGGACCAAGTCGGCTGTGCGCAAGGTTGCGGGAGTCCGGCTGTCGGTTCCCGCCAGTGTGAAGCGGCTATCGGTTCCTGGCAAAATCAAACGTCTGGGCCGGCGCAAGCCGCCGACCGGCGGTTCGGACTGAGCATCACGTATGCTGGAAGCTGGCACCAACGAATTGATCGCCGGGGTCGATGAAGCCGGCCGCGGGCCCTGGGCCGGACCGGTGGTCGCCGCCGCCGCAATCCTGAGCGCCGAAAGCGCGGCGACCCTGCAGCAGGCCGGGGTCAATGATTCCAAAGCGCTCAGCAAGGCCGCGCGGGAACGCTGCTTCGAGGTCATGTGCGAAGAGGAAAACCGGGGAACCCTGTGGTTGGCGATCGCGCGCGGCGAGGTTCCCGAGATCGACGAGCACAACATATTGCGCGCAACATTGCGGGCCATGACCCGGGCCGTCACAGCACTGCCCGTCGCGCCGGCGCGCGCGTTGATCGACGGCAATCAGTTGCCCGAACTGCCCTGCCCCGGCGAGACCGTGGTCCGGGGTGATTCCAAAATTCTGGCGATCGCGGCCGCATCGATCGCGGCGAAAGTCACACGGGATCGGCTGATGGCGGCATTGGCGCGGGACCATCCCGGCTATGGCTGGGAACGGAATGCCGGCTATGGCACGGCCGAGCATCGCAGCGCGCTCGAATCCCTCGGGGTCACAATTCATCACCGACGCAGCTTCGCACCCATACGCGAAATGCTCTCGCGCACCCCAACATCTCGTTAACCGGCTGACTCCAAACACTAAATCGGCCTAAAAGAGATTTTCCGATTGACGGTGAGTCCCCAGATGGTCATCGTCCGCGCCCATGCGAACCCCTGGCCAAGGTCGCAAAGGCACCGACGTGCCTTTGCGCAACGTGATTCTCAAAGGCGACTGCATCGAGCAGCTGTCCGCATTGGCGGATGCCTGCATCGACGTGGTCTTCGCCGACCCCCCGTACAATCTGCAACTGTCCGGCGAGCTCACGCGGCCGAACAACTCGCGCGTCGACGGGGTCGATGATGACTGGGACAAGTTCGACGACCTGGCGGCCTATGACGAATTCAGCCGCGCCTGGCTGGCCGAGGTGCACCGCGTCCTGACGCCCAACGGTTCGCTCTGGGTGATCGGCAGCTATCACAATATTTTCCGCGTTGGATCGGCACTCCAGGATCTTGGGTTCTGGATCCTCAACGACGTCATCTGGCGCAAGACCAACCCGATGCCCAACTTCCGTGGACGCCGTTTCACCAACGCGCACGAGACGATGATCTGGGCGGCGAAAAGCCAGAAATCGAAATACACGTTCAACTACGAGGCCATGAAGGGCCTGAACGAAGACCTGCAGATGCGCAGCGACTGGCTGCTACCGATCTGCAACGGCAACGAACGAATCAAGGGCGAGGACGGCCGCAAGGCGCACCCGACCCAGAAGCCGGAATCCCTGCTGCATCGCGTCGTGCTCGCCTCGACGCGTGTCGGCGACGTGATCCTCGACCCGTTCTTCGGCAGCGGCACCACCGGCGCCGTCGCCAAGCAGCTCGGCCGCGACTTCATCGGCATCGAGCGCGACCCGGATTACATCGCGGTCGCCGAGAAACGGATCGCGCAGACGCGGCGCATCGAAGAGACCGAACTGCTCGAGACCCCGTCCAAGCGCGAACAGCCACGCATCCCGTTTGGCTGGCTCGTCGAACGCGGCATGCTGCGGCCGGGCGAGAAACTCTACGCACCCAAGCGCCGGCACGCGGCCAAGATCCGCGCCGACGGCACGATCGTCAGCGCAGAGAACCGGGGCTCGATCCACAAGATCGGCGCCGAGGTTCAGGGTGCTGCGGCCTGTAACGGCTGGACGTTCTGGCATGTGGATGTCGAGGGCAAGCTGGTCCCGATCGACGTCTTGCGTCAAAAGCTGCGCGCCGAACTCAACTAGTATCTTTGCCCAGATGGGCCCAGATGGGCCATGACATGGCGCACCACCTTGCGGGTCAGGGTGGGCAGCGCGTGATCACCAAACGCCTCGACCGGAATCCAGACCCCGCCCAAGGTGGTGCGCCCGTCAATCCGCGCCACCTTCACCTGAAGCTCGAGCTGCAGATGGGTGAAGCCGTGCTCGACCAGCCCCGGTAACGAGGCCCAATCCGCCGCCACCGGCGGGTCGTCACGGAAGTCTGGCGTCTCCTCCCACCGGCCCGACGGCACCTCCATCATGCCCCCGAGCAATCCCGTTTCCGGCCGCCGGCGCAGCAGGACATGCCCGTCCTTGCGCGTCATCCAGTAGGCGACGGCCCGGCGCACCGGGCGTGGCGCCTTGGGTGTGCGGCGCGGCAGGGTCTCGGCAAGTCCCGCAGCAAAGGCACGGCAATCGCCTTGCCAGGGGCACAGGCTGCAGGTGGGTGATCGGGGTGTGCAGATCGTCGCCCCCAGATCCATGACCGCCTGCGCGTAATCGCCGGCGCGCGCGGTCGGCGTGAGACGCGCCGCGTGGGACTTCAGAACCGGCTTGGACTCCGGCATCGGCGCTGCGACGGCAAACAGCCGCGCCATCACCCGCTCGATGTTGCCGTCCACCGGCGTGGCGGTGCGGCCGAATGCTATCGCGGCGATGGCGGCCGCGGTGTAGGGGCCGATGCCCGGCAATGCGCGCAGGTCCGTCTCGGTGTCGGGGAAGCGCCCGCCGTGATCATCGCAGACCTGGCGGGCACATTTGTGGAGATTGCGCGCGCGGGCGTAATAGCCGAGCCCCGCCCATGCCGTGAGGACCTGATCCAGATCCGCGGCCGCGAGGTCTTCGACGCGCGGCCATCGCTCCAGGAATTTGCGAAAATAGGGGCCGACAGCTGCGACCGTCGTCTGCTGCAACATCACTTCGCTGAGCCACACATGATACGGGTCCGGCAGCGCACCCCGGCGCGACCGCGCCGGCGGGACGCGCCACGGCAGGCGCCGCGCGTGGCGGTCATACCATTCGAGGATCGTCGCGGCGGAAGGGTCAGGCATCATCAGAAACGTTGTGGCGGTCGGCCCTGCCTTCTAACATGGCCCATGGCTGCGAAAGCTGGAAACCTGATCTCATGACGAACAAGCGAGCCGGAGGCCTGCGCGCCATCGGCGCCGAGAGCAGCCGCGCCACCGCGCCGATCCGGCGAAAGCGTGGATTCTTCGAAGCGAGCGTCTTCTCGGACTGGCACGATATCGTCGGCGACGACCTTGCCAACCAGTGCGTGCCGATGCGGCTGGTCCGCGGTCCCGAGGGCGAAGGCGGAACTCTTCATGTCAAGGTAACGGGACCGCTCGCGCTCGAACTGCAGCATCTAGAGCCCCAGGTCATCGAACGCATCAATTCCTTCTACGGCTTCCGCGCGGTCGCTGGCCTGCGCCTGCATCAGGGCCCAATCTCCGCACCAGAGCGCCGCAAGCCCACCGAAACCCTCCAGGCCAAAGCCTCCGACATGGCCCAGCTCGATGAGAATCTCGCGACCGTCGAAGATCCCGAGCTTCGCCGCGCATTGCGGGAATTCGGTGAATCCGTACTGGCGCGCAACAAGTCAAACGACGACAGCTGACCCACGCCGGAACCATCCTGCGGCGTGACAACGGTCTCCTTTCCGTCACAATCGCCTGCCAGGATCGCCCACAGGGCGTGTAAACAATTGGTACAATGCGCTTTTTCCGCGCTTGTGCCGCATGAACGCAGGTCCGTATAATCAGCTATATCTTGTGTCTGGAGGAAGAAGTGCGTCTATATAAAGGAATAGGAACCGCCCTGGCCGGCGCGATCGCACTCGTGTTCGCGGCGACGTCCGCGCCCGCTCAGCAGGCGATCGATGCCACCGCGGCGTTGCAGGAGCGTTCGATCGGCAGCCCCGACGCACCGGTGACGGTGATCGAATATTTCTCGCTCACCTGCCCCCATTGCGCGAGCTTCCACAACGACATCTATGGCGACCTCAAACAAAAGTACGTGGACACGGGCAAGGTGCGCTTCGTCTACAAGGAGTTCCCGCGCGACGGCGTCGACCTGCGGGCCGGGATGATGGCGCGTTGCGCCGACCCGCGCCGCTATGCGGGCCTCGTCCAGGTCCTGTTCAAGAATCAACCCAACTGGACGCGCTCGAGCGACCCTGTGGGTGAATTGGCAAAGATCGGACGGTTGGCGGGTATTGACGACGCCACATTCCAGAGTTGCCTGGCGTCAGAGGAACTCGCGAACGGGCTCCTCGCCGAGCGGCAAAACGCAAGCGCGCTGGGCGTTCAGAGTACACCGACATTCGCAATCGACGGACAGCTTTACCCGGGTTCCCGGTCGATCGAGGAATTCTCGGAAATCATCGACCCGCTTCTGGCGAACAAGTGATTCGGTGTTCACAATGCGCGGCGTCTTCTAGACAGAGTTCTTACTTGGGGGTTACGTACCGGTGCAGTTCAACAAGCTGAGACTGACAGGCTTCAAATCGTTCGTCGACGGGACCGATCTTGATATCGCGCCCGGCCTGACCGGTATTGTCGGCCCCAACGGGTGCGGCAAGTCCAACCTCGTGGAGGCGCTCCGCTGGGTCATGGGCGAGACCTCGGCCAAGCAAATGCGCGGCGGCGGCATGGATGACGTCATTTTCGGCGGCACGTCGGATCGTCCGGCTCGCAACGCGGCCGAAGTTGTCCTCAGCCTCGACAACAAGGAACGCTCGGCGCCAACCCAGTTCAACAGTTCCGACGACATCGAGATCTCGCGACGCATCGAGCGCGAGAAAGGCTCGAACTACAAGATCAACGGCGGCGATGTGCGCGCGCGCGATGTGCAGATCCTGTTTGCCGACCAGGCGACCGGGCCGCGCTCCACAGCACTGGTCAGTCAGGGCCGGGTCGGGGCGCTGATCAACGCCAGGCCCGCGGACCGCCGCATTCTGCTGGAAGAGGCGGCCGGCATCACCGGGCTGCATTCGCGCCGCCACGAGGCCGAGCTGCGCCTGCGCGCCGCCGAGAACAACCTCGAGCGCCTCGACGATGTCATGGTGACGCTCGACGCCCAGCTGCAGGGTCTCAAGAAACAGGTCCGCCAGGCCCGGCGCTACAAGAACATCTCCCACGATATTCGCCGCACCGAAGCGACCGTCCTGCACCATCGCTGGTCGGCCGCCGGAACCGACCTCGCGAACGCCGAAGAGCGCTTGCGCAATTCCGAGACCGTGGTTGCCGAGCAGACCCGGGTCGTGTCCGAGGCGACGCGGCTGCGCGAGAGCGCGGCGGCTGAGCTGGTGCCGTTGCGCGAGACCGAGGCGGCAGCCGCCGCCGAACTGCAGACCCTCAACCTCGCGCGCGAGGAACTCGACGCCGAAGAGCAGCGCAACCGAACAGCCACCGAGCAGTGGGAAACCCGCCTGACGCAGATCGAGGCCGATCTGGGCCGCGAGCGCGGCCTCGCCGCCGAAGCGCGCAATGCGCTGACCCGGCTGGGCACGGAGAAGGCAGAGATCGAGCGCGCCTGCGCCGGTGAGGACGAACTCATCGCGGAAACCCGCGCAGCCCTCGCGGCACGCGCCGGCCGCGTCGAGGCCATCGAAGCCGAGCTCACCCAGTTGATGGAGCGCCTGGCGACGGGCGAGGCCCAGATCACCGCGCTCGAGCGCGAGGTCGGCGAGCTCTCCGCCCGCCGGCGCCGGCTCGAGACACAAAACGACGAGGCCAAGGCCGAACGCGCAGCGATCGAAGAACAGGGACTCTCGTCGGACGAGCTTGAGACCGCGGAAACACGCCTGAACGGCGCCGAGGAAAACCTCAAGAGCGCCCGTACCACCCTCGACACGACCGAGGCCGCTCGCGAACTTGCCGATGTCGAACGCGACAAGGCCCGGGATACACGCTCTCAGGCCGATGAGGCCCTGTCGCGGCTGCGCGCCGAAGCCGGCGCGCTCGAGGATCTGCTCGCCACGGAGGCCGAGGCGCTCGACGCAGACTGGACACCGATGATCGATGCGATCGATGTGTCCGTCGGTTATGAGGCGGCCCTGGGTGCCGCGCTTGGCGAAGACCTGGACGCGCCGTCGGATGACCGCGCCCCACGTCATTGGCAGTTGATGGGAGCGCCGAGCGAGGACCCCGGCCTGCCGGCGGGTGCCCAGCCGCTCAGCGAATTTGTCAGCAAGTCCGGCCCACTTGCACGCCGACTGGCGCAGATCGGCGTGGTCGAAGATGCCGAGACCGGCGAACGTCTCGCCCGTGAGCTGAAAACCGGCCAGCGGCTCGTCGACCGCTCGGGAAATTTCTGGCGCTGGGACGGGTACACATCGCGCAACGATGCACGCTCGACCACATCAACCCGCTTGCGCCAGCGCAATCGCCTGACCGAACTGGGCGGACGGATCACGACGACCGAGACCGACTTCGAGAAAATCGATGCCGAACATCGCGCCGCGCGCGAGGCCGCCGACCACGCCGGTGATGCCGCCCGGGCGGCACGCGCTGCCCTCGAGGCCGCCGACGATACCGCAGCAGACGCGCGGCGCGCCCATGCCGGCCTGGCCCGCGAATTCGCGGCACGCATCGCGCGCCATGAGAATCTGGGGGAAACCCTGGCCCGCATTCAGACCGACATCGCCGACATCGATACCCGCCTGGACGATGCGCGCACCCGCCGTGCCGCCGTCGGTGATCTCGATGCACTCCGCGCCAACACCCAGGCATTGCGCGGCCAACTCAACGAAGCCCGCGCGGCCTCCGCGGCGGCACAAAGCGAACATGATCGGCTGGTGCGCGAGTCCGAGGAACGTCATCGCCGCATCACCGCGCTGGCAGCCGAGGAAACATCCTGGCAGGCCCGCGACAATGGTGCCGGCGAACGCATTGGCGAACTTGAGGCCCGTGACGCGCAGGCGCGCGGTGAATTGCAGACACTCGCCGCCCGACCGGCCGAGATCGAGACCCAACGCAACGCGCTGATGGACCGGCTGACCGCATCCGAGACCCGCCGCAACGAGGCCGCAGATGCCGTCGCGCGTGCCGATGAGCGCCTGTCCCAGGCTGAGCGCACGATGCGCGATGCCGAGGCAAGGCTCGGGGAGGTCCGCGAAGACAAGGTCCGCACCGAATCGGCGGTCGCCCAGTCGAACCAGACGCTGCAGACCGTGATCGAGCGCATCGCCGAACGCCTGGAGTGCAAGCCCGAGCAGGTGCTGGCCCTGGCCGAGATCGCCGAGGGCAAGGAACTGCCGGATCTCGTCTCGTCCGACCGCCGCCTCGAGCGGCTGCTGCGCGAGCGCGACAATATGGGGCCGGTGAACCTGCGCGCGGAGCAGGAATCAGAGGAACTGACCGAGAAAATCGAGACGATCCAGACCGAACGCGAAGACCTCGTGTCGGCGATCGATCGCCTGCGGCGCGGCATCGCCAGCCTCAACCGCGAGGCCCGTCAACGGCTGCTCACCTCGTTCCAGGAGGTCGACAAGCACTTCCAGGAACTGTTCGTACGCCTGTTCGGCGGTGGACGCGCCCATCTCGAACTGACCGACGCGGAAGACCCGCTCGAAGCCGGGCTTGAGATCTTCGCCAGCCCGCCGGGCAAGAAGCTGCAGTCCCTGTCGCTGCTGTCGGGCGGCGAGCAGGCACTGACGGCGACCGCGCTGTTGTTTGCCGTGTTCCTGACCAATCCGGCGCCGATCTGCGTGCTCGATGAGGTCGACGCCCCGCTCGACGATGCCAACGTGGACAGGTTCTGCAATCTGCTCGACTATATTTCCACGATCGGCACGACCCGCTTCCTGATCGTCACCCATCACCGTTTGACGATGGCCCGTATGGACCGCCTATATGGTGTGACGATGCCGGAACGCGGCGTCAGTCAGCTCGTCTCGGTCGACCTTCGCGGGGCTGAGGAAATTCGCGCCATCGCGTAGTTTTTTTGTTCCGGCCCCCTCTCTGTTTTCCCCCGGTTTTCTGCGGCATTTTGACCATCTCGCATGTGCGGAATGTCGCCTTGACTTGCCTAGGGGCGGTCGCTACTTTGCGCTCGCTTTCGGGTGCCGGTCCTATCGGACTGAGGGAACAGCAATTCGGGGAAGAGTGGGTCCATGACAGATCCGGACCAGCCGCCCGAACTGCCTGAACTCAAACGGCGCCTTGGCAAGGTTCGCGACCGGCGCGCGGGGGAAATACGAAAAGCCTCGTCCCGGCCGAGAGGTGGTGCTTCGGATATGGGCGTCGGCATAAAAGTCGCCGTCGATCTGGTTGCCGGAGTAGGTTTTGGCGGGGGTATCGGCTGGAGCCTGGACTGGTGGTTGGGCACGAAGCCCTGGTTGTTGGTGGTGTTTTTGATGTTTGGATTTGCCGCGGGTTTGTTGAACGTCGTTCGAACCGCAAATCAGGCAAGCAAGCCAAAGACCGACGGCGATACCGACGCGTAGTTACCGGCGCGTGGGATACAATGCCGAATAAGACTGGAGAGTACCCGGGTGGCTAGCCCTCTCGAACAATTCACAATCGTACCGATCATCGATATCGAAGTAGCTGATATCGATATTTCGTTCACGAATTCATCGCTCTGGATGGCAATCACAGCGGCGGTTCTGGTGATCTTCATGGTCGTCAGCACCCAGCGCCGCGCGTTGGTGCCCGGACGCCTGCAGGCGTCGGTGGAGTATTTCTATCAAATCATCGCCGACATGGTGCGCGACAATGTGGGATCCCAGGGTCGTCCCTATTTCCCGTTCATCTTCAGCCTGTTCATGTTCATCCTGTTCGGCAATCTGCTCGGCCTGATTCCCGGCGCGTTCACCTTTACCAGCCATCTGGCGGTGACATTCGCGATGGCCGCGTTCATTTTCGTCGGGGTCACCATCATTGGCCTGGTGACGCACGGCTTTAAGTTCTTCTCGCTGTTCTTCCCGCATGGCGCGCCGATCGTCTCGGCGCCGGTCCTGATCCCGATTGAGATCATTTCCTATTTCTCACGTCCGATCAGTCTGTCCGTGCGTTTGTTCGCCAATATGACCGTCGGCCATGTGCTGCTCAAAGTGATCGGCGGCGGCGTTGTCGCGCTTGGCGGCTTCTGGGTTCTGCCCGGGTTGCTGCCGCTGGCCTTCCTGATCGCCATCACGCTGCTTGAGGTGATGATTGCCGTCATCCAGGCCTACGTGTTTGCCATCCTCACATGCGTCTATCTGAACGACGCACTGCATCTACATTAGTCCCCAATACGAGAAAGCTTGAAGGAGCCTGTAATGATGGAACTCGAAGTCGCAACGCAATTCGCGCGTTTGATCGGTGCCGGCCTGGCCGCCATCGGTATGGTTGGTGCCGGTATTGGTGTTGGTCGCATTTGGGCCAGCTACATCGAAGCAATCGGTCGCAACCCAGCCGCCAAGGAAGAGATTGGCGCGTTCATCTGGATCGGGTTCGCGGTCACGGAAGCCATCGCGCTGTTCGCGCTGATTATGGCTTTCATCATCCTCGCCGGTTAATCGAGACCGGACGCAACGGTTTACGGTCACCTGACCGGCTGCCCTGGGCATGACCGGTCGGTGACCTGATCCAAAGCGGAAGAGCGCCAAGATGCCTCAGTTTGAACCCTCCTCATTCGCGAGCCAGATTTTCTGGCTGGTCGTTTGTTTCGCCGTCGTCTTCCTGTTCGCGTGGCGTATCGCCCTGCCGCGGATTTCCGCGACGATCGATAACCGCCACCAGCGGATCGATGGCGACATCGCGCGTGCTGAGGAATTGGCGAGCGAGGCCGAAGAGGTGCTCGCCGCCTATGAGGCGGAATTGGCAAAGGCACGCGCCGGCGCGCAGGAACAGATTCATCTGGCCGCGGAAGCCGCGACAGCGGAAGCTGACAAGCGCAATGCCGTCCTGACCGAGAAACTCTCGGCGGATGCCAACGCCGCGCACAAGCGGATCGACGATGCACGGCAAGCTGCGGCAGCCAATGTGGCCGAGCTGGTGGAGGATATCGCCAGCCAGGCCGTCGAACGCCTGATCGGTGTGACGCCGGACAGTGGCGCCGTCCGCAAGGCGATCGACGACGCCGTCGGAGGACGTTCATAATGTGGGCTCGGCTGACCATTGCCGTCGCGGCGCTTATGGTGCCTGCGGGGCCCGCCGTGGCCGCAGACGATCATGCTTCGTTTTTCGAGAAACCGGAGACCTGGGTCCTCATTGCCTTCATCATTTTCGTGGTGGGCATGTACCGGCCGGTCACGCGGATGATGGGGGCCAAACTCGATGGTCGCACCGAGGCCATCAAGACAGAGCTGGACGAGGCGCAGCGCCTGCGCGAGGAGGCGCAGCACACGCTGGCCGAATATCAGCGCAAGCAGCGTGACGCACTGAGCGAAGCCGAGGGCATCGTCGCCGAAGCACGCGAAGAGGCAAAGCGCATTGAGGTGAACCTCCAGGCGCGCACCGAAGACACGCTCAAGCGCCGGGAACAGCAGGCACTCGATATGATTGCTGCGGCCGAAGCCCGCGCCATCGCCGATGTGCGCGCACTGGCCGCCGACATCGCGATCGACGCGACCCGGCGGATCCTGACCGAGACCGTCGAGGGCCAAAAGGGTGACGAACTGGTCAACGAGGCGATCCGGGAAGTGCCAGGCAAGCTCAACTAGACGCGGCCGCCGCAGTTCGCGACGCGCAGCAGAGAGGCCCCGCCATACGGGGCCTTTTTCATGTCCTCCGCTTGAGAAGAGCCTTTTACTCCGCCGCCTCGGCCGTCGGTATTTCCGGCATCCAGCGCAGGACCGGACTGCGTGCCGCGGCCGTCTCATCGAGGCGCCGTCGCGGGGTGAGCCGCGGCGCGGCGGCAAATGAATCGCCATCACCGGCCTGAACCCGCGCGGCCAGCGACCGGACCACCGCGATGAAATTGTCGAGCTCGCGCTTGGATTCGGTCTCTGTCGGCTCGATCAACATCGCCCCATGCACCACCAGCGGGAAATACATGGTCATCGGGTGATACCCCTCGTCGATCATCGCCTTGGCGAAATCCAGGGTGGTCACACCGGAATCCTTGAGGAACCGGTCATCGAACAGGCATTCATGCATGCAGGGGCCATCGAAGGCGGTGGTCATCACATCCGAGAGCTGGGCCATCACATAGTTCGCGTTGAGCACCGCATCGTTGGCGACCTGACGCAACCCGTCCCGGCCATGGCTGAGCATGTAGGCATAGGCGCGGATGAACATGCCCATCTGCCCATGAAACCCCTTCAGGCGCCCGAACGGCTTCGCCGCCCCCGCATCTGCGCCATGTTCCACCAGGGCGAACCCTTCATCGCCATGGACGACCCAGGGCGTGGGTGCGAACGGCGCCAGCGCATCTGACAGCACGACTGGTCCCGCACCCGGTCCGCCGCCACCGTGGGGCGTCGAGAAGGTCTTGTGCAGGTTGATATGCATGCAGTCGATGCCCAGATCACCCGGCCGCACCCGCCCGACGATGGCGTTGAAATTCGCCCCGTCGCAGTAGAAATAACCGCCAACGTCATGGATCAAGCCCGCGATCTCGATCATATCGTTCTCGAACAGCCCGCAGGTGTTCGGGTTGGTGATCATGATCCCGGCCACATCATCATCGAGCTTGTCGGCGAACGCCTTCACATCCACCCGTCCGCGCGCATCCGAGGGAATCGCATCGACCGCAAAGCCGCACGCCGCCGCCGTGGCAGGATTCGTCCCGTGGGCGGAATCCGGCACCAGGATGCGCCGACGGGTCGTCGGCCCGCCCTCCCGGTCGTCCAGCGCGGCACGAATGGCCATCACGCCGCACAGCTCGCCATGGGCGCCGGCCGCCGGTGACATGGCCACCGCCGGCATGCCGGTCAGTTCCTTGAGCCAGTGCGCCAGGGAATCGATCAGCTCCAGTGCGCCCTGGGTGGTTGAGTCCGGCTGCATCGGGTGCAGGTTCGCGAACCCCGGCAAACGCACCACCTTCTCGTTGAGCCGTGGGTTGTGCTTCATCGTGCATGAACCGAGCGGGTAGGTGCCCATATCGATCGCGTAATTCTTTTGCGACAGGCGGGTGAAATGTCGCACGATTTCCGGCTCGCTCGCGCTCGGCAGCCCGATCGGTGCGTTGCGCTCGAGCCCACCCAGCCGGTTCTTGACCGGACCGGGATCGGGCAGATCGACGCCGACCGCGCCCGGGTTGTCGATCTCGAACAGCAACGGCTCTTCCAGGCGCAAACCCTGATGCCCATGCACCGTGTCGAGCCCGCCCGCCGGCCCACCCACCGGCGTTGTGGGCGACGACCGGCTCAAATCTTTCGAATGCCCGCTCATGCCAGCACCTCCGCCAGTCCCGTACACAACGCGTCCATGTCTTCCGCCTGGGTCAATTCACTCACGGCCACCAGCAAGATGTCATCGAGCCCCGTGTCGCGGCCGTACAGGCGCGAAGCCGGCACACCGGCAAGAATGTTCCGGGCGGCCAGTTCATCGACCACGGCCTGTGCCGAACCGTCGAGCCGAACGGCGAACTCGTTGAAAAACGTTTCCGACAACAGCTCGACCCCGGCGACGGCCCCAAGCCGATCCGCCAACGCGACGGCATGCGCATGGTTGAGCGCCGCCAGTTTCCGGAATCCATCCTCACCCAGCAGCGCGAGATGGATGGTGAAGGCCAGCGCACAGAGACCGGAATTGGTGCAGATATTGCTCGTCGCCTTCTCGCGGCGGATATGTTGCTCGCGGGTCGAGAGCGTCAGCACCCAGCCGCGGCGGCCGTCCTCGTCGACCGTCTCGCCGGCGAGCCGACCCGGCATCTGACGGACATATTTCTGGCGCGCCGCGAACAGGCCCACATACGGGCCACCAAATCCCTGGGCATTGCCCAGGCTTTGGCCCTCGGCCACCACGATGTCGGCGCCCATCTCGCCCGGGGAACGAACCGCCCCCAGTGACACGGCTTCCGTAACAACGACGACCAGGAGCGCGCCGGCCTCGTGACAGGCGTCGGCGAGCGGCCCGAAATCACGGACATGACCGAAGACACCCGGGTTCTGAACGACCACGCAGGCCGTATCGTCGCCAACATCGCCTGCCAGGTCCTCAAGACCGCCCAGATCCGGCTGCCGGGCGTCGATCTCGATGTCCATGTAGCGCGACTGGGTCTCGGTCACTTCGCGATAGTGGGGATGGACGCCGCCCGAGATGATCGCCTTGTTGCGGCGCGTGACCCGCTGGGCCATCAACACCGCCTCCGCACAGGAGGTCGCGCCGTCATACATCGACGCATTGGCCACATCCATGCCGGTGATCAGAGCCACCATCGTCTGGAACTCAAACAGGGCCTGCAGGGTGCCCTGGGAGATCTCCGGCTGATAGGGGGTGTAAGACGTCAGGAATTCGCCGCGCTGGACCAGATGATCGACCGTCGCCGGAATATGATGACGGTAAGCCCCGGCGCCGAGAAAACTGGGCACATCCGCCGTGGATACATTGCGCCCCGCCAGGGCCGCGATCTTCGCTTCCACGTGATACTCGGCCATATGATCGGAAAGATCGAAATCACCGCCGAATCGTGCGGCATCGGGCACGTCGACAAAAAGCTCGTCGACCGAGCCGACGCCGATCGCCGACAGCATGTCGGCCCGGTCATTGTCCGTGAGTGGAAGGTATCGCATCTCAGTCCAGACCCTCGCAGTAGGTCTTGTAAGTCGCCTCATCCATCAAATCATCCAGCTCTGCCGGATCGGTCAGGCGTAGCTTGGCGAACCAGCCGTCACCAAACGCATCGGTGTTGACCAGAGACGGATCTCCGTTCAGGGCGTCGTTGACCTCGATCACCTCGCCACCGACAGGCGCGTAGACTTCGGCCGCAGCCTTCACCGATTCAACCACCGCGACTTCGTCGGTCCGATCGAGCAGCTTGCCCACATCCGGCAACTCCACGAACACGACGTCGCCGAGCTGCTCCTGCGCATAGTCGGAAATCCCGATCATGCCGGTCTCGCCCTCGACTTCGACCCATTCATGGTCTTCGCTGTATTTCCGGTTGGCCATTACCCTTCTCCTCTTAGCTCAGCTTGCGCGTTTGTAGTTTGCGGGCACGAACGGCAGATCCACCAGCGTGGCGGCCACCGTTCGGCCTCGCAGTTCGATATTCAATGCCGTGCCGACCGTGGCACTGGCGGTACTCACATATCCCATCGCCACGGGACCTCCGACCGACGGTCCGAACCCGCCGCTGGTGACAATCCCAATCTCGACGTCGCCCGCATCACGGATCACCGCGCCCTCGCGCACCGGTGCCCGGCCGTCGGGCAGGAGTCCCACCCGTTTGCGCAGCGGCCCGTCTTTCAGCTGCTCCAGAATTGACCCGGCTCCCGGGAAATCGGCCGTCTCGCGCCGTCGCTTGCCGACAGCCCAGGTCAGGCCGGCCTCGATGGGCGATGTGGCCGTATCAATATCGTGACCGTAGAGGCAAAGACCGGCTTCCAGCCGCAACGAATCCCGAGCACCGAGCCCGACGGGTTCCACATCGTCATGCGCCAGCAAGGTCTGCGCCAGGCGGGCCGCCGCGTCATTCGGCAGCGAAATCTCGAACCCGTCCTCACCCGTATATCCCGACCGCGTGACATAGGCGGCGGTCCCGGCCAAGATCATCTCCGCACCCTGCATGAAAACCAGGTCGCGGCATGCCGGCGCCAGTTCGCTGAGCACCGCCTCGGCCTTCGGCCCCTGGAGCGCCAGCAAGGCGCGATCTTCAAGAATCTGCAGCTCCGCGTCGCCGCCCAGCTGGGCGGCGATATGGGCGAAGTCCGCATCCTTGCAAGCGGCATTGACCACCAGGAACAAGGCTGGAACGCCGTTCTCCTCAATCCGGGTGACCATCAGATCGTCGCGGATGCCACCCGTGTCATTGAGCAACAGCGTGTAGCGCATGCGGTCGGTCGCGAGCCCCGCGATGTCGCCCGGAACGAGCCGCTCGAAACACGCTGCGGGATCGTCCCCGCGCAGGATCGCCTGGCCCATGTGAGATACGTCGAACAGGCCCGCCGCACTGCGCGTCGCATTGTGCTCGGCAATGATGCCGGCAGGATATTGCACCGGCATCGCGTAGCCCGCGAAGGGGACCATGCGGGCCCCCAGGGACACGTGCAGATCATAAAGAGGAGTCTTGCGCACTTCTGTATCTGAGGCTGTCGCCACGTCGCTCTCCCGGTCCAAGCAAAGACACACAGCGCACCAGTTGCGCCGCCTGCCCCACTCTGTCGTCAGACCTGAGAGATTCACTTCGCCCGGTTAGATTCGGACGGAGCTTACGCCTTCGGTGAGGCCCGGGACCGTAGGTACCCGGCCGGGCCTGCTTTCCAGAGTGTCATCCCCCTTGCGGTCCTGGATGCCTGAGAGTTTCCGGGGCGGTTGCTCCTTCGGCGCCGGCCAACAAGCCGGTCTCTCCCGCTGGGGTCACATGACAATTTTACTCAATGCCGGGGTGCGACTCGGGCCGCGCCCCTCCATCGACATTATGCCTCACCGGGGAGGAGTCAACCTGCACCGGACGGCGGCTGTGGACTAACGTCCACGCTTGTTGAGGTTGTACTTCAGCTCGTCATCCGAGAGCACGAACCCGACAAAGACACCGAATGCATCACCGCGCTGGCCTGCCTGCAACGGGATCTTTTGGATCAGCTCTTCGGCGAAGCTCAGCCGGTTGCGGTTGCCCTCAAACGCGACGCTCGTCTCGAATTCCTCACGCGCCAGGATATTCTCTTCCGTGTCGGCGATGGCGACAAAATATTTGATGGTCGCTTCGCGCGTCACCGCAGCCGGACCACGTGTCGTGACCAGCAGGAGTTGCAGGTCGACGTCGACCACCCCGGTTCTGTCGTCCTTGATGTCGGTGTCGCAAAACCCTTTGAAATCTGCGATTCGCGCTTCCAGCGTGACATCCGTCAGATCGCGCCCCTGGCCGGGCAGAAACTGGGTTATTTCCGCGGCATCCTGGACGATCACGATGTTCGGACAGGCCGGCGCCGGAGCGGCCGGGCCCTGTTGGCACGCCGCCAGAACAAACAGCGCGAGAGCGGCCCATCCCGGTTTGGCCCACCCGGTTCCATCTCGTCCGGTTCCAGCGCGTCCGGTTTGCAGAAGTTTCATGGGATCAGCAAATGTCTGGTCAAAGGGAATTGTGCGTGCCGTCGCAGAACGGCTGGTCATCGGTTTTCTTGCAACAGCAGAACCACACCGTTTTGGCTTCATCGCTTTCGAACATGACCGGCACAAAATCAGTGCCCTTGTGGGCGCTGTCGCAGAAGGGCTGCTTCTTGCTGCGCCCGCAGACGCACCACCAATACTTCCGGCCGGGAATCACATCCACGGCGATCGGTTCCTTCTGTGGGATCTCCGGATCAGCCATCACTTTTCTCCACACATCGCACCGTGCCTTGCACCGTGCAGCGCCACTAAGATATTACGGGTACGCGGCAATTGACCGTGTGAAAACATTACGAGAGCGACGGACCCAGAACAAGGTCAGTCATGGCTCGACAACGCGTTTCGGAATGGTTCGATGTCGAAATCACCTCTGACGATCCTGCTGGCACAACCACGTGGCTTCTGCGCGGGCGTCGATCGGGCCATACAGATCGTCGAACAGGCGCTGGAACGCTATGGACGGCCGATATACGTGCGCCACGAGATCGTGCACAACCGGTTCGTGGTGGAGAACCTCGAGCGGCAGGGCGCCGTTTTCGTGGACGAACTCTCGGAGGTTCCTGACGACGCGAAGGTTATATTTTCGGCGCACGGTGTGCCCAAATCCGTGCCGGTGGAGGCTGTACGCCGCGATCTGTTCTACCTCGACGCCACCTGCCCGCTGGTCAGCAAGGTCCACAACCAGGCCCAGCATCAGCAGCGCGCCGGCCGCCACATCCTGTTGATCGGGCATGAGGGGCATCCGGAGGTGATCGGCACCATGGGTCAGCTGCCCGAGGGCTCGATCACCCTTGTCGAAACGGTCGAGGATGTCGCGACTCTCGACATCGCGCAGGAAACACCGCTCGCATATGTGACCCAGACGACCCTGTCCGTCGATGACACGGCCGCGATCGTGGATGCGCTTCGCGCGCAGTTCCCGAACATCGCGGAGCCCGGGTCGGAAGACATCTGCTATGCGACCACCAACCGCCAGGAGGCGGTCAAGGCAATCGCCGGGCGGTGCGAGGCCATGATCGTGATCGGTGCGCCGAACTCCTCGAATTCCAACCGCCTCGTCGAGGTCGCGCTGCGATCCGGTTGTCGCGACGCGGCCCTGGTCGAACGCGCCAGCGGCATGGACTGGGCGCGGTTTGATGGCTGCAACACGCTGGGGCTGACCGCGGGGGCATCGGCGCCCGAAACCCTGGTCGAGGAGTTCGTTGAAGCCTGCCGCGAGCGGTACGATGTGACGATCGAAGAAATCTCGGTGCGCGAGGAGAATGTGCATTTCAACCTCCCCCGTGCCTTGATCGCCTAGGCGCCGCTCCGATGGCCGTCTACACCGACGTTACCGACGAAGACCTCGTTGCCTTTCTCGGCGACTACGATATCGGCGAGGTCGTCTCGCTCAAGGGCATCGCGGAAGGCGTCGAGAACACCAATTATCTCCTCCAGACCCTGACGTCTGACGCGGCGGCACCTCAGAACTACATCCTCACCCTTTACGAGAAACGGGTCCGTCGCGACGACCTCCCGTATTTCCTGGGGCTCATGGACCATCTGGCAGAGAATGGCATTTCCTGTCCGACCCCGATCCATGGGCGCGATGGCGCAGCTCTACGCGAACTCGCCGGCCGGCCGGCCGCAATTGCATCATTCCTTTCCGGCATGTGGCCAAAGAAAAGCACGCCCAAGCACTGCGCCGAGCTCGGCGCATCGCTCGCGCGGATGCACGATGCCGGACAAAGCTTCGACGGCAGCCGCGCCAACGACATGTCCGTCGCGGGGTGGCAGACCCTCGTCGCCCAGACCCGCGACCAGGCCGACGATGTCGTCCCCGGCCTCAAGGACCTGCTCGATGCAGAGCTCAGTGAGATATCATCGCATTGGCCGGACAACCTGCCGAACGGGGTGATCCATGCCGACCTGTTTCCCGACAATGTTTTCTTCCTCGGGGATCGTTTGTCGGGTTTCATCGATTTCTACTTCGCCTGCAACGACGCACTTGCCTACGACCTGGCGATTTGCATCAACGCGTGGTGCTTCGAAGCCGACAACAGCCTGAACGTCACCAAGGCCCGCGCGCTGTTGCGCGGCTATGCCTCGGTCCGGCCCCTCACCCGGCAGGAATTCGACGCGCTGCCACAACTGGCACGCGGCAGCGCCCTGCGCTTCCTGCTCACGCGGCTGTATGACTGGGTCAATCACGACCCGGCGGCCTTCGTTCAACCCAAGGACCCCAAACAATTCCTGGGCCGGCTGCGGTTTCATCAGCAGGTGGACGGCCCGGGCGCCTATGGCGTCAGTTTCGAGGATGTAAGCGCATGAGTGATACGAGCCGGATCGTGATCTTCACCGATGGTGCCTGCTCGGGTAATCCGGGACCCGGCGGCTGGGGCGCCATCCTGCGTGCCGGCGAGCACGAAAAGGAACTTTCGGGCGGCGAAGACGAGACAACGAACAACCGGATGGAGCTGATGGCCGCCATCGCGGCGCTCGAGGAGCTCAAAAAGCCCTCGCCGATCGACCTGTTCACGGATTCCACCTATGTGCGGGACGGGATCATGAAATGGATCCACAACTGGAAGCGCAACGGCTGGAAGACCGCCGCCAGGAAGCCGGTCAAGAATGTCGATCTGTGGAAACGCCTCGAATTGGCGATGGAACCCCACAACATCGAATGGCATTGGGTGAAGGGACATAACGGGCATCCCGACAATGAGCGCGCCGACGAACTCGCGCGCAACGCGATTATCCCTCTCGCCTGAGCGAACGGAACGTCCCAACGAAAACGGGGGCCCGAAGGCCCCCGTCATCTTATCGAACGGCGGAAAGCCTAGAGGTGTTCGAGAACGCTCTCGGCCGAGCTTTTCTCGAAAGCACCGCCGTCGTCCAGAAGAACCTCGGTCACCGTGCCGTCATCGACGATGATCGCGAAACGCTGGCTACGCACGCCAAGTCCCCGATCAACGAGATCGAGCTCCATGCCGAGTTCCTTGGTGAAGGCGGCCGAACCATCGGCCAGCATCATCACATTGTCGCCGACGGACTGATCCTTGCCCCAGGCTTCCATGACAAACGGGTCATTCACGGCCATGCAGGCAATCGTGTCGACGCCCTTGGCCTTGATCTCACCGGCCTTCTGAACGAAACCGGGCAGATGCTGCGCCGAGCAGGTAGGCGTGAACGCGCCGGGTACCGAAAACAGCACGACCTTCTTGCCGCTGAACAGGGCATCGGTCGAAACCTGGTCGATGCCGTCCGCTGTTTTGTGCGCGAGCGCGCTCGCCGGAATCTTGTCGCCTACATTGATCGCCATCTATCTCTCCTCGATCGGGTGCGGTTCGGGCCGCACGAACAATTCCGTCCGACCGACCGCATCATTGATATCGGTTCGCAACATAGTCTGAATTGCGGAAAGTTCCAGTCCTGGATCAGTGGAAAATCCGGCGCGGGGCGTTATTTTTCGGCCACCGCAGTTGTCAGGCCGGCTTCCGTCAGCCCGCCGAAGACCGCGTTGCTGGACAACAGTTCCGGCAACACCACGCCACGGGGGGATTCCGGCCCGTAGATGACGTTGAACGGAATTCCGAAGCGGCTGAACGACGCGAGATATCTGGCAATCGTATCACTCGGCTTGGTCCAGTCGGCGCGCATCAGGACCACATCCCCGCGCGTGAATATGTCGTTCACGGCCTCGGTCTCCAGGACTCGCTTCTTGTTGACCTGACAGGTGATGCACCATTCTGCCGTGACATCCACGAAGACCACATTCCCCTGCGCCACGAGCCCCGGGATCGCGGCCTGGTCGAAGGGAATCCAGGCCTCATCAAGTGCGGCGATCTGGGACTGGTCACGCACCCCGATGCCGAGTGCCGGCAGCGCGGTCGGTACCACGAAGGAGATGATTGCCGCGGCAAACACGCCGGCACCAAGCATCCGACCCGTCCGTTCCGGGACGCGGTTGCGGAGCGCAAACAGTGCGAAAATTGCGGCCATAAGAACCGCCACAGTCACCGCAGCTTCGACCGACACCTGCACCGCCATCACCGTCAACAGCCAGACGGCCGTCGCGATCAACGCGAGCGACAGGAATTTCTTGAGACCATTCATCCACGGACCCGGGCGCGGCAGCTTCGTGGCCAGCACCGGGAAGAGGGCAACGAGAATGAACGGCGATGCCATGCCGAACCCCAGCGCGAGGAAAATCGAATAAATCTCGACGGCACCACGGCTCAGCGCAAAGCCGATGGAGGTACCGAGGAACGGCGCCGTGCAGGGCGTCGCGAGTATGGTCGCAAACGCACCCTGGAAGAACTGACCGCCGAGCGAGCTCTTGTTGCCCGCGGCCACCGCGACATCCGACACCTTGCCGGGCAGACGGACTTCGAACAGGCCCCACATGTTGGCGGCGAACAGGGTCAGG
The DNA here is from genome assembly GCA_018667335.1 of Rhodospirillaceae bacterium. Taxonomy (GTDB): domain Bacteria; phylum Pseudomonadota; class Alphaproteobacteria; order UBA6615; family UBA6615; genus UBA8079. Next base: position 53,571 of record JABIVD010000007.1, read on the forward strand.
ATCACCACCAGTGCCACGACGAAGATCGGCTGCTGGAACTGAATGCCCCAACCGACCGCCAACCCCGCCGACTTAACACCCACCGCAAGACTTGCCAGTGCCAGGAAGGACACGATGATACCGGCGGTCGTGGCCAGGAAACCGAGGCGAACCTCCTTCGGATCGCCGCCGCCATGGCTGACCACCGACAGAAGCTTGATCGATATCACCGGCAGCACACACGGCATGAGGTTCAAAATCAGCCCGCCGACCAGTGCCAGTGCCATGATCGACAGCAGCGTCGTGATCGCCAAACTACCCGTATCGACATGCGCCAGGCCGTTCGCCAACGGCAGGGCGCTGGCCTCGATGCTCCGCGCACCGTCGATCAAGGTGAAGACCAGCGGGTCGCTTTCGAGATCAACCGGGGCCCCCTCGCCGAAAATATCCTCCGCCGTGACCGACGCCAGGACGACGCGCCCGCCCTCGAGGAACTCAAAATCAGGCTTCGAGAAAACCACATCGCCGGAACCCTCGACCAGAAGGTCGGGTGTCAGAAACGGTGTGTCCGCGCGAAAGGCCGTCCGGATCAGCGGATTCGCATTGGTGCCCGAAACATCGGCACCCTCGAAGATAAGCCCCGCACGGCTGCCGTCGCCCGGCACCTGGTTCTGGTACCGGTCGATCATATTCGCGAATTCCGACGGATTGGCCGGCCCGGCGGGAAGATCGAGCGTCGCGTTGAACGTATGGGGAATGCAGACATCGTCGCAGATGAGCAGATCGACCCGCGCGCGCAACGAAACCGCCTCGCCGACCTTGCGCAGATGCGCGTTGATCGGGAACACGACCTGCTTTTCGTAGCCGAACGTTTCCAGATCGTAGTAGTTGAAGCGCACAGGCGCCGGCCACAGGAACGCCGCCGTCTCCAGATTGCCCGAATTTTCCCATTCCACATGGGGCGGAATGCCGGCATCCCCGGGCGAGCGCCAATAGGTCTTCCAGCCGTCATCCAGACGCACTTCGAGGCCCAACGGGATCGTTTCCAGGTCGCCCACCGCCGTGGTCGCCGAAATCAGGCGAATATCGGCCTTCGGACCCTCCAGCCAGTCGGTCGCGGTGTCGCTCATGGCGAGGCTCGGCCACAATATCGCCGGAATGACAGCTACAATCGCTGCAAGACGCAAGAAATCACGGAAACGCGGTACCATATTGTTCGTGCCCCGGCTCGTATGCCTGTGACGGTGATAATGAATTGTTATGCTTGAAATATAGGAATGATTGGCCCGGAATATAGCGGCTTAGCGCTCAACAGCCCTCACAATCACGTGTCGGAACAAGTCTTCGAACTCCTTCATCAGGAAGCCAGGAAAGCCATGACGGACACCGAAACCACGGCAGGGGCGTATTTTGAAGGTCAAATGCTGCTGGCGATGCCCGCGATGACCGATCCGCGCTTCGAGCGCGCCGTCATCTATATGTGTGCACACAATGATGAAGGCGCAATGGGTCTGGTGATTAACAAGACACTCGATTCGATTGATTTCCGCGAACTCCTCGGACAATTGGATATCCCCGCCGCCGACAACGCGCGTGATGTTCCGGTTCACTTCGGTGGTCCCGTCGAGAATCAACGCGGCTTCGTTCTTCATTCCAATGAATACCGCCATGCCGAGACATTGATGGTCACCGAGCATGTCGGCCTGACGGCAACCCTCGATATCCTGCGCGCGCTCGCCCAGGGTGAGGGTCCGGAACGTTCGATCCTGGCGCTCGGATATGCAGGTTGGGGGGCAGGACAGCTCGATTCCGAAATACAGGACAATGCCTGGCTCTCCGTGCCCTACGACGAAGGCCTGATGTTCGAGGTCAGCGATGGCGACAAGTGGGAACGCGCCTTCAACAGCATCGGCGTCGATCTGTCGGTCCTGTCGGATACCGCCGGACGGGCCTAGCGTCAGCCAGTCCAGGGTCAGACGGGCGGGTGGCGCCGCAACCGCTGGTTCACCTTGATGAAGACAAACCCGGCGCTCAGCACAAACAGCACACCGCCACTCACAACAAACGCGTTGCCGACGCTGCTCGCGCTGGCGATCGGCACGGCATAGACCGGCGAGAAAAACTGACCCAGGAAAAACATTGTGGTCAGCGCGCCGAGTGCGCGGCCGCGCACGGACATCGAGGCGCGCGAAATAATCGCCAGATTGATGCTGGGCAGGAACGCGCCGACGGAAAACCCGCCAACCGCCATGGCAATCATGGTCGCGGTGAATGTCTCGGCCAGGCCGGTCATGACAAAGCCGACGCCACCCAGGCCGTAAACCAGCGCAAAGATGGTTTCTGCACTGAGCCGCGCGCGGATGCGACTGTAGGCAAGCGACGTCAGCCCCGCGGTAAAGTTGAACAGGCCGATCGCCAACCCGGCACGCGTCGGATTCTCGACCCCGATCTCGGCAAGGAAAAACGCCGTCTGCGACGGGATCAGGAACAGCATGAGCATCGACACGAATGCGAGGCCGCAAATCAGCCCGATCGAGGTCCACTGGCGCAGGGTCGGTGGTGGCTCCGACACATTCGCCCCGGCACCTCGGTTGCTGACAGGTTCGTACAGGCTGAGGAACATCAACGGCAGCATTGCAAAGGCCACGGCAAACAGGGTGAACCCAACGCGCCAGTGAATCTCGGCGAGCAACCCTGCGATCACGACGAATGTCAGCGTGCCGAACGACATGAACGCACCCTGCAGGCCGGCCACGCGGTTGCGTTCGGGGCCCTCAAAATAGTCACCGACCAGGGCCGTCACGCTGGTCATGATCCCCGCGAGGAAAACCCCCAGGAACGCGCGGCTGACAAGCAGCAAAACGATCGATTCGATCACCAGACCGGAAACGCCCGCAAAGCCGTACAGCACCGTCGACGTGATCAGAACATTGCGGCGCCCGAACCGGTCGACGGCGTAGCCCACAAACGGGCCCGCCAGCGCGATGAACAGCATCGGCATGGTGAGCACCAGAGGCGACAGGAACGCTGCATTTTCTACGTGCGCGTAATCCGCCCGAAGTGCCGGCAGACCGGGTGCGATGGCAGACGGCGCGAGAAACGCCAGTCCGCTGGTCAGCAGGATTGTCCATACGCGCAGCCGCTTTCGCGCCAGAACCTTGGCGGAAACCGCGGGTGTGGTCATGACAGGAGCGGTATCAGCTTGATCACGAACCCGCCGCGCGTGGCCCGGCGACCCGATGATCCTCGGCCAACAGGGAAAAAAGCATATGGTCCTGCCAAACACCCCTGATCTTGAGATATTTCCGCGCGAATCCGTCTTCGGAGAAACCGGAGGCGGTCAGCAAACCCCGGCTGGCAGCGTTGGTCGGCAGACAGGCCGCTTCGACGCGATGCAGACCCAGCTCGCTGAAGCAGAAGCCGAGCAACAGCCCCAGCCCCTCGCGCATATAGCCTTGCCCCGCAAAGTCCTCACCAATCCAGTAGCCCAGGGTACCGCATTGGGCGACACCGCGCCGCACGTTGGAGAGACTGATCCCGCCCAGCAGCGCCCCGCTCTCCTGCCCGAATACGAACATGCTGTAACCGGTATCGTTGCGCCAATCGCTGGCATAGCGGTTCAGGCGCCGATAGAAGGCATCGCGACTGAGCGCGTCGGAGGGCCAGGTCGGCTCCCAGGGTTCAAGAAACTGACGGCTGGCAGCACGAATCTCGGCATAGGAACGCCAGTCACGCTCAACTGGCGGGCGCAGGAAAGTACGCTCACCATTCAGCCGTACACTGGTGGAATTGCCGGAAAAGGACCGAAACAGCCGCATCGCGCCGCACCCAGCTCCTACGCGGCCAATCGACGTCGGATCGCATCGAACGATTCCATATTCGTCGCCGGTCCGATTGTGGCCAGGCATGGCGTGGATTGCAGCAGCTGCCGCGCACTGATCGCGAGAGTTTCAGGTGTCACATTCTCAATCTTTTCGACAAGTTCACCGACCGACACCACCCGATCATACAGCAGCATCTGCTGGCCAGCGCGTTCGGCGCGTGCACCGGTGGATTCCATTCCCATCAGCAAGTTGGCCTTTAACTGCGTACGCGCACGAGCGATTTCATCCTCGCTCAGCGTTGACGATAGTCGGGAGATTTCGTCGCACAGGGCCGGCACGAACTCTTCGATGAGATCCGGTCCGGTACCCGCATAGACACCGAAGACGCCTTCATCCGAGAACGCCGACAGGAAGGTATCGATCGAGTAAACCAAGCCTCTCCTCTCACGGATTTCCTGGAACAGGCGCGATGACATGCCACCACCGAAGAGATTGGAGAGGACAGACAGGGCGTAATATTCATCGGTTCCGACCGGCGCACCGCGAAACCCGATCACGAAATGGACCTGCTCCAGATCGCGTTCTTCGCGGATTTCACCACCTGCATAGGTCGCCGTCGGCAACCCCAGCGGCGTGCCTGGCGGGATATCAGCCAGATGTTGCTCGGCAAGCGCGACCAGCGCGTCATGGGTGATACTCCCAGCAGCCGCCAACACGATCGATCCGCCATGGTAATGCTGATCGTGGAATCCAACGATGGCGTCACGTGACATCTGTCCGACGACATCCGGGCGCCCCAGAACCGGGCGACCCAGAGGTTGCTCGGGAAACGCGACAGCCTGGAAATTGTCGAACACCACATCATCGGGCGTGTCGCGCGCCTGCCCGATCTCCTGCAGCACGACGGAACGTTCGCGAGTCAATTCATGTTCGTCGATCAGCGAATTCTGCAGAAAATCCGCGATCACATCGATCGCCAGCGCGGCATCATTCTTCAAAACCTTGGCGTAGTAAGCGGTGACCTCACGCGCGGTATAGGCGTTGATATGTCCGCCGACGTTTTCGATCGTCTCGGCAATCTGCTGGGATGTCCGCCGCGGCGTGCCCTTGAACATCATATGCTCGAGCAAATGTGCAACGCCGTTCACCTCGGGCGTCTCGAAGCGGGCACCAGCCCGCACCCACAAGCCGATCGATACGGATTCGACAGTCGGCATTTCGTCGCTGACGACCCGAACCCCATTGGACAACGTGGTTATCTGGACTTCACTCATATTCACCCTCAATCAGTCTGATGTGCAGCGGCATGGGCACGCACAAACGCGCGCACGGCCGCGACATCATTATCGATGGCCTCCGCCTGCTCCGGGCGTTCAAGTAGATCTGATAGATGCGACGGCAATTCTGGCCGGACACCCGTCGCCTTTTCGACGGCGTCGGGAAATTTCGCCGGATGCGCGGTGGCGAGCACCACCCGCTTGTGTCCATCACGCGGTGCCTTGCGGGCCGCACCGATTCCGACCGCTGTATGCGGATCGACCAGGACACCCGATTGCGCATGCACGTCACGGATCACTTCGAGTGTTTCATCATCGTCGAGGCGGTACGCCTCAAATAGCCCGCGCGCATCATCGCTGAGTTTCTGGGCATCGGGCAGGACACCGTCCTGACGGAACACACGCAGGGCCTCTTCGACCGCGGCGCCATCCCGGTCGAGAAGGTCGAACATCAAACGTTCGAAATTGCTCGAAACCTGAATATCCATACTCGGCGAGAGAGAGGGCTGAACGGCCGCAATCGACATGTCCCCCTTGGTGAAGAAGCGATACAGGATGTCGTTGCGATTGGACGCCACGATCAACCGGGAGATTGGCAATCCCATCTGACGCGCGACATAGGCCGAGTAGACGTTGCCGAAGTTTCCGGTCGGAACAATGAACGTCAACGCCTCATCCGGCGCGCCGAGCTTTGCGCCTGCGGCAAAGTAATAGGCGGTCTGCCCCATAATTCGGGCCCAGTTGATCGAATTCACGGCCGACAACCCAAGCTCGTCGCGCAGACCGTGGTCGGCGAACAACGCCTTCACGAGGTCCTGGCAATCATCGAACGTCCCACCCAGCGCGATGTTGTAGACATTGTCGGCGACAACGGTCGTCATCTGCCGCCGTTGAACTTCGGACACGCGGCCCTCGGGGTGGAGCATGAAGATGTCGAGGTTGCTGCGGCCCCGGCAGGCCTCGATCGCGGCCGATCCCGTGTCACCCGACGTGGCTCCGACGATCGTAATGCGCGCGCCGCGGCGGGCCAGCACATGCTCAAACAAGCGCCCGAGCAACTGGAGTGCGAAATCCTTGAACGCCAGCGTGGGACCATGAAACAGCTCGAGCAGCCAGGTATCGTCGTCGATCTGGCGCAGCGGCGCGACATCGGGGTGTTCGAACGCCGCATAGGTCTCTTGCGTGAGTTGGTTCAGCTCTGCATCGCTGAGAACATCCGTCTCGATGAACGGACGCACAATCCGCGCGGCGATTTCGGCGTATCCGAGCCCTTGCAGGGCACGGATGTTGTCCTCGTCGATCGAAGGCCAGGTAGCCGGCACAAACAGTCCGCCATCGCGCGCAAGGCCGCTCAACAAAACGTCCTCAAATCCCAACGCAGGCGCGGTGCCCCTGGTGCTTACATATTCCAAATTCGGTTCCTTCGACGGAAAGCGCGCTAACCTATCCAACGCGATATGTGGACACAAGGCGATCCACCTCAGGAATTTCCCAGATAACGTGCTTCAAGGTGCGCGAGGAAGATCTCCGGATTCAACGGTTCACCCGTTGCCCGAGACAGCAACTCATCTGCCGTTCGGCACGATCCCTGTCCATGCACATGGGTCCGCAGCCAGGACACGAGCGGCGCCAATCTGCCCGCCGCGATTTCTTCCTCGAGACCGGGCATATCGCCATGTGCGGCGCGATAAAACTGCGCCGCCGCCATCGCCCCCAGCGTGTAGGTCGGGAAATATCCGAATGATCCCGATGGCCAGTGAACATCCTGCAGGCATCCGAGGCGATCATCCGGCGGCGTGATTCCCAGAAGATCACGCATTCCGTCATTCCAGGCGCCGGGCAGGTCGGCGAGATCCAGATCGCCGGACAGCAACGCCTGCTCGAGCCGGTAACGCAGGATAATGTGCAGCGGATAGGTCACTTCGTCGGCATCCACACGGATGAAACCGGGCGCAACCCGCGTATAGAGCCGGTAGAGGTTGTCCACCTCCCAACCGGGCCCATTGCCGCCGAACGCGGCACGCATGTGCGGCAGTGCAAAGACCAGAAATGGCCGTGACCGGCTGACCTGCATCTCGATCAACAGCGACTGGCTTTCATGGATTGCCATACCGAGCGCGTTGCCCACCGGCTGGAACTGCCAGTCATCGGGAAGTCCGCTCTCGTAGAGAGCATGGCCCGTCTCGTGCAGAACGCCCATCAGGGATTCCGTAAAATCACTCTCGTTATATCGGGTGGTGATCCGCACATCCCCGGTGGCGCCGCCGCAGAATGGATGGTGACTGATATCCAGCCGTCCACGTGCAAAATCGAACCCCAACGCCTGCATCAACTCCGCGGCCAACGCGCGCTGGTCGGCAATCGCAAACGGCCCCTCGGGCCGGACGGGCGCGGGCCGCGCATCCTGCCGCTCGAGCACCTGCGGCAGAAACGCCGGCAGGAATTCGGCCAACCGATCGAACAGCGGGTCGAGACGCGCCATCCGTGTCCCCGCCTCGTATTCTTCCAGCAGTGCGTCATATGGGGCGAGAGAGAGCGCCTCGGCGCGCGCATCGGCCGTCTGGCGCACGAGATTGAGGACCTCACGCAACGCCGGCAACAGGCTGGCAAAATCATTCTCGGCACGGGCACGCCGCCAATCGACCTCGCACACGGCATTGGCCCGGGCGGCCGCCTCGACCAAGTCCCCCGGCACCGCGGCGGCCAGCAGATAGGCCCGTTCCATCTCCCGCAGATTGCCGAGATGCCAGGCATCGGTATCCGCTGCGGCGAAGTCCTGTTTCACCCGCGCGATGCCATCAGAAACCGCGGGATCGACGACCAGCTCGTGGCGCATCACACTCAGGGTCGCGATCTGTTCCGCGCGCCCGTCGGCGCTGCCTTCCGGCATCGTCGTTGCCTGATCCCAATCAAGAATGCCGAGCGCGTCACCGATGAGAGCGCGACGGCGAAACCGGTCTTGCAATGTCGCGTAGGCAGCACTTCCACTCATGTCTCTTTCCGCTTCCAATGAAAGATGAAGAAGATCACCAATAGCACCGCTGCCAGCGCATACCAGGTCACGGCGTATTCGAGATGGGAGTTCCGCAGCCTGACGTCTGGCACCGAACCCGCCGGGAAAACACCCGGCGGCGTCGCGTTCGGCCCGGCCTGTATGTAGAAGCCAACGGGGCCCGACAGGTTTGCAGCCGCCAGCATTTCGGCCTCATGCATGAAGAACCAGTTGTTCCCGGCGGGCTCGTTCTCGGGCACAAAATAGCCCGGCACCGTGTACAGCCGAACAAATCCGTCGAGCGTCGCAGGCGCGCTGGCGGCATTGAAGGCGCGCAATTCCGGCAGGGACATCCAGCCCCGATCAACCATCATCGTACCAAGGCCGTTCGCAAGCTCCAGCGGCGCAATCAAATGCCCGCCGACGCGGCTGTCGTGCACCCGATTAAGCAGGATCATCGCGCGGTCATTGCGCAGTTCTCCCGACACCGTAACCGGACGGTATTCGATGTCAGCCAAATCGCCGGCCGCAGCCAGCGCTTCGGTGATCTCGACGGGCACCGCACCGACACGCGACGCACGGGTCTCGATCAACTCATTCTTCCACTGCAGGCGCTGCACCTGCCACGTGCCGAGTACGATCAGAACGATCAGAACGGGCAATGCCAGGGCGGTCGCCCAGAATGTCGGTCGGAAGCGCATCATCATCTTTCAGTCGGGAGCACCGGTTCAGCGCGTGATATCCGCGTCATCCACATTGTGCTTGAACTGCTGCGCCACAAGCCAGGCCTTGAACGGGCGCATTAGTGCAATCGCACCCACGATGATCACCGGAATCCAGACCAGAAAATGGATCCAGACCGGCGGATCGAGGGCGAACTGGAACCAGGCAGCCAACGGGAGTATCAGCGCGCTGTACAACACAATGATGAAGAACGCCGCTCCATCGTCGGTGTTCAATCGGCCATAGTCGAAGTCGCAAACCAAACAGCGATCGCGAACCGTCAGCAGGCCGGTGAAGAGCTTGCCCTGTCCGCAGCGCGGACAGGCACAGCGGAGGCCGGTTTTCAGGCTGGACTGCCTTGGATAATACGCGGCCACGCGGTCCTTCCGGTCAGGGGCCAGATCATGGGCCAGATCCGAAGCCAGGTCAGGCGCCGAAGGTGCCCCAGACATACACGAACGAGAACAGGAACAGCCAGACGACATCAACGAAATGCCAATACCAGGCTGCCGCCTCGAATCCGAAGTGATGGTCGGCCGTGAATTGACCCTTTGCAGTGCGGAACCAGCAGACGGCGAGGAAGACTGTCCCGACGATCACGTGGAAACCATGGAAGCCGGTCGCCATGAAGAAGGTCGAGGAGTAGATGCCGTCACGGAACCCGAACGGCGCATGCGCGTATTCAAAGACCTGCGCGGCCGTGAAGATCATGCCCAGCATCACGGTCCAGCCCAGCATCTTTGCGGCGTGGGACATGTTGCCGGAGCGGATGTCGTGATGTGCCCAGGTGACCGTGAAGCCCGACGTCAGCAGGATCATCGTGTTGAGCAGCGGCAGGTCGAACGGGTTGAATACCTCAACTCCATCCGGTGGCCAGACCGCGCCGATCGATTCGGTCGGGTACAGGGCTGCGCCAAAGAACGCCCAGAACCAGGCCGCGAAGAACATCACCTCGGAGATGATGAACAGCATCATGCCGTAGCGCAGGCTGAGCTGGACGACCTTGGTGTGCATCTTCTGGACATGCGCCTCGTCGATGACGTCACGCCACCAGCCCATCATCGTCATCATGCCGAGGACAGCGCCCGGGGCGACGGTCCAGAACCCGATGGTCTCCAGGAATGGCTGCAAACCCGCACCAAATGCCTCCGGGTGCATCGCCATCACGAGGCCAAAGGCCATCAGCAGACCGCCGATCGCGCCAACGATCGGCCAGTGGCTCGGCTCAACCATGTGAAAGGGATGGTTGCCGTGTGATTCTTCGTGTGCGTGATCACTCATGTGCTTTTCTCACTTTTTCGCCGGACATTATGATCCGGACTTTGAACAGGCGTCAGTTCACGTTTGTTAGTTCAGTCTTCTGCAGCGCTGCGGCCGTGCGATCGGCATCTGCGTCATGATCGCGGAAGAAGGTATAGCTCAGGGTAATTTCGGTCACGTCATCGAGGTTCTGATCTTCCGCAATCGCGGGATCGACGAAGAATGTGACCGGCATCTGGGCGGTCTCGCCCGCCGATAAAGTCTGCTCCGTGAAGCAGAAACACTGGATCTTCACGAAATAGGGCGCGGCCTTCAGCGGCGTGACATTAAATGTCGCCGTGCCGGTAACGGCTTCGCTGTGCCGGTTGGACGCCTCGAAAAACGCCAAGCCTGTCTCGCCGACATGCAAATCGATCGTGCGCTGTACCGGCTTGAAGCGCCAGTCGAGCGCCGGCTCGATATCGCTGTTGAAACGAACGGTGATCGGGCGATCGATGAGAATTTCTTCGGTCTGCGGCGCACTGGCTTCCACGATCGGGATCCCGGCGAAACCGAACTTCTGACAGAATGCCCGGTATGCCGGAACCGTCGCGTAGGCAAAGCCGTTCATGCCGACAACCATCACAATCAACCCGCCAAATACATAGCGGTTGCGACGACTGCGGCGTGTCCGGTTTTCGCCCATGCTCATCCCAGCAACCCCGCGCGGGCAATAAACACGAGGTAGAAGATCACGATCAGCCCGCCAATAACCGCCAGCATCGCGTAGTTTTTACCGCGCTGTTCCCGGTGCCGTTCGCTGTATTCCCGTTTCGCCATAATCAACTAGCCCGCCAGCCCAAGCAGCGAATCCGCGAGCAGAAACGCAAACACGAGGAACAGATAAAGAATCGAGAAGCCGAACATCTGGCGCGCTCGCCGATCCTCGGCCGCATCCGGTTCGCGCAAGACCCGCACCGCGCTCGCGATGAAGGCCAGACCGAGCAATGTGGTCCCGCCGGCATACAGCAGGCCCGCCCCGCCGAGCGCGAAGGGCACCAGGCTCACCGGCACCAGCAACAAGGTGTAGGCCAGCATCTGGCGCTTGGTACTACGTCGGCCGGCGACCACCGGCATCATCGGGACACCCGCGCGTTCGTAGTCGCCGCTGCGATAAAGCGCGAGCGCCCAAAAATGCGGCGGCGTCCACAGGAAGATGATCGCGAACAACGCCAGCGAGACGAGACTGATATCGCCGGTCACGGCCGCCCAGCCGATCATCGGCGGGAACGCACCTGCCGCCCCGCCTATCACGATGTTCTGCGGCGTCCGGCGCTTCAGCCAAACTGTGTAGACAAAGACATAGAACAGAATGGCCAACGCCAGGAGTCCGGCAGCCACCCAGTTGGTCGCAAGACCCATGAGCAGGACCGAGAACAGCGCCAGAACGGTGGCGAAGCCGAGTGCATCGCCGGGCGCAATTCGCCCCGCCGGCAATGGGCGGTTCGCGGTGCGTGACATCAAGGCGTCGATGTCGCGCTCGTACCACATGTTGACCGCGCCCGCGGCGCCCGAACCAACCGCGATACACAGGATGGCCACGACCGCCAGCAATGGGTGCAAGGAACCCGGCGCAATGAACAGCCCGACGGCGCCGGAGAACACCACGAGCGTCATCACGCGCGGCTTCAGCAGCGCGACGAAATCCGAGACGCGCGAGGCCCCGGCCACGGGCAGCGTGGTCTCGTCGGTCTGGTTCAGATACGCGGCGTCAGCCAATGCGATGCTCCGTGCGCGATGCGCAGGTTCTAGTGGGCGGGGGCCGGCTTGATTTCCGGCAACTCCTCATGGGTGTGATGCGGTGCCGGTGACGGGACCGTCCATTCCAGCGTGGTCGCGCCCTCGCCCCAGTAGTTCGCCTCAACCCGGCGACCTGACCTCAGGGTCTGGATCACAATGAAGATGAACAGCACGATGCCTACGGCCGAGATGTAGGCGCCGAACGAGGACACCAGGTTCCAGCCCGCAAACGCGTCGGGGTAGTCGGAAATGCGTCGCGGCATACCCGCCAGGCCGAGGAAATGCTGCGGGAAGAAGGTCACGTTCACACCGATGAAAGTGATCCAGAAATGCAGCTTGCCGAGGGTCTCATTGTATTGCCGGCCCGACATCTTGCCGATCCAGTAATAGAAGCCCGCGAACATGGTGAAGACCGCACCAAGGCTCAGCACATAGTGGAAATGGGCCACCACGTAATAGGTGTCATGCAGCGCCAGATCGAGGCCCGCATTGGCGAGCACCACGCCCGTCACACCACCGACTGTGAACAGGAAGATGAACCCGACCGCCCAGAGCATCGGCGTGTCCATGCGCACGGACCCGCCCCACATGGTTGCGATCCATGAGAATATCTTGATGCCCGTGGGCACCGCGATCACCATCGTCGCGACCGTGAAATACACGCGCGTATCGACATCGAGGCCGACCGTGAACATGTGATGGGCCCAGACAATGAACCCGACGAACCCGATCCCCACCATGGCATAGGCCATGCCGAGATAGCCGAAGACGGGCTTGCGCGAGAAGGTCGAGACGATCTGGCTGATAATGCCGAAGCCCGGCAGAATCATGATGTAGACCTCGGGATGGCCGAAGAACCAGAACAGATGCTGGAACAGGATCGGGTCACCGCCGCCGGCCGCATCGAAGAAGGACGTGCCGAAGTTACGGTCCGTCAGCAGCATCGTGATCGCACCGGCGAGCACGGGAACCGCGAGCACCAGCAGGAAGGCCGTCACCAGCTCGCCCCAGATGAACAGGGGCATGCGATGCAGGGTCATCCCCGGCGCGCGCATGTTGAAGATGGTGGTGATGAAGTTGATCGCACCGAGAATCGACGACGCACCCGCCAGATGCAGCGCAAAGATCGCCATATCCACCGAGGGCCCGGGTTGCCCCACAGCCGATGACAGCGGTGGATAGACAGTCCAGCCCGTGCCGGCGCCACCCCCCATGAATGTACTGCCCACCAGCAGCAGGAAGGCCGGCGGCAACAGCCAGAAAGAGATGTTGTTCATCCGCGGGAACGCCATATCCGGCGCGCCGATCAGAAGCGGGATGAACCAGTTGCCAAAGCCGCCGATAACCGCAGGCATGACCACGAAGAACACCATGATCAGGCCGTGGGCCGTGATGACCACGTTCCAGAACTGACCGTCCGTGGAGCCGTCCCCGGCAAGGAAATACTGGGTGCCCGGATCCTGGAGCTCGAGCCGCATCAGGATCGAGAAGATGCCACCGATGATGCCGGCGATGATCGAGAACGTGAGATACATCGTCCCGATATCTTTGTGGTTGGTCGAGTAGACCCACCGCTTCCAGCCGCGCGGAGTGTGATCGTCGTGAGCGTGATCGTCTGCGTGTGCGTCAGCCATCTTACAATCTCCTCGCCGCGCTACTGTGCGGTCGCGGGTGCATTACCCGTTTCGTTTCGTGTGATCTGAATCGGGCGCGGCGACAAATCGTCGACGCCTTCGCCAAACCGCGCCTGTGCCTTGGTGATCCAGGCGTTGAATTCGGCTTCCGGCACCGCCTTGATCGCCAGCGGCATGAACGCATGCCCGGCCCCGCACAGCTCGGAACACTGGCCGTAGTACATGCCCGGCTCATCGATCAGGAACCAGGTCTCGTTCGTACGACCCGGCACGGCGTCGATCTTGGAGCCCAGCGCCGGCATCGCGAAGGCGTGCAACACGTCGGACGACGTCACAAGCACGCGAATTTTCTTGCCCACCGGCAGGACCAGATTCTCATCGGTCGCCAGCAGGCGCGGCTGCCCCGGCTTGAGTTCATCGTCCGGCACCATGAAGGCATCGAATGTGAAATCACCATGGTCGGGAAATTCATAGCTCCAGTACCACTGGCGCCCGATCGCCTTGATCGTCAGATCGGCGTCGGTGACGTCGTCGGTCGCATACAGAAGCGGCAGGGAGAAGAAGCCGATGACAAACAGGATGACGACCGGGACCACGGTCCACAGAATTTCAATCAGCGTGTTGTGTGTCGTCTTCGTCGGGTTCGGATTCGCTTTCTCGCGGAACCGCACGATTGTGTAGAGCAGCAGCGCCAACACGAAGATCGATGTCGCGAAGATGATCCAGAGAAGGAAATCATGGAAAGTCGCCATCTGTTCCATGATGGGCGAATGTGCCGGCTGGAACCCGAGTTGCCAGGGTTCCGGTTGCTGGGCCACCGCAGGGGCCGCCAACAACGCGAACAGCATGCTCGCAAGACCAGCCAAACCGGTGAAACCGGCGGCGCGTTTCAGGTGAAATTGAATTGTCGTCATTCGCTCGCTTCCATCTCGCCATCCGCGCCGCGAAACAGATCGCACGACGGATAACCCCCTATAGCCCATTGGACGGGCCGAAAAATATACCAGCGCACCGCCCCCAACAAGTCACACTCCGTGCGATTCTCAGCGTTGAGACACCTTGTCGCAGCGCCGCAAATCCCTGATTGTACAAGCAATTCGCCGTTAAACAGCCCCCCGGTCGGATGCGACGACGAAACAAATATTCCGTCCCACGCGATTGTTGACCGGCCAAGGCTGACAATCGTGATCCATGTCCCATATTGTTGGGACGACATTCTCATCCCAACATCGAGCGAACAGCGCCCCATGACCGACATTGCCCGCACCGACGACATCTTCTACGCGCGAACCGGCATGGACCCGGAACGGATCGGGTCCCGGGTCGATGCGGCGCTCGACGGGGCCGACGATGGCGAGCTGTTTCTCGAATATAACCAGTCCGAGAGCATCACCTTTGACGACGGGCGTGTGCGCAACGCCAATTTCGACACCTCCCAGGGTTTCGGGCTTCGTGCCGTTTCGGGTGAGGCGACCGGATATGCCCATTCCACCGAGATGAGCGAAGCCGCAATCACGCGCGCCGGCGATACGGTGCGTGCCGTGCGCACGGGCCACGGTGGCACAGTCGCGGATTCTCCCACCGGCACCAATCGCGACCTCTACACCGACACCAACCCGCTGGGCGAGATGGCCTTCGAGGACAAGGTCGCGCTGCTGTCGGAGATCGACGCCTATGCCCGCTCAAGCGACCCCCGGGTCCGCCAGGTGACCGCCTCCCTTTCGGGAAACTGGCAGGCGGTGCAGATCGTGCGGGCGGGTGGCGACCGGCGTGCCGATATTCGCCCGCTGGTACGCCTCAATGTCTCGCTCATGGTCGGCGACGGCGACCGCCAGGAAACCGGCTCCCACGGGGTCGGCGGCCGGGCGATCTATGACCAGTGGATTTCGCCTGACAAATGGCACGCACAGGTCGACGAGGCCCTGCGCCAGGCCTTGGTGAACCTCGATTCTGTCCCCGCGCCGGCGGGTGAGATGCCGGTCGTCCTCGGCCCCGGCTGGCCCGGCGTGTTGCTCCATGAGGCCATCGGTCACGGCCTCGAAGGTGACTTCAACCGCAAGAAGACGTCGGCCTTCTCGACCCTGCTCGGCGAACGGGTGGCAGCACCCGGAGTCACGGTGGTCGACGACGGCACGCTGGCGGATCGGCGCGGCTCAATCACCATCGATGATGAGGGCACCCCGAGCGCCACAAACGTGCTGATCGAGGACGGCATCCTGAAGGGCTACATGCAGGACCGGATGAACGCACGCCTGATGGGCATGGAGCCGACCGGCAACGGACGGCGTCAATCCTTCGCCCATAGTCCCATGCCGCGGATGACAAACACCTACATGCTCGACGGCGAGGCCGACCCCGAGGAGTGCATCAAGGCCGCAAAGACCGGCATCTATGCCGTGAATTTCGGCGGCGGCCAGGTCGACATCACCAACGGCAAGTTCGTGTTCAGCTGCACCGAGGCCTACATGATCGAGAACGGCAAGCTCGGTGCACCGGTCAAGGGCGCGACCCTGATCGGCAACGGTCCCGACGCCCTCACCCGTGTAAAGCTGATCGGCAATGACTCGCGCCTCGACGACGGGGTGGGCACCTGCGGCAAGGACGGACAGTCGGTCCCTGTCGGTGTCGGACAACCGACCATGTATCTGGAATCCCTGACCGTCGGCGGCACCGCGGTCTAAACGACCGCGATCCGAGACCGGGCACGACAGCCATGCACTTACTGCATGGTGAATTGTTTCGTATTCCGTTCCGTTACAGAATACCCAAGACATCCAGTTCACCTGAACGTCACACCCGACCGGGTTCGGCGGTCTATCTGGAGACGGCATGCCTGACGAAGGACGCATACAGCAGTCTTTGACCGAAAGCGGCGCGGAGACACCATCCCCGTCGCCGCGGCGCATCGGGCCGATGGTCCGCATCCTGGTCATCGTCGCCATCGTCCTCGCCGCCCTCTTCGGCGCCGGGCGCTGGGGCTATTGGCAATGGGCCCATGTCAGCGAGACCGATGCCCGCATCCAGGCCGACACGATCGCGATCTCCAGCCGGGTCTCGGGATGGGTCGTCGATCTGCCGATCATCGAAGGCGACAAGGTTCGTCGAGGCGAACTTCTGGTCGAGATCGATTCCCGCGTATCCCGTCTCAAGCTGACCGAGTATGGCTCCCGCATCGCGGCCCTGGCGGCGGCGCGACAACAGATCACATCGCAGATTGACCTGATTGACCGGACCACCACCAGCCGGGTGGAGGCGGTGCGCTCGCGCGCCGATGCGGCGCGCGTGGCGGTCGAAGCCAGCCACGAACAGTTCGAGTTCGCGCGTACAGATTTCGAGCGAACCCGCACATTGCTGGCCGAGCAGATCGTCTCGCGCCAGCGGCTGGATCAGGTCCACACGGCATTGAGCCGTGCCCAGGAACGCCACCAGAAGGCACAGGCCGATCTGGCCGCCGCCCTCGCGGACGTCGGCGAGGCCGAGGCGGAACGCGGTGAGATGAATGTGCTGGCGAGCCGGATGGACGCACTGCTGCATGAGCAAGCCGAGATCGCGGCACAGCGCGAACAGCAGGCCCTCGACGCGAGCGACAGGACTGTCAAAAGCCCGATCGATGGGGTCGTCTCCCAGACCTTCATCGACCGCGGCGAGTTCGTGAGCCCCGGACAACGCCTGATGCTGGTCCACAATCCCGACCTTGTCTGGGTGGAGGCGAACATCAAGGAGACGGATATTCGCCACCTCGCGCCGGGCATGCCCGTCGAGGTTAAAATCGACGCCTTCCCCGACCGGCAATTCACCGGCACCGTCGCGCGCATCGGCCACGCCGCAACCAGCGAATTCGCACTGCTGCCCAACCCGAACCCCAGCGGCAACTTCACCAAGGTGACCCAGCGCCTGCCGGTGCGTATCGCCATCGACGAGACTCAGGGCGTCCTGCGCCCGGGCATGATGGCCGTGGTGAACATCGAAATTCCCGGGCGGTGACCGACGCCGTCATGCGCGCAACGACCGGTGGCGTGAAGTCACCGGACGTCGGCTTTGCCCAACGCTGGCTGGTCGTCGCCACGAGCCTGTCCTCCTCCCTCGCACTGGCGCTGTCCGGCACGATCACCAATGTCGCAGTGCCCGACATCATGGGGGCGTTCGGGGTCGGCCAGGATCAGGCGCAATGGATGGCGACCGCCTTCTTCGCGGCCATGACGGCCGGCATGCTGCTCAGCGACTGGCTGACCCGGACCTTTGGTCCACGTCATGTCTTCGTGGCAATGATGTTGATGTTTTTCGGCGCCTCGGTCGCCGGCGGTACGGCTCAGACCTATCTGATCGTCGTGCTCGGCCGCGCCACGCAGGGGCTTGCGGCAGGAATTATCTTGCCGCTGACGATGATGGCGATGTTCGCCGTTTTCCCGCCCAACCGCCGCGCCATGGTCGCGGGCCTGTTCGGAATCAGCTTCGTGCTCGGCCCCGGCCTCGGTCCATGGTTCGGCGGCATTGCCATCGATCTGTTCGACTGGCGGTTCACCTTCTATGTCGCCCTGCCGGTCGCTTTCTGTTCGATGATGCTCGCCTCCGTCGTGTTTCCGACCCGCGACCGCGACGCCCCGCGCACCCATCTCGACTGGTTCGGATTCATTCTGGTCGCGACCTTCCTCACTGCGACACTGACCGGCCTGTCCAACGGGCAACTGAAGGGCTGGAACTCGAACTTTGTCATGCTGTGCCTGGGAACGGGCCTGGGATCAGCAATCCTGTTCATCGCATGGGAATTGTTTGTCGATGACCCGATCTTCGATGTCCGGCTTCTGGCACATCCACGCTTCGCGATCGCCAACATGGTCTCGTTTCTGTTCGGCGCGACCCTGTTCGGGTCATTCTACCTGCAGCCCGTCTTCGTCCAGCTCGTCCAGAACTACACCCCCCTGCGCGCCGGCCTGGTGCTGGTGCCCGGCGGTCTGATCATGGGGCTGGTGCTGCCGCTGGCCGGGCGAACATCGGATCTCGTACCGCCCTATATCCCGCTGGCAGTCGGCTTTCTGCTGTTCACCGTCTCGCTCTGGCTGATGGGGTTCTCCGACCCCAACACCGCGTTCATCACGTTTGCCGCGATCGTCGGGTTGGGGCGGATTGGCCAGGGCATGCTGTTCCCGCCGGTGACGGCAGTCGGGCTTCAGGCAGCGCCGCCCGAGAAAATGGGCACGGCCAACGGGATGCTCAACTTCACGCGCCAGATGGGTGGCGCGTTCGGAATTAACCTGCTGGCGATCTTCATCGAGCGGCGCACGTCGGTCTACAGCGAGGTCCTGGCGTCGACACAAACCGAGGCGAACTCGGTGACCCAGGGGCTGTTGGCCACCGTCCGCGACATGCTTGCAACGGCGGGCCTGCCCGACGTGATCGAAGGATCGCTCGCGACCCTGTATCTGGGGCGCATGGTCGCGGCCCAGGCGACCGCCCTGGCCTTCCAGGACACATTCTTCGTGTTCGCGCTGGTCGGCCTGCTCGCGGTGGTCTTATCGCTGGCGCTGTGGAGCCCGTTCCGGCGCAGTGGATCCTAGGCGCCGGCCTCGCAAAACCCTACCAGGCGTACTCCTCGAATGCCCGGTTCACATCATGGTCCCAGCGCCCCTCGAACGCGGCGAGCTTGTTCTCCGCCGGCGTGAGCCCGCTGTCGACGATCTGCTCGAGAGTTGCCAGGAAATGGGTCTCGTCCTGGCCCCAGAAATCCAGCTGCGCCCGGTTGCGCAATCCCATGCGTGAAATCTCCAGCGCCTCACGGGCGAGATCCAGCATCGAGCGATTGCGGAACGGCGTCGCGAGACCCTGCGCCGGCACGTTGTTGCGCAGGTCCACGACCTCATCCGCCGTCCAGTCGGCGATCATATCGACCGCGGCGTCGAGCGCGGCGTCGTCATACAAGAGGCCAACCCAGAATGCCGGCAGCGCACACACGCGCCGCCACGGGCCGCCGTCGGCGCCGCGCATCTCCAGGAACTGTTTCAGCCGAACTTCGGGAAACAGGGTCGTCGTGTGATCGATCCAGTCCCCCATGGTCGCCCGTTCACCCGGCAGAGCTGCCAGGTCACCGGTCATGAAATCCCGGAAAGATTGCCCCGATGCGTCGATATAGGCTCCGTCGCGATAGACGAAATACATCGGTGTATCGAGCACGTAGTCGACATACCGCTCGTAGCCGAAATCATCATCGAACACGAAGGGCAGGATGCCCGACCGGTCATTGTCCACGTCGGTCCAGACATGGCTGCGCAGGCTCACAAAGTCCGTGCGCTTGCCTTCCTTGAAGGGTGAATTCGCAAACAGGGCGGTGGCAATCGGCTGCAACGCCATCCCAACCCGCATCTTGCGCGCCATATCGGCCTCGCTGGAGAAATCGAGATTCACCTGAACGGTGCAGGTGCGCAGCATCATATCGAGGCCCATGGTGCCGACCTTGGGCATGTATTCGCGCATGATCTTGTAGCGGCCCTTGGGCATCCACGGCGCATCCTCGCGCTTGAGGAACGGGTGGTAACCCAGCCCCAGCATGGCGACACCCAGCTCGCGATTAACCTCGCGCAGCTGTTTCAGATGCACATGCACCTCGTCGCAGGTCTGGTGCAGAGTCTCGAGCGGCGCGCCCGAAAGCTCGAACTGGCCGCCCGGCTCAAGAGAGATATTGGCGCCGCTGTCACCGGAAAGCGCGATGACATTCTCGCCCTCATAGACAGGTTCCCAGCCGAAGCGCTGCAACCCCTCAAGGAGATCACGGATGCCCGGGCTGCCGTCATAGGACAACGGCGCATGATCCGATTGCCGGAAGGCGAATTTTTCGTGCTCGGTACCGATCCGCCAAGCCTCGCGCGGTTTTTCGCCTTCGGCGAACCACGCGATGAGCTGATCCTTGGATTCGATGACCGGGCCACCACCCGAGGACGGTGCTGCCATAATGAAATGTCCTGACTAGTCCTGATTAACCCCGCGCCCGGAACGCCAGTCCCCGGCGGCGGCTTGAACAACGGCAAGGGCCGCCAGCGCGGCCGTGTCGGCGCGCAATACCCGCGGCCCCAACCCGACAGGCATAACAAAGGGTAGATCACGCAGTTGGTCAAGCTCGTCCGGCGCAAAGCCGCCCTCCGGTCCCGTCATAACGGCAATCGGACGCGGGTTTTCTGCCAGTTCTCCCGCCACATCCGCAACCGGACGGCCGGTGCCGGTCTCATCACAGACCAGCAACCGCCGCTTGGTCGGCCACCGCTCAAGGAGGGCTGTAAATTGAACCGGCACATCGATTTCGGGGACGGTCAGGCGCTCGGAAAGTTCGGCCGCCTCGATGGCGTTGGCCCGCAGGCGGCGGGTGTTGACCTGCTCGGCGTTGGTTCGTGCGGTCATGACGGGGACGATCCGCGAGACCCCGAGCTCGGTCGCCTTGGCGGTCATGAATTCAACCGCCGCAGATCTGATCGGTGCGAAGACCAGCCACAGGTCGGGCTCGGGAGACTGCGCACGAATCTTTTCCCCCAGGGACAAGCTAACGGCGCCCCGGCGCATGTCCGTCAGCTGCGCCCAGAACTCGCCATCGCGGCCGTTAAACAACACGACCCGATCGCCGACGCCCCGACGCATCACCTTCTGCAAATAGTGGCTTTGATCGGGCCCCAGCGTGAAACCGACGCCGGACGCAAGATCATCTTCGACGAACAGGCGGGTACGCGTGAAACTGGCCCCCGGGTCAGATGTCGGTGTTTCTGACTGATTTGGTTCAGACATCGGAAAATCCGCGATTGGGGACGGCACCCGGTCTGGGCTAACAATGCGACATGGACGACGCACCCGATCATAACGCCAGTGACATCCCGCGCGGCAACTGGCTTGACCGCTACACGCCACCCGGCACGCGCCCCTATGCACGGCTGATGCGTCTCGACCGGCCGATCGGCACCTGGCTGTTGCTGTTGCCGGGCTGGTGGGCGCTGGCGATCCCGGCCGCCCCCGGCAGCTGGCCCAACCCTCTTTGGGTCGTCCTGTTCGGGGTCGGCGCGATCCTGATGCGCGGCGCCGGCTGCGTCATCAATGATGTCTTCGACCGCGACTTCGACGCGCGCGTCGCACGCACGGCCGACCGGCCGCTGGCCAGCGGTGCCATCGGCACACGTGGCGCCCTGGCGTTCCTCGCCCTCCTGCTCGCGGTCAGCTTCGTGATCCTCGTGCAGTTCAATCTGTTCGCGATTGCCATCGGCGCACTCAGCCTGGTCCTCGTCGTCCCCTACCCGCTGATGAAGCGCATCACCTGGTGGCCCCAGGCCTGGTTGGGCCTGACATTCAACTGGGGCGCGCTGCTGGGCTGGGCCGTGGTCCGCGGCGATCTCGATCCGGCCGCGTTCGTACTGTATGCCGCCGGGTTCTTCTGGACCCTGGGCTACGACACGATCTACGCCCATCAGGACAAGGAAGACGACGCGCTGGTCGGCATCAAGTCGACCGCGCGTTTGCTTGGTGCAAACTCGCGTCCGTGGATCGCGGGATTCTATATCGTGACCATCGCGCTTCTGGCCGTTACCGGCTGGATGGAAGCGCTGGCATGGCCGTTCTGGGCCGGGCTTACGCTCGGTGCGGCGCACCTCGCCTGGCAGACCCTCACGATCGATTTCGACGACGCAAAGGACTGCCTGGCAAAGTTCCGCGCCAATCGGGACTTCGGGCTGATTATTTTCGCAGCCGCGATCGCCGGCCGGTTGTTGGCCTGAGCGTTACGCTGTCGCCGCCGGGGTCATGATCGAGATTTCGGCCCCCTGGGGGTCGCGAAGGGTACAAATTCGGCCCACGCCAGGCACGTCAAACGGCTCCATCAGGACTTCCGCGCCACTCGCCTTGGCCTCCGCCACTGCTGCGTCAACATCATCGACCGCAATATAGGCCCGCCAGTATGGCGGCGTGCCCTCGGGTGCCCCCTCGGGCATACCCATGATTCCGCCCGCCGGGGCCTCTCCCAGCATGGCGACATGATAGGTGCCGCCATTCTCCATGGGCATCTCGCTGAAGCTCCAGCCGCCGAGATTGCCGTAGAACGCCTTGGCGCCCTCAATGTCCGTGGTGGACAATTCATTCCAGTAGAACGTGCCGTGATCTGCCATTGCAGCCTCCTTATATTTAACCTATTGGTTAATTATAACATGTCTCTGTGGCATGCAAACGGAAGTGCAGGTCAGACCGCCTCAACTTTATGCGAGGCGTGCGCCACCGGAACCGCCGCAGACTGCAAATGGCGGACCCGTGAGGCACGGATATCCGGATCGTCGATATGCGCACGCACGAACGCCGCCAGGTCTTCGTCGGGCGCAATCCGATCCCGCATCAGGGCCAACGCCTCGCGCTGGGACAAGGCTGCATACTGCCGTCCCTCGGCGGCGACCGCAGACAGCGCGAACGGCGTTCCGTCATCCCCCACATGACCGCGAAAGCTGAGATAGGCCCAGGCGGCGTCGATGGTCTCGCCGCCATCCAGATCAAGGGTCAGGCCCTCGAGCCGGGCGAAATGATAGTGCTCGATCTCGGTCGGATGCATGACCGCCAGCTCGGCATCGCTCAGCCATGTCACCGCGACCGCCACACGCGTCCCCGGCACATGGCGCAGCGCGGCAGGCAGTGCCCCGTAGCCCGCGAAATGCGCGGCGAAGACAACGTCATGATCATCGAGCCAGGCCCGCTGCACCGGGATCGGTGCATGGTCGGTGCCGTATTTCTGGCGCAGCCTCAGGGGCGACTGGTTCGATCCATAACCAATGACCGGCCGGCGGCCGATGGTGTGCGCGGCATCGAACGGCGCCGCCTCACCCTCGATGAAGGTGAAAGAGTGCGCGGTGATGTCGTACGGATAGCCGACGGCGCGCATCAGGACGGGGTCGGTCTCAAAAGGGTCGGTTGTCATGGGTCCATTCTCCTGCGCCGCAGCGCTGCCTGCAAGCCAACGTCACCACGCAGGTGGTTCTTGACGCGCGGGCGCCAGAACGGTCTAAGTCCAGCGCCATGCCATATGCCAGCCTACGCGAATTTGTCGATCGTCTGGAACGCGAGGGCCGCCTCGTCCGGGTGAGCCATCCGGTCGCCGCGAACCTTGAGATGACCGAGATCCAGACCCGCCTGCTCGCCGAGGGTGGGCCGGCAGTGCTGTTCGAAAACGTCATCGCAGACGACGGGACGCCCAGCCCGATCCCGGTGCTCGCCAACCTGTTCGGCACGGTCGAACGGGTTGCCTGGGGCATGGATCGCGAGCCGGACCAGCTGCGCGAAGTGGGCGAGACCCTCGCCTTCCTGCGCCAGCCCGAACCGCCCGACGGCCTGCGCGATGCCTGGGACAAGCTTCCATTACTCCGCACCGTGATGGCGATGCGGCCCAAGACCGTCTCCTCGGGGCCTGTGCACGAGGTTGTGTGGACCGGCGACGATATCGATCTCGGCAAGCTGCCGATCCAGACCTGCTGGCCCGGCGAACCCGCGCCCCTGATCACATGGCCGCTGATCGTCACCCAGGGTCCCGACCCGGAGGGCAAGCGCGAAGACGCATTCAACCTCGGCATCTACCGGATGCAGGTGACGGGGCCCAAATCGACCTACATGCGCTGGCTCAAGCATCGCGGCGGCGCACAGCACCACGCCCGCTGGAAGGCCGAGCGCCCCGAGCCGCTGCCGGCGGCAGCGGTCATCGGTGCCGACCCGGGCACGATCATCGCCGCCGTCACGCCGGTCCCCGACAATCTGTCGGAATACCAGTTCGCAGGCCTGCTGCGCGGCAAACGGCTGGAGTTGGTGGACTGCAAGACCGTCCCGCTCAAGGTGCCCGCCTCAGCCGAGATCGTCATCGAGGGCCATGTCTCCCTCGACGAATATGGCGACGAGGGGCCCTACGGCGATCACACCGGCTACTACAATTCCGTCGAGCAGTTCCCGGTCTTCCATGTCAGCGCGATCACCATGCGCCGCGACCCGATCTATCTCTCGACCTTCACCGGCCGCCCGCCCGACGAACCCTCGGTCCTGGGAGAAGCGCTGAACGACGTGTTCGTGCCACTCCTGCGCCAGGCCTTCCCCGAGATCACCGACTTCTGGCTGCCGCCGGAGGGTTGCTCCTACCGGATCGCCGTCGTGTCCATGCGCAAGGCCTATCCCGGTCATGCCAAGCGGGTGATGATGGGCGTGTGGTCCTATCTGCGGCAGTTCATGTACACGAAGTGGGTGATCGTCGTGGACGACGACATCAACGTGCGCGACTGGAAGGACGTAATGTGGGCGGTCTCGACCCGCATGGATCCGGCCCGCGACATCACGCTGGTGGAGAATACGCCGATCGACTATCTCGACTTCGCCTCACCGTCGCCCAGCCTCGGCAGCAAGATCGGGCTCGATGCCACCAACAAAATTCCACCCGAGACCGACCGCGAATGGGGCAGCCAGATCCGCATGGATGATGATGTGGTCGAAAAAGTCTCGACGATGTGGAACGATTTGGGACTGCCCGGGTCGGGCAAGCCGATCTGGAAATAGCGCTGCCGCGTCCGGTAGCCGTTCAGACAGAGGACAAGACCATGGAAGCGATTGTGGCCGTCGCGCCCGTTAACACGATGCTCATTGCGGCGTTGCTGGGGCTGATGAAATTGGCGCTGGGCATCAGCGTCACCAAGTACCGGTTTCAACACAAGATCATGTGGGGCGACGCCAGCGATGACCGCATGGCACGGCGTATCCGCGCCCATGCCAACTTCACCGAATGGGTGCCAGGGACTCTGATCCTGCTGGG
This sequence comes from Rhodospirillaceae bacterium, assembly GCA_018667335.1. Classification (GTDB taxonomy): domain Bacteria; phylum Pseudomonadota; class Alphaproteobacteria; order UBA6615; family UBA6615; genus UBA8079. The sequence goes on from JABIVD010000007.1 coordinate 78,827, forward strand.
GCTCATCGAGATGATGGGCATCTCGCCGATCATCGTCGCCATTCTCGGTATAATGCTCATCATCGCCCGCACGCTGCACGCACTGGGTCTCATGGGGAACGCCGAATCGTTCAACCGGGCCACCGGCATCGTGATCAACTGGGCGACCCTCGGCCTTGCATCCCTCATCGGGATCGTCGAGTTTTTCTATCCCGGCACTTTCTAGGCGTCGGCCCTTCAACCCAAGTACAGGACGCGCGGCGACGCGAACAAGATCATGTCCGATTCCCAGTCTGATTCCATGTCCGCCGATGACCGCGACCGCCTGGCCACATTGATCGCCGAAGCCACCCGGCTTGGTGCCGATGCGGCGGACGCCGTGCTGATCCGCTCCACGTCGATTTCCCACGCCCAGCGGCTGGGAGAGATCGAGCAGCTGGAGCGCCAGGAAAGCTTCGATCTGGGTTTGCGTGTTTTTCACGGACAGAAGCAGGCGATCGTCTCGTCGACGGATTTCTCGAAGGACGCCCTGTCGGAGCTGGTCGACCGTGCCCTCGCCATGGCCGCGGCCGTGCCCGACGACCCGTGGTGTGGCCTGGCCGACCCGGACCAACTGGCCACAGACATTCCCGACCTCGACATGGTCGATGCCGCCGAGCCCAGCAGCGAGACCCTCGTCGAAATGGCGCGCGTCTGCGAAGACGCCGCCCGCGCCGTCAGCGGTGTCACCAATTCCGACGGGGCCCAGGCCAGTTGGAGCCACACCGGTGTGTGCCTCGCGGCGAGCAACGGGTTTTCCGGTGACTATGCGCGGACCGATTCCGGCGTCGGCGTCTCCGTCATCGCCGGCGAAGGTGCCGGCATGGAATCCGAGTATGACTTCGCGCACGCGGTCCATTTCGGCGATCTCGAAGATCCCGCGGATGTGGGGCGGCGGGCCGGCGAAAAGGCCGCGGCACGCATTGGTGCGCGCCGCATGCCGACCGCCGAGGTGCCGGTCATATTCGATCCCCGCGTGGCTGGCGGGCTGCTCGGGCATCTCACCGGTGCCATCACCGGCCCGGCGATTGCGCGCGGGACGAGCTTCCTCAAGGATCGGCTCGGCGACCAGCTCTTCGCCGCCGACATCGAGATCGTCGACGATCCCCACCGCAAGCGCGGTTTGCGCTCCAAGCCCTTCGATGCCGAGGGAATCGCAAATTCGAAGCGCTCGATCGTCAAGGACGGCGTCCTGACGACCTGGCTGCTGGATCTCGCCTCGGCCAAACAACTCGGCCTCGAGACCACGGGTCATGCCGGGCGCGGCACTTCAGGCCCGCCCTCGCCGGGACCGTCGAACTTGTATCTGACACCCGGGACCCTGTCTCCGGCAGAGCTGATGGCCGACATCGAGGCCGGGCTCTACATCACCTCGCTGATGGGCATGGGCGTGAACGGCGTGACCGGGGACTACAGCCGGGGCGCGTCGGGATTCTGGATCGAAAACGGCGAAATCACCTTCCCGGTGACCGAGCTGACGATCGCCGGGAACCTCAACCAGATGTTCGCGGGCATGTCCCGGGCGAATGATCTCGCATTCCGCTTCGGCACCAACAGCCCCACCGTGCGCATCGACGGCCTGATCGTGGCCGGCGGCGGCGAATAGGGCGACTTCTCTACGCCCGCGACATCTCGTGGTTTGAGACATCCCCTGACCGACAATCTTGACTTGGCTCGGACAGATTCCAGTTTAGTCAGCGCGACTGGCTTGAATCTGTCGAATAGACATAAATCAAGATGTCGTCGAAAATGTATCGGCAATGTGGGTCGACCCGGGCTTGCCCGGTTCGAGAAAGCCGATTTCGAAACAGGGGTCACGCAATCCGTTGGCTCCGAATTGAGGGGGTAATCATGGAAAATATCGCAGCAGTAGCACCAATCATTACGCTGTTCGTCTCATCCTTGCTGGTGTTGATGAAGCTCGTTCTCGGCCTTCGGGTCAGCATGTATCGCAACAAGTCCAACATATCCTGGGGCGACAACGGCGACGACCAGCTTATTCGCCGCATCCGTGCGCATGCCAACCATTCGGAATGGGTCCCCGCGACCATGATTATTCTGGGGCTGGTCGAAATGGTCGGCGTGCACCCCATTATTGTCGGTGTGCTCGGTGCGATCGTCGTGATCGCGCGCAGCCTTCACGCCATTGGCCTGATGGGCAATGCCGAGAGCTTCAACCGTGCCGCGGGTATCGCAATGAACTGGATCGTCCTGTTGCTGGCATCGATCATCGGCATCACCGAGTTTTTCGCGCCCGGCAGCTTCTAACCGGAGCTCCACCGCGCCGAGCAAAAGGCAGGCGGCTGCGCGCCGGAGGCCGACTTCAGACGCGCAGCGGCGCCGGCTCGTCGGCCGGCGGATCGACCTCGAAGGCGTTCGCCGTGCAACAAGTCATGACGAACTGGCCCGAGGCCGCGACCAGACCGATAAGATCGGTCTCGCCCATCACGCCCTCTGCCGCGGCGTAGGCCCCGTCGCCGAGCTTGTTTGATTCCATGAGCTCGCGGGCGACCTCGTAGCAGGTGCGCTCGCGGGCATCGGCCAGGTCGGGAACGTCGCGGGCATTGATCGCATCGACGATCTCCCGGTCGATACCGACCTTCAGCGCATTGCGCGACTGGGCGAACCACGGGTAACGGGCGTTCCAGTGGCGGGCGACGACCATGAACACGATCAACCGTTCGCGCTCACTGAGCGGCCCGGCGCCGAGGCTGTCGCGCATGTCCTGGGCCTTTTGAAACAGGTCGGGAATGCGGATATAGGCGTAGAACGGCCCACCGACGGGACCACCGCTTTCCTTGGCGGCGTCATGGACCTTGGCCTGCTCGGCATTCATGTCCGCCCGGTCGATAATCTCGATACGCGTCATATCTGTTTTTCCTCCACGACGGCTTCTGCACCACGGCGGCGCGGTCGGGTTCACCCGCCCTTGCGCACGACCATCCACATATTGTCACTCAGCGGGAACCGGTCGAAGAATCCGAACCCGACTGTGCTGAACCCCGCGTCCGCGACCATCGCGCGCAGGCTCGCAGGGGTGAAATGATTGACATGCCCGGGGAACCGAAAGCCGCACCAGCGCGACCCCATGACCCGCCGATTGATGCTTGAGAAGTTCGGCACCTTGATGATCGCCACGCCACCCGACTTGAGCACGCGCGCCGCATGCGACAGCAACTCGACGGGCTTGTGTTCATGTTCGAGGAAGGAGCGCATGAGAACGCCGCTTGCGGTAGCGGCCTCGTAACTCGCAAGGCCTTCGACCGCGGGCAGGTTGATGATGCTGCCGCCACGGGCTGCCAGCAGGCCCTGCGCCTCTTCCGCCAGCGCCTTGGAGATTTCGATCCCGCTGGTTTCATAGTGCGTGGGCAACGACAGCAAACGATCCGCGTTGCCGCAGCCGACATCGATCACCAGGCCCGGCGGCACCCACTTGTTGATGCGTTTGACCAGCTTGTCCGGCTTGCGGACGGCCCAGCGATAGAATTTCCGCCAGGCGCGCGAAATCGCGTAGGCCAGGGGATACTCCTTGCGCATCCGAACCTTGCGGTCGCCATGGTTCTTCTCCCAGGCGAACGCCACCTTGAAATCCGCGTAATCCGGGGGGTTTTCAAGATAAACGAACCCGCAAGCGCCGCATTTACGGAGCTTCCAGTCCTGCCATGAATAGCCGAGCGCAGGCCGGCTCGAATTGTCGGTTTCGCAATTCGGGCAGTTCCTGTGTAGAAGTTCGCCAAGATTCTCGGCTGCGGACATGGATTCCCTCGCTGATCGCACCCTTCGCAATCACGCTAGCATTACCATCGCAGCAAGAATCGCAACAGACTTGTCTGGTACGGGCCGACGCACAGTGAATTGAGCCATGTTAAGCTTGCATCGACAACGGCGCATATGGCTCGATTCGGCGCGCGATCAACGGAGGCGGCGTTAACCGCAACATGCAGGATTCCCCGCAGATTTCCCGAACGGACAGCACTGGCCACCTGATCGGCCGGATGTGGCGCGACTGGATGAGCGCCTACAAGCCCCGGGTCGCCATGGCAGTGGCGCTGATGATCGTCGTGGCCGCCGCATCCGCCGCCTATCCCAAACTGATCGAAACCTCCGTCGATATGCTGGAGGCCAAGAACGCGAATGTGGTCTGGATGATGCCGCTGGCGATCATCCTGGTGACATTCATCAAGGGGATTGCATCGTACGGACAAAGCGTCCTGAGCCAGTCGGTGGCCTTGCGGGTCATCAACGCGATCCAGAAGGCCATGTTTGCCCACCTGATGGCGGCCGACTTGCAGGCCCATCATGAGACATCGACCGGCAAGCTCATCTCGCGCTTCACCAACGATGTGAACCTGATGCGCGACGCGCTGTCGCGAACGCTGACGGCCATGGCGCGCGATTTCGTCACCGCCGCTGCACTGATCGGGATGATGTTCTATCTCGACTGGCTGCTCGCCATCATCGTTCTCGTTACCTTCCCGCTGGCTGGCCGGCCGATCATCCGTATCGGACGACGCCTGCGCCGAGCGTCTTCCAATGCCCAGACGGGCATGGGTGATCTGACATCCAACCTGGAGCAGGCATTTTCGGGCATTCGCCTGATCAAGTCATATCGGATGGAGGAATACGAGCGCGCGCGCGCGAATGATCTCTTCGACCATATCTACTACCTGGTCATGAAAACGGTGAAGGGCCGCGCCCGCACCTATCCGTTCCTCGAGACGATCGGCGGCTCCTCGGTCGCCGCCGTCCTGGCCTATGGGGGGTGGCGGATTTTGTCCGGCACCGGCACGCTGGGTGAGTTCGTTGGCTTCCTGGCGGCCGTGATTTTGGCCTACCAGCCGATCCGTAGCCTCGGAAACCTCAACTCTGCGCTGCAAGAAGGTTTGGCGGCCGTCCAGCGCAGCTTCGATCTGCTCGACAGCCATGCCCGTATCGTCGACGCTCCCAACGCACGCGACCTCGTCCTGAAGGGCGGCAGCGTGTCCTTCGAGAAGGTGACCTTTGCTTACGCGCGGGACAAAACGGCCCTCAACGCGGTGGACTTGCGGATCCCGGCAGGCCAGAGCGTGGCACTGGTTGGCCCCAGCGGCGCCGGCAAGTCCACGGTCATGAACCTGCTGCTCCGCTTCAACGACGTCGACTCCGGTACCGTCGCCATCGACGGACAGGATGTGCGCACCCTGACAATGGCCAGCCTGCGCGACAGCATCGCGCTCGTCAGCCAGGACATTACCCTGTTCAACGATACCGTCGCCGCCAACATCCGCTTCGGTCGGCCTGACGCCACCGACGCGCAAGTGATCGCAGCCGCCCGCGACGCTGCGGCCCATGATTTCGTCTCGGCGCTGCCGGATGGCTACGACACAATGGTGGGGAATCGCGGCTCGTCCCTGTCCGGCGGCGAACGCCAACGCATCGCCATCGCGCGCGCGATGCTCAAGGACGCGCCCATTCTCCTGCTCGACGAAGCAACGAGCGCGCTGGATGCGGAGTCCGAACAGCAGGTGCAGATTGCGCTCGAGCGGCTGACTGCAAACCGGACGACCCTGGTTGTTGCCCACCGCCTCGCAACAGTCATGAACGCAGACCAGATTCTGGTGATGGACGATGGGCGGGTCGTGGAAACCGGCACGCATGGCGAACTCCAGGAACGAGATGGCCTCTATGCAAGGCTGAGCCGGCTTCAGTTTCGTGAGCCCGGCGCCATATCAACCAAGGACGACGGCACCGCGGCGGACGCCGAACGCGCGCACGGATGATTGCGGACAATCCGCCCGCGAACAGGGGCAACGCCACGTTTGCCAGCAGCCTGTATCGCGGCGTCACCACCGTGGGACTGCCGCTGGTCGAGCTTCTGCTCCAACGCCGCCTGATGCGCGGCAAGGAGGAGCCGTCACGCATCGACGAGCGCCGCGGAATTCCCTCGATCCAGCGACCGAGCGGGCCCATCGTCTGGATCCACGCCGCCAGCATTGGCGAGGCACAGTCGGTCCTGGTCCTCATCGAGCGAATCCTTCGGATCGCACCCGAGCTGAACATTCTGATGACCACCGGCACCATCACGTCGGCCCGCATCATGAGCGAACGGCTTCCACCTCGGGCGATCCACCAGTATGTGCCTGTCGATCGGGTCGCTTGGGTACGCCGTTTTCTGGAATACTGGCGTCCCGCAGCCGCGCTCTGGGTTGAATCCGAGCTCTGGCCCAACCTCCTGCTCGAATCGCGACGCGCGGGCATCCCCATGGCGCTGGTCAACGCGCGCATGTCGGAACGTTCGCGTACCAGTTGGGGCCGCGCACCAAGGGTCGCAGGCGAGCTCCTGTCCTGCTTCAGCACCATCCTGGCGCAGGACCAGGAAATCGCCACAAGGCTCGAAGCGCTGGGCGCGCGGAACGTCTCGGTGACGGGGAACCTGAAACTGGCCGCCGCGCCACTACCGGCAACTGCCGCATCGTTGATCGAGCTCCAGGATGCGATTGGCGGCCGTCCGACATGGGTCGCGGCCAGCACTCATCGCGGCGAGGAAGACACTGTCGGCAACGTGCATGCCGGCCTCGCAGGTCGTTACCCCGACCTTCTGACCCTGTTGGCCCCGCGCCACCCGCAACGGGGTGACGAGGTCGAACTGGCCCTGACCAAATCCGGCCTGTCGGTTGCGCGCTGGTCGCGCGGTGACGCGATCACGCCTGACACGAACATCTATCTGGCCGATGGCACGGGATTGCTGGGCCAACTCTATCGGGTGGCACCCATCGCTTTCATCGGCGGATCGCTGATCCCCCATGGCGGACAAAACATTCTTGAGGCGGCGCTCCTGCGCTGCGCCGTTCTCTACGGACCCCATATCGATAATTTCCGCTCCATCGCAAACGAGCTGCAAGCTGCCGGTGCGGGCCGGGAAGTTGTGGACGGAGAGGATCTTCAACGCGCCGTCGGCGAGCTGCTCGGGTCGCCGGAACGCACAACTGCAATGGCCGACGCCGCGGCCGGGGCCGCGAGCCGCAAGCAGGAGGTCATCGACTTGGTGATGCGCCGCCTGCAGCCTTTGATCGCAAATGCCGTCACGAGCACGTCATGAAGGCGCCTAAATTCTGGTCACAACCCGGCTCGCCACTGGGCAAACTCCTCAGCCCGCTGGGTTGCGCCTACAGGGTTGCGGGTTCAATCAAACGATCCTCCGTCAGACCCGCACACGTCAATGCCAGGGTCATTTGCGTTGGAAACCTTGTCGCCGGCGGCACCGGCAAGACGCCGGTCTCTTTGGCGATTGCCGCATGTCTACAACGCGAAGATCTGGCATTCCTGACCCGCGGCTATGGTGGCCGGCTGGCCGGCCCGGTGCGCGTCGCACGCGACACCCACACGCCAGCCGAGGTCGGAGACGAAGCATTCTTGCTGGCCCGTGCGGCACCGGTCTGGGTCGCCCGCGATCGCGTGGCCGGCGCCGAGGCGGCCATCAACGCCGGGAGCCGGCTGATCGTGATGGATGACGGATTTCAGAACCCGTCCCTCGCCAAGAATGTCGGCATCATCGTCATCGATGGCGAGACCGGATTTGGCAATGGGCAACTCATCCCCGCCGGGCCGCTCCGCGAGCCGGTCGCAACCGGGCTGGCACGTGCCGATGCGGTCGTCATCGTCGGACACGACCACGCCGACATCGCAAACAAACTACCGCCGTCGCTGCCGGTTTTCACCGGCCGGATTCAGCCGACAACGAGCAGGGATACCTGGGCCGGGCGACGTGTCGTCGCCTTTGCCGGGATCGGCCGGCCTGGAAAGTTCTTCGACACGCTCGCCACGCTTGGATGCGAAATCGTCGCCACCCACAGCTTCGCCGACCACCATCCGTTCACGGACAGGGAGATCGCGCAGATATGTGCCCGGGCGAACGCCCTCGACGCGGTTCCCGTGACGACGGAAAAGGACGCCGTGCGTCTGCCCGACGCCGCCCGCGATAAGGTCGAAACGCTGCCGGTGGCATTCGTGTGGGACGATGTGCCTGCAATCACGGTATTCCTGGACAATCTAACCCGCCGGGAAACCGGCTAGCGCACAGCGTGTTTTGGTCCGGTGCGCATTGGCCCCGCTATCAATTCCGGATCCAGCCGCACGTCGAACCAGTTGATCCGCCAATCAAGATGCGGCCCCGTCGAGCGACCGGTTGATCCGACCGTTCCGACCTGCACCCCGGCCGCAACCATCTGCCCGTGCGCAACATCGACACGTTCGAGATGCGAGTAGATCGTTGTCAGCCCATGGCCGTGATCCACCACCACGGTGCCCCCGGTATAGAACAGGTCGGTTTCGGCGAGGGCCACGGTGCCAGGCGCCGAAGCCAAAACAGGTGTCCCGCGCGGGGCGGCGATATCCACTCCGAGATGGGGCCGCCGCGGCTCACCATTGAGGATACGCTGGTTGCCATAGCGGCCGCTGATCCGACCCGACACCGGCCAGTCGAACCCGGTCTCGAAACGCGGCGACGCGCTGTCGCGGGCCCGCGCCGCAGAGATCAGACGCGCCTCGCGTCGGATACGTTCCAGATCATTCGTGTTGGGGGACACCTTGCGGGGCGGCAGGCCATCGATCCGCTCGATGGCATAGTCGCGCACGCGCACCGGAAGTCGCCGGGTCTCACGGCGCCCGTCTCGATAAGTGACCTGCAACGAAAACGGCTCGGTTCGGTCGCGGTCGACCCCGAACACGAAAATTCCGCTGGCGTCATCGACGCGCAACGGTTTGCCGTCGAGGGCAACCGCAGCGCCGGGTTCCGCCGTCCCGATCACCAGGGCGCCCTGAACGAATTCGACCGGCAGATCGAGCGCCCAACCCGGCCCGGACATTGCGACCAACACGAAGAACGCCGCGACCCAGCGACGCGCGAGGCAAACCGTCACAAGAGCGTCCCCTGCGGATCGTCCGGGGAGGTTTTCTTCTTGGGTTTGCCAGCCGTCTTCGGCGCCCTTGGTTTCGCCGCCTTCGCGGCAGGCATGTCCCCACCGACGCTGTCGACCGTCGCGCCGACGATCCCCTCATCGCGGAAGCTGAGAGAAATTCCATCACCCGGCGCAAGTGCGTCTGCCGCCAGCACCGGTGCACCGCTTGCGTCGCGCACCAGAACAAACCCGCGCTCCAGCACACCCTTGTAGGAGTAGCTCTCAAGCAGGCTTTCGAACGACGCAAGCTTTTGCCCCGCATCCGCCAGCATCCGACCTGCCGCCTGATCAAGTCGTTGGCCAAACGAATGCGTGTCACGCAGATCGCGCTCAATTTTTCCGTCCCCGGCAGATTTCACCGCCGCCAGGCGCGCCACCATGGACGCCAGGTCCCGGCGCTTGGCATCCACATACTGGTCCGGCTGAACGAGCTGGCGGCCTTGCGCAGCGACCGCCTCGTCTTTCGATCGCAACACCCGCGTCAGCGCCGGGCGGAGCCGCTCGGCCCAGTCATCGACCCGCTGCATGGCGCCCTCGAGGATACGCCGTGGTGCGGGAAGGCCACGTCCCAACGCGGTGACTTCCTGATTGCGCGAGCGCACCAGCCGGGTGATCGCGCCGGTCAGACGTGCGCCGTCTTCCCCGACCTGGGCAATCAAGTCGCTGCGCACGGGCACCGCCATCTCTGCCGCCGCCGTCGGTGTGGGTGCGCGTTTGTCCGATGCGAAATCGATCAATGTCGTGTCGGTCTCGTGCCCGACCGCGGAAATCAGCGGAATGTCGCTCGCCGCCGCGGCGCGGACCACATTCTCCTCGTTGAATGCCATCAAATCCTCGAGCGACCCACCGCCGCGTGCGACGATCAGCAGATCCGGTCGCGGCACCGGCCCGTCCGGGCCCAACCGGTTGAAGCCCTCGATCGCCGCGGTGATCTGGGCCGCGGCATTGTCGCCCTGCACCAACACCGGCCAGACCAACACCTGACGCGGGAAACGATCCGCCAGCCGATGCAGGATGTCCCGGATGACGGCACCCGTCGGCGACGTGACGACACCGATCACTTCGGGCAGATAGGGAATGTCCGCCTTGCGCTCGATCTCGAAAAGGCCCTCGGCTGCAAGCCGCTTGCGCCGTTCCTCGATCATCTTGAGGAGAGCACCCTCGCCGGCCACTTCCAGCCGCTCGATCACAAGCTGATATTTGGAGCGTGCCGGGTATGTCGTCACCCGACCGGTCGCGATGACCTCCAGCCCATCCTCTGGCTGCACTTCCAGCCGCCCCGCGGAGCCGCGCCAGCAAACACCGTCGATCATCGCGTCGGCGTCTTTAAGCGTCATATAGAGATGGCCCGATGCGGCGCGCTTGAACCCGGACACCTCGCCGCGCACGCGCACATAGCCGAAGCTGTCCTCGACCGTGCGTTTGACGGCACCGGACAGCTCGCCGACCGACAGCACGGGCGGCTGATTGTCGCCGGGTGTCTGGTCCAGCGTGTCGGGGGTATCGGGGGGCGTCTGGTTCATCGAATCACCCCCATGATACAAACTGCCGGCCTCGAAACGAAGGACGCAAAGAAGGATCGCGGAAATGCGAATTTTGGTCGTCGGCGGTGGCGGGCGCGAACACGCGCTGTGCTGGGCAATCGCCGCCTCTCCGCTGTGCGATGCGCTTTACTGCGCACCCGGAAATGCAGGCATCGCGCAGGATGCCGAATGCGTCCCGATCGTCGCAGACGATGTGGATGGGCTTGTCAAATTCGCCACCGATCAGGCCATCGACCTCGTCGTGGTCGGCCCGGAGGGCCCGCTGGTCCTGGGCCTGGTCGATCGGCTCGACGAGATTGGCATCAAGGCCTTCGGCCCGCGCGCCGACGCCGCGATGCTCGAAGGCTCCAAGGGCTTCATGAAGGATTTATGTGCCCGGCACGGCATTCCGACCGCCGGCTACGGACGCTTTACGGACGCAGTGGAGGCCAAGGCCTATATCCGTGCGCAAGGCGCGCCGATCGTGGTCAAGGCGGACGGCCTCGCCGCCGGCAAGGGCGTGACGGTCGCACAATCCGTGGACGAGGCGCTCGACGCGGTGGACCAGGCGATGGGCGACAAGGCGTTCGGCGATGCCGGCGCCGAGCTCGTCATCGAGGAATTCCTCCCCGGCGAGGAGCTGTCATTCTTTGTGCTCGTGGATGGCGAGAACGCCCTGCCACTGGCCGGCGCCCAGGACCACAAGGCCGTCGGCGACGGCGACACCGGCCCCAACACCGGCGGCATGGGTGCCTACTCCCCCGCCCCGTCCCTGACCCCGGCGCTCGAGGCCGAGGTGATGGAGACTATTATTCTGCCGACGGTGCGCGGCATGGCCGCCGACGGCTACCCCTATCGCGGCGTCCTGTATGCCGGGCTGATGCTCGACGGCGGTCGGCCGAAACTGCTCGAATACAATGTCCGGTTCGGCGACCCCGAATGCCAGGTGCTGATGATGCGGCTGCGCTCGGACATCGTGCCGGCGCTGATCGCGGCATGCGACGGTGCCCTCAAGACCTTCGATCTGCGCTGGTCGAACGACGCCGCGCTGACCGTGGTGCTCGCCGCGAACGGCTATCCGGGAGCCTATGAAAAAGGCACCGAAATCCGCGGGCTCGATGCCGCCGCGGCAACCGGCGCCACCGTCTTCCACGCCGGGACGACTGCCGATGGAGACCGCATCCTGGCAACCGGCGGACGGGTCCTGAACGTGACGGCCGGCGGCACCGACATCACCACGGCACAGGCGAACGCCTATGCGGCGGTCGATACCATCGACTGGCCGGACGGCTTCTGCCGCCGCGATATCGGCTGGCGCGCCGTGGCCCGCGAGAGCTAGCGCCAAACGCGCGCGACCCACGGATTAGCGAAGCGCGGCGAAAAACTCTTTCAATAGCCCGGCGCATTCGCCTTCTTCCAGGCCGCCGACGACCTCCGGCGCGTGGTTGCAGGTGGGTTGGGTGAAGATGCGCGCGCCATGCTCGACGCCACCGCCCTTCGGATCATAGGCGCCGAAGAACAGCCGCCGGATCCGCGCAAACGCAATCGCCTGGGCGCACATGGCGCACGGCTCCAGCGTGACATACAGATCGCAGTCGGAAAGCCGTGTTTCCGACAATTCCCGCGCCGCCATCCGGATCGCCAGCAACTCCGCATGGGCGGTTGGGTCGCGGTCCTGCTCGACACGGTTGCCCGCAACAGCCACGACCCGCGACGAGGCCCGATCGACGATCACGGCGCCGACAGGCACATCCCCGGCCATCGCGGCTTCCCGGGCCGCGTTGAGGGCCTGCTGCATGTGTCGTGCGTCTTCCATACGGCGGACGGTGCCCGCGAAAGCGCGAAATTGCAACGATGCGAAGGCGCCGCGTAGAGTGCGCGGCATGACCAAACCCGTGATCGGCATAACGTTAGATTCCGAAGACCCAGGCAGTTACTCGAACATGCCCTGGTACGCCCTGCGTCAGAACTACGCTGACGCGGTGGTCGAGGCTGGCGGTATCCCATTACCATTGCCACACGAGCCGGATCAGGCGGAGGATTATCTCGATATCATCGACGGTCTGGTCATCACCGGCGGCGCATTCGACGTCGACCCCGCGATTTTCGGTGCCGGTGAACGGCACCCGAGCGTTGTCACCAAGGATCGCCGCACGGCATTCGAACTCGCCACCACCCGCGGCGCGCTGGAGCGCGATATGCCGTTGTTAGGCATCTGCGGGGGCCAGCAGCTTCTCCATGTGGCCCTTGGCGGCACCCTGATCCAGCACATCCCCGACGAAGTCCCGGACGCCCTCGCCCACGAGCAGCCCAACCCGCGCGACGAACCGGGGCACAGCGTATCGGTGTTGCCCGGAACATTGCTGCACCGGATCGTCAACACCGACTCACTCGAGGTGAACAGCGCCCACCACCAGGCCGCCAAGGAAGCGTCCGATCGGCTCATCATCAACGCCGTGGCACCCGACGGGGTGATCGAGGGCATCGAGGCCATCGACAAACGTTTCTGCCTAGGGGTCCAGTGGCATCCGGAGTACAAGGTCTCCGCAGGTGACGGCGCTATTTTTCAGGCCTTCACTGACGCGTGCGGTCACTAGACCGAAGACAGGCACAATCGGCGGCAGGGCATGAATTCCGACGTACCAAAAGGCGAACGCATCGCCAAGGTCATTGCACGGGCCGGCGTGTCCTCGCGCCGCGAGGCCGAACGCTGGATCGCCGACGGCCGAGTTACGCTCGACGGCAAGCCCGTCGATTCCCCGGCGCTGAATGTGGCCGTCGATGCCGATATCCGAATCGATGGGAAACCCCTGCCCGCGCGCGACGTGGCCCGCCTGTGGCGCTACCACAAGCCCCAGGGGCGGCTGACCACCCACCGCGACCCCGAGGGCCGGCCCACTATCTTTGACGCACTCCCGCCCGAGCTCGCCAACACCAAGCCGGTGGGCCGCCTGGACATGAATTCAGAGGGCCTGCTGCTGCTGACCAACGACGGTGAACTCGCCCGGCGCCTGGAATTGCCCTCGACCGGGTGGCTGCGCCAATACCGCGTGCGGGTGTATGGGCGCATCGAAGACAAGACGCTCGCCCGGCTGGAGCGCGGTGTGGAGATCGACGGGACCCATTTCCGTCCCGCACAAGCCAAGCTTGAACGGCAAGTGGGCAGCAATGCCTGGCTGACCATTTCCATCCGCGAAGGCAAGAACCGCGAGGTGCGCCGGCTGATGGAACATCTCGGTTACACGGTGAACCGGCTGATCCGCACCGGCTATGGCCCCTTCCAGCTCGGCAAGCTGCCGCGCGGACATGTCCAGGAAGTTCCGGCCAAGGTCATCGCCGAACAGGTGCCCCGGGAGTGAGATCACAGCCCGGCAGACTCCGCATTATTGGCGGTACCCACGGCGGCCGCCGGATCGAGATCCCGCCCGGCTCGGACGCGCGACCGACCGGCGACCGTGTCCGTGAAGCCCTGTTCAGTATTCTCGCCAGCGGGATCGGTGACACACAGGGCCTCGACGACGCACGGGTGCTCGATGCCTGCGCCGGATCGGGCGCGCTGGGCATCGAGGCATTGTCTCGCGGTGCCGCACATGCCGTGTTTTTCGATATAGATCGCCCGGCGCGGGTGCAGATTGGCGCCAATCTGGACGCGCTGGGGCTCAGCGAGCGCGCCGACGTGCAACGGATGGACGCGACCAAACCGCCGGCCGGCACAGCATGCGACATCGTCTTTCTGGACCCACCCTATGACAGCGAGGTCGCACAGGCGGCACCGGCCGCGCTGGCCGAAAACGGTTGGATCGCGCCGGGTGGGTTGATCGTGATCGAGACGCGGCGCGGCAAGGAGATCGACTGCGGCCCCGGTTTCGAGACCATCGACACGCGCAGCTACGGCGACACGTCGCTGCATTTCGTGACCTGGAATAATTAACTCAGCGGCGCCCGAACAGCCGTTCGATGTCGGCCAGGTTCAGCTCAACAAAGGTCGGGCGCCCGTGATTGCACTGCCCCGCATGGGGTGTCACTTCCATCTCACGCAGCAGCGCGTTCATCTCGTCACGATTGAGCCGGCGCCCCGCCCGCACACTGCCATGGCAGGCCATGGTGCCGCAGACATCGTCGAGCCGTTCCTTGAGGGTGTGGGCCGCGCCGATCTCCGACAAATCGTCGGCCAGATCGCGAATCAATCCGGCAACATCCGATTGCCCCAGGAGCGCCGGGACTTCGCGCACGACCACGGCGCCCGTGCCGAATTTCTCCAGGACCAGTCCAAGTTCCGCAAACTCGTCCGCCCGCGCCGCAAGCCGATCCGCCGCAGCCTCGTCCATGTCGATGACCTCGGGTAGCAGCAGCCCCTGGCGCGCGACCTCGCCATTCGCGAGCGCGGCCTTCATGCGTTCATAGACCAGCCGTTCATGGGCCGCGTGCTGATCCACGATCACCAGGCCATTGTTGGTCTGGGACACGATATAGGTTTCATGGAGCTGCGCCTGGGCCGCACCCAGCGGATAGTCCGCGTCGGGAGACGCGACATCGGGCCCGAGCGCCACCGCGGCCGGTGCCGAATCGAGCCCGGGGATCGCCGTACCGTCCGCGTTCTCCTGGGGTGCGAAATACTGGGCGGCCGCCTCGGCCAGCCCCTGCGGGACCCGACTGCTGCCAAATCCGCGCCCGGCGCCACCGCCATATCCGCCCCCGCTGCCAAATCCAGACGGGGGCACGCTGCCGGGCCGGAAAGCACCCAACGCCGCATCGGCCACCGTGGTCGACGCCCGGTGACCGGCCGCCGCCAGCGCGTGCCGCAGCCCGCCGACAATGAGACCCCGGACAACACCGGGATCGCGAAACCGGACCTCGGCCTTCGCCGGATGAACATTCACATCGACGAGTTCCGGGTCGATCTCCACGAACAGCGCCACCAGCGGGTGCCGGCCGCGTGCCAGGAAATCCTGATACGCGCCGCGCACCGCGCCCGTCAGCAACCGGTCGCGCACCGGCCGGCCGTTGACGAAGAGATACTGATGCTTGGTCGTGTTGCGGTTGAGGGTTGGAAGCCCGGCATGGCCGGTCAGGCGGACACCGTCCCGCTCCGCGTCGATCGTGAGGGCGTTGTCGGCGAAATCACGCCCCATCACGTCCGACAACCGGCGCAAAAGCGCATCCTCGCTGCCGCCGAGATCCGCCGTGGCGGCGCTGGCGAAGCGTTCACGTTCGCCGTCACCGACCGTGAAGCTGATCGCCGGGTGGGCCATCGCGAGCCGCTGCACGGTATCGACGGCGTGGTCCATCTCCGTACGCTCTGTTTTCAGGAACTTCAGACGTGCGGGCGTCGCGTAGAAAAGATCCCGCACCTCGACCCGGGTACCGGTGGTCAGCGGCGTGGGCTGAACCTCATGCACACGGCCACCCTCGACACGGATTTGCCAACCATCAGATCCGGCAATGCGCGATGCGATCGACAGCCGGCTGACCGAACCAATCGACGGCAGCGCCTCGCCGCGGAATCCCAGCGTCGCGATATGGGTCAGATCGTTGTCCGGCAGCTTCGATGTCGCGTGGCGCTCGACCGCAAGGCCGAGCTCGTCCGGCGTCATGCCGCTGCCGTCATCGGTGACCGCAATCAACGTGCGGCCGCCATCACGCAACACCACGTCTATGCGGTGCGCGCCGGCATCGATGGCGTTTTCGACCAGCTCCTTCACGGCGGAAGCCGGGCGCTCAATCACCTCGCCCGCCGCGATCTGGTTGACGATCGTCTCCGGCAGCCGCCGAATGGTCATGTTACCGCCGCTCCGCTCGCATCGGCGAGCCGCTTTCGCGTGCGTGCCTTGCCGTCTTCAACGGCCGGCTGATCGAAAGGGTCGACCCCCATCATGAACGCCGCCGTCACCGTCTCAAGCATGAAGTGGGCCATCAACGCACCGATCGCGGCCTCGTCGACACGCGCAACATCGATCCGCCGGACCGGGCGGCCATGGGCGCACAGGCTTTCGATCGTCGCCTCCTGCTCCGCCGCCAGCAAATCACCCGTCGTCTGCCCGGCCAGATAGTCGGCGCCGGCAAGGACCGCCAGGTCCGGCGGCACGCGATCACCGCGCCCGGCCAACTGCTGGGTCACAATCGTGAACATCTTATCGGTCGGGCCATCGAGATAGAGTTGGAGCTGACTGTGCTGATCCACGGAGCCAAGTGCATCGATGGGCGTGGTGCCATGGCCGTTCTTGCCCACGCTCTCCGCCCAAAGCTGGCGATACCAACGGGCGAACGGTGCGAGCGCATCAGCATAGGGCATCAGCACACTCATGCGCGCACCCTGGCTTTGCAGAAGTGCCAGCGAAACCGCCGCACCGAGCGCCGCCGGTACGTCCTCGATGGTCTCTCCGGCCAGGTTGAGTTCAAGCGCCTCGGCGGCGCCGGCGCGCACGGCGTCGATATCCAGCCCGGCGAGTGCGGCGGGCAAAAGCCCGACGGCGCTGAGTGCGGAATACCGGCCACCGATATCGACGGGATGATCGATGACGGGCACATCCCACTGCGCAGCCAATCGGCGCAACGGGCTGTCACCCGGCTCAGCGATTGCAACGCTGTAGTCCGCGACGGCATCGCCGGCGCGGCTGTCAGTCAAGGCCGGCATGAGTGTCATCGCGAGCACCAGAGTTTCCGCCGTGCCCCCGGACTTCGACACCATGACCAGACCCGCGCGCGACACATCAACGGATGCGATGTACCGCGCCACGGTTTCGGGATCGGGGTTGTTCAGAAACCGGACATCCACTTTCGGGGCCAGGGCCAGGGCGCACAGGGCCTCCGCACCGAGGCTGGATCCACCAACGCCGAGCACGGCAACGGTGTCACAATGTGTCGACAGACGTGCGGCCGCGTCACGGACTGCGGCGAGATCTTCGGATTGCTGCGCGATGGAGATCGCCGGGAATCCGTCTTCGGCAATATCGGTGCGCATCGCGCTCCAGACGTCCCACGCCGCCGCGCGCGCCGACTCCAATGCGTCGCCGGTCAGGCCGTCATCGCCGATCATTTCGGCCATGCAGCCGCTGACATTCTGGGTATAGATTTTTGGCATTCGGGTTCCGTGTCCACGCCCGGACCGGCAGTTTGGATCGTCCGCCGGGCCGACGGCAATGCCGCATATTGTGGACAAATCTGGCGAGTCGGAGAACGCCCGACTAACCGCCGTCAGTCACGGTCCGCGTTGCCGCGAGTCCCTCTGGCTTGCCAACCACGACAACGGTCAAGGCGGCCGGATCGAGAATTCGCTCTGCGACACGCCGCACATCGTCGAGCGTGACGGCATCGATCAAGTCATTGCGCCGATTGAGGTAATTGATCCCGAGATCGCGAAACTGCACCGCCACGAGGGTCCCTGCGATCGACGACGTATTGTCGAACCGCAATCCGAATGAGCCAATCAGATTGGCCTTGGCCCGGTCCAGCTCATCCTGGGAGATCGCAAATTCCTGCACATTTGCCCACTGGCCGCGGATCAAATCGATCGATTGCGCCACGGCACCATTTTCCGTGCCGGCACCACCCATCCAGAGTGCGGCGTTCTCGAGCGGCAGCAAATAGCTGAAGACCGAGTAGGCCAACCCGCGTTTCTCGCGCACTTCGTCATAGAGCCGGGATGTGAAACTGCCGCCACCCAGCACATGGTTCAGCACCAGCGCCGCGTAATAGTCCGGGTCATCCCGCGACACGCCGCGATGGCCAAACACAACACGGCTTTGTGGGTTATCACGCTCGACGACGATCACCTCCCCGGCACCGCCGGGCACTGCCTGCGGGATTGTGAACGCCTCCGCCCGCTCCGGCAGATCACCGAATGTGGTGTCGAGAAGCGCGCCCAATTCGGCCGCCGTCACGTCACCAACAACGCCAACAATAAGCGCGCTGCGTGCGAGCCGGCGCGTGACGAATATCTGCAGGTCCATCTCGGTGATTGCGGCGACGCTCTCGGCTGTCCCGGTCACCGGTCGGCTATAGGGATGATCACCGAACACGGCCTCGCGGAACGTTTGTTGCGCAATGCGGTTGGGGTTGTTCGCGCCCGCCGCAAGTCCGGTTTGAATTTGGGCCCGAATGCGGTCCACGGCCGGCGCATCGAAGCGCGGCTCGGTCACTGCCAGGCGCAGCAGACCGAACGCTTCCTCACGGTTTCGGGTCAGGGCCTTCATACGGCCGGAAAATCCGTCCAGCGATGCCGAGAAAGACAGGGAGATCGACTGATCTGCCAGCCGACCCTGAAAGGCCTGGGAATCGAGTTCGCCGGCGCCCTCATCGAGCAACCCGGACACCATATTGGCCAGGCCTTCCTTGCCCGCCGGGTCCGTCGCAGCGCCGCCGGGAAACAGGAACCGCGCAGAGACGATGGGCAGCGAATGATCTTCCACCAGCCAGGCCTCGATTCCTCCGGGGCTGATTACCCGCTGGATCTCGAAGGCCTTTGCCGCGGCAGGGGCAAAAATCAGTGCAACAGCAAGCAGCGCCGCACCGGGCGCACGCGTCAGAACGGACATCATGTTCGGCTGTCTCCTTCGGCCGGCAGCAACACGCCGGTTGTGGATCGGTTCACGTTGAACACCTCGCGGGCGGCAGCATCGACCTGTTCGACCGTCACCGCGCGAATTCTGTCGGGCCAGGCCTCGACATCAGCCACCGTCTGCCCCGAGGAGAGGGCCGCACCCAACACACGCGCAGGACCGCTGACGCTGTCACGGGCAAATATCGCGCTGTCGATCAGGCGCAGCTTCGCGCGCTCGAGCTCATCAGCGGTGATCCCGTCCTTGATCAGGTTCGCGATCTGCGCGTCGAGCGCATCACGCACCGTATCGACCGGAACGCCTGGCCGCGGACTAAACCAAACGCCAAATGTCGTGAGGTCGAGGTTGCCCGGCGAATACCAGGCGCCGGCGGAAGCCGCCAACGACTGGTCAACAACGATCGACCGATAGATCCGCCCCGTCGTACCGCTCCCGATGATTTCCGCGAGCAGTTCGAGCGCATAGGCATGCTCGGCATCTCCCGCGGCATAGCTGGGGGCGAGATAGCGGCGCGACCAGGCCGGTTGATCGACCCGCGCATCACGCATCACCACTTCGCGCGGCGCAAGCTGCGGCGGCTCGACCGGACGCAGGCGCGCCGGCAGGGCTTTGGCCTCGATCTTCCCGTAGGTTTCACGCGCCAGCCGCAAGACCTCCGCCGGATCGACATCACCCGAGACGACCAGGACCGCGTTGTTGGGCGCGTACCAGGTCTCGTAGAAGGTTTCGAGATCCACGCGCGACAGGCCCTCGATCTCATGCGCCCAGCCGATCACCGGCAGGCGGTAGGGATGGTTCAGATAGGTCGCCGCCGCGACCTGTTCGGAAAGAAGTGAACGGGGGTTGTTTTCCGTTCGCGACCGGCGCTCCTCGAGGATCACCCGCCGCTCAGGCTCGATGATCTCATCCGTCAAAATCAGGCCGGTCATACGGTCCGCTTCGAGCTCCATCATCAATGGAAGATGCCGGGGGGCGATGGTCTGGAAGTAACCGGTGTAGTCGTGCGACGTGAACGCGTTTTCGCGGCCACCCAAATCCGCGATGATCTGCGAGAATTCACCGGGCGCGCGGGTGTCCGTCCCCTTGAACATCAGGTGCTCAAGATAGTGGGCGATCCCTGACTTGCCCGCCGGCTCATCGGCCGCGCCGACCTTGTACCAGACCATGTGGGTGACGACGGGCGCGCGATGATTTTCGATCACGACGATCTGCATGCCGTTGTCGAGCTCGAAGGTCGTCGGATCGAAGACCTGCGCATGCGCTGTACTTGCAAACGGCAACAGGAAGGCCGCCGGCAACAGCAAGGCACGAACGGCTCGCGAACACAGGTTCCACGTCATCAATTTCGTCCTCACTGGTCACGCCTTTGGTTCGACAACTGATATGGCGCAGGTTTTCACGCCTGCAACGCCGAAATCCGGCGGTGCAGTCACAATACCGCGACATTTGGCGTAATTAGGGCGAAGCGTTGCCTAGAGTATGTCGAACAGGCCTTTTCGCGTGCGCGATATGGTCGGTGTTTTACCGTCCGCGGCCGGAACGCCCAGCGCCTGATTCTCACGCAGCCGACGCGCTTCAGCGGCGGCATCGATCTCTTCGTCGATCGAATCCTGCTCCAGACCAAGCAATTTGCGGATGAAGTTCTGATTTTCATCCGCCAGAATTGAGCTCTCGCGGTCGATTTGCGAACGGACCAGAGGATCGGTTTCCAGCGCACCCGCACGAGACAGGAAGGCCGCCTCGCCGGTCGTCGAACGCGCGACATCCGTGCGCGGTGCGGGCTGCGCGGCCGGTCCGCTATTGGTGCCCGGTGCGCGCGCGTCGTCACCACGGAATACGGCCTGGCGCGCCTGCTCCCGGCTCGAAACCGTTGTCAGATCCTCGGCGCCGGGTCGCGGCGGACGCAAGCGAAAGTCAGGCGGCTGGGACAGCGGCGCGCGCGGGGCAACTGCAAATTCGTCCGGCGCTGTGCGCTGGAGCCCGAGTGCCCGTTTCGTTGAATCACCGCATGCCGCGAGCGTGAGGGCGGCAACCACGAGCAAAACAAGCCCGCGCGACGTACGGGCGGGACCGCCAGGGTGCGCAGAAGTGTCAGTCATGCCAGTCATATGCATCAAACCATTGCCTGGGTCACAGTGCGTTCGAGTATGCGTCGAAACCTAGCACTATTTTAGCGAACGCGGAGAACCGAACAAGCCATCGTACAACAACATCGCTGTCCCGAAGACAATGGCCATGTCTGCCACATTGAACGCAGGCCAGTGCCAACCAAACGCATGGATATCGATAAAATCGACGACCGCGCCATAAACCACACGGTCGACAACATTGCTCAACGCGCCACCAATCACCAGAACCAGCGCGAATTGGACAATCCCCTGGCTCGATCGTGCCAGCCAGATAACCAGAAACACGATGATCACGAGGGCGAGTGCCACCAGAATCCAGCGTGAGGTCTCGGCGCCGCCGAGCAGCCCGAAACTGATGCCCCGATTCCAGACCGGCACCAGATTGAAGAATGACGTCACCTGGATGATCGATGGTGGATCAAAGACGAGACCCAGCATCACGCGTTTGGATATTTGATCGACGGCGATCAGCACAACGACAAAGAGCAAAGCCCATCGCGGCATCACAAACTCACCCGCCTACTCGGCGGCCTCCTGTCGCCGGTCGACAGCGGCCGCACAGCGGCCGCAAACATCCGGATGCGCATGCGTACCCACATCCGGCAGGACCTGCCAGCAACGCGCACATTTCTCACCGTCGGCGAGACCCGGCTCGATGCCGATCGTATCCACTTCGGGCAAACGGAAGGCCGCAGCCGGCACCTCGCCCTCGACCAGTGTCCCGCCCGATGTGATGGAAATTTCCGCCAGATCGAGCCCCGCCATCGCGGCGACGGTCTCGGCGTCGGCATAGACGGTCGGGGCGGCCTGCAGGCTCGAACCAATTCGCTTCTCGGCCCGCTCAATTTCAAGCGCGCCGGTCACAACACGACGCAGACCCCTGATTTTCTCCCACTTCGCCGCAAGCGCATCGTCGCGCCAATCGGCCGGCACTGCCGGGAACGTCCGCAGATGAACGGATTCTGCATCGCCTTCACCCCGTCGCGACAACCAGGCCTCTTCCGCCGTGAAGCACAGGATCGGCGCCAGCCACGCGGTTAAATGAGAGAACAGCGCATCCAGCACGGTGCGCGCCGCGCGGCGGCGCAGACTGTCACTGGCATCGCAATAGAGCGCGTCCTTGCGAATATCGAAATAGAGCGCCGATAGCTCGACGGCACAAAAATTATGCAGCGCCGTCCACTGGGTGTGAAATTCGAAATCGTCGGTCGTCTGCCGCACCAGCGCATCCATCTCATGGATGCGATGGAGGACCCAGCGCTCCAGCTCGGGCATCTCGGCGGTGGGCACGCGCTCGGCTTCGTCGAAGCCATCCAGGTTGCCCAGCAGGAACCGCAGCGTGTTGCGGATGCGCCGGTACAGGTCGGCCTGATGCTTGAGGATTTCCGGGCCCACACGCAAATCTTCGGAATAGTCGGAACTGACGACCCAGATGCGCAGGATGTCCGCGCCGAGACTATCCACGGTGTCCTGCGGCGAGACGTCGGTGCCACGCGATTTCGACATCTTGCGGCCGTCCTCGGCCATCACAAAGCCATGGGTCAGCACCGCGTCATAGGGTGCACGGCCACGGGTGCCACAGGATTCCAGCAACGACGAATGGAACCAGCCGCGATGCTGATCGGACCCTTCGAGATACAGGGACGCCGGCCATTCGAGGTCATCGCGATCCTCAAGCACGAACGCATGGGTCGAGCCCGAATCAAACCAGACATCGACGATGTCGCGGACCTGTTCATAGTCCTCTGCATCGTATTCACTGCCGAGGAAACGCGACGGTTCGCTCGCGAACCACGCGTCACCGCCTTCGATCTCGAAGGCTTCGGCGACACGGTCGAACACCGCCTGGTCGCGCAACAATTCGCCGGTCTGTTTGTGCACAAACACCGGAATCGGCACGCCCCAAGCGCGCTGGCGCGAGATGCACCAGTCGGGCCGGCTCTCGATCATCGAGCGCAGACGTGTTTGCCCCGCCGTCGGAACAAACCGGGTCTCGCTGATCGCCGTCAGCGCCTTGTCGCGCAGGTCATTCGTCTCCATGGAGATGAACCATTGGGACGTGTTGCGGAAAATCAGTGGCGCCTTGGAGCGCCATGAATGGGGATAGGAATGCTCCAGCCGGCGGCGGCCGAGCAACGCATTCTCGCCTTCGAGCACGCTCATGACCGCGCCGTTGGCCTCTCCTTCTTCACCATCGGAAGTCAGGACCGCCATGCCCGCGAACAGCGGAACATGAGCAAAGTAGCAACCGGCCTCATCGACCATATCGGGTACGGCCAGGCCGTGCGCACGGCCCAGATGGAAATCATCCTCGCCATGGCTTGGCGCAATATGGACAAAGCCGGTGCCCTGTTCGGTCGTGACAAAATCAGCCTCGTAGACCGGCACGTCATGGTCGAACCCCTTCGTGTGCAACGGATGGGCACACACGCTCCCGACGATCGCGCTGCCCTCAATGCGGGCTATCTCCTCAGACGCCTCGATGCCCATTTGCTTGGACGCGGTTTCGCGTAAGGCGTCGGCCATAACCAGTTCGTCGCCGATCCGGACACGGCTCTTCTCCGTCACAGCCGTGACCCGGAGACGCAGATAGTCGAGACCGGCACCCACCGCGATTGCCCGGTTGCCGGGGATGGTCCAGGGGGTCGTCGTCCAGATCACGATCGCAGCACCGTCGAGCGCAGGGTCCGACGGCGACGTCACCGGGAAGCGCACATAGATCGACGGTGAGGTGTGGTCCTCATACTCGACCTCGGCATCCGCGAGTGCGGTTTTCTCGACCACCGACCAAAGCACCGGGCGCGCACCGCGGTACAGACCGCCATTCATCGCGAATTTCGAGATTTCACGGGCGATCTGGGCCTCGGCCTTGAAGGCCATGGTCGTATAGGGCTGGTCCCAGTTGCCAATCACACCGAGCCGCTGGAATTCCTCTGACTGGATGCCGACCCAGTTCTGCGCAAACTCACGACATTCGTTGCGGAATTCGAGGATCGGCACATCGTCCTTGTTCCGGCCGTCCGCGCGATACTTTTCCTCGATCTTCCATTCGATCGGCAGGCCGTGACAGTCCCAGCCGGGCACATAGTTCGAATCCTTGCCCATCATCTGCTGGGAACGGCTGATGACGTCTTTCAGGATCTTGTTAAGCGCATGGCCGATATGCAGATGGCCATTCGCATACGGCGGGCCGTCATGCAGAACGAACGTGGGACGCCCGGCCGATTCTGCGCGCTGGCGTGCGAACAGGTCGAGCTCGGCCCAACGGGCGAGCAGCTCGGGTTCCTTCTTCGGCAACCCGGCGCGCATCGGAAATTCGGTCTTCGGTAGGAAGACAGTATCCTTGTAATCAATGGCCATGTTTTGTTCCCAGGCGACCGGGCGGCTTATAGAGCCGCACACACATGACGGCAACAGCCGGACATCCGGTGTTTTACATATCCTCGCCGATAAAATCACCCGCGCCGAGCGCGCGCGCCAGCAACAGCTCGCGTGCCTGGCGTGAATCTTCGGCGATCTGCGTCTTTAAAGCATCAATTCCATCGAATTTTTGTTCCGCCCGCAGGAAGTCCACAAAAGCCACGCGGAGATACCGACCGTAGATATCTTGATCAAAATCGAACAGATGCGCTTCGAGGATCAACGTCTCGCCATCAACTGTCGGCCGCACGCCGACATTCGCAACCCCGTCATACCAGCGGATGGTCTCGCCATCGCGAACCCCGCCGCGGATCGAATACACACCGCGCGCTGGGCGAATTGCCTCCCCCAGATCGACATTCGCCGTGGGGAACCCGATCGTCCGGCCAAGCTGGCGGCCTTTGCCGACCCGGCCCTCGACCTCCCAGAGATGCCCCAACAGCGCGGCGGCACGCTGGGGCTGCCCATTCGTCAGATACTTCCGGATCAATGTGGACGAATAGACTTCATTCACTTCATCGCGGGCCGGCTCGACACAGGTGACTTCAAAGCCGAGTTCCTTGCCGCGCGCCGCGAGCAGATCAAAATCACCATCCCGCCCTGAGCCGTATTTGAAGTTGTAACCGACGACGACATGGGCAGGCGCAACTCCCGTATGCAGGATGTCCGACAGGAATTCCTCGGCCGTGCGTTGCGACAACGCGGTGTTGAACCGGAGCGCGAACAGCAGTTCGACGCCCAGCGCCTGGAACTCACGCACCTTGATTCGAAAAGGTGTCAGACGAAACGGCTCATCCGCCCGGCCAAAAAAAGCACGCGGGTGCGGCTCGAACGTCAGCACGCCAAACTTCCGTGATTGCGTGCGCGCAATATCGCGCGCCGTCGCGATCACCTGCTGGTGGCCGCGGTGTAACCCGTCGAAATTGCCGATGGCGACGACCGCCCCCTTGGCGGAGTCCGGAAGATCGCCCTCATGTCTGAAAATCCGCATCCGCGGGCTTTACGCGCCGACCGGGCGTCGATCAAGAGTCGATAAACTCATGGTCGCCCACCCGGGTTGCGCGTGATGTCAACGTCAGGGGTCAGGCGCCGTTCTTGTTCCGGCGCGGAACCAGCACTTCCGCTTCGCCCGAGATCACAATTGTGCCCCCGACCGTGCAGATGGTTTCAAGCGTGACGCGGGCTTTTTCCGGGTTCAGATCGACCACGGTTGCCCGCGCCGTCACGGTGTCTCCGGGGCGGACCGGCGCCTTGAACTTGAGCGTCTGGCTGATGTAGACGCAGCCCGGCCCCGGCAGACGGGTCCCGACGACGGTGGAAATGAAGCTTGAACACAGCATGCCATGGGCGATCGTGCCCTTGAACATCGTGCGCTCCGCATATTCCTCGTTCAGGTGCATCGGATTGGTATCACCCGATATTCCGGCAAACATGACCAGGTCGGCCGGGCCGATCGTGCGCGCATAAGCGGCGGTCATACCCGGTTCCAGATCCTCGAAAAAGTACCCGCTCAGCTCCTCGATCGGGTCAACGGCCACCGGATTCTGCGGCTTCGCGACCGGCTCAATAACATCAACCGACATGTGGGAATTCCCTGAAATAATTGTGCAACGCAACACATGTTGCGCCGCACTATTCCGAAACGCAAGACTTCGGCCCAAAAAACATAAACCGTTGTTATTGAATATTTTTTTGTTCTTCTCAGAAACGAAATCCCGACTCAGAGCAATGCTTCACCGCAATAAATAGTTATGTGCCCCGCAACATGCGGCGGCCCGATCAGGCCGCTCCCGGCCGGGGATCGATGGGCAACTGGCCGCTGAGTCCGAAGATTTCCTCGGCCGACGCGGCCATCGAGAGCAGCCCGGCCTCGCCGCGCGGCTGCCCGACGAGTTGCAGTCCGACCGGCAACCCGCTCGACGTAAACCCACACGGAACCGAGATGGCCGGACGGCCGGTCAGCGTGATGGCGGCGACGATGTAGAGCCAGTCCACATAGTTGTCGAAGGCGTGGTCCCCGACACGCTCGACATAGCGGATGTCCACATCGAACGGCGGCACGATCGCGACCGGACAGGCAAGCACGTCGAAGTTGTCGAACCATTGCGTGACCCGCTCGCACAGACCCGCCCGTTCAACCTGGGCGCGGCCGATTTCTCCGGCGGTCAACTTCATGCCTTTCTCGATGTTCCAGATCATCTCCGGCTTGAGCGCTTCGCGATGCTCCTCGAGCAGCGTCTGGCGACCGGTCACAAACAGTGCGGCGCGCAGAACCTGGAAGATATCGAGCGCACCCGTGAAATCGGGGCAGGAGTCCTCGACCGACGCCCCTGCCGCAGAGAGTTTCTCCGCCGCAGCACGGCAGATATCCACCACTTCCGTATCGACGGGCCCGATACCGAGATCGGGTGAAAAGCCGACGCGGCCCGGTAGTTTCGGGCTCAGGGCGGCGGATACGAATGACGTGTCCGGTGCCGGCATCGACATCGGATAGGAAGGGTCGACCCCGACTTCGGCATCGAGCAACAACGCCATATCGGCCACGTCGCGCCCCATCGGCCCGTTCACGGACAATGTCTGGAACGGATCGCTGCCCGGCCCCATCGCGACACGCCCCGGCGTCGGCCGCATCCCCACGACCGAGCAAAAGCTCGCAGGCGTCCGCAAAGAACCACCGAGATCAGATCCGGTCGCGAGCCAGGTCATGCCCGTCGCGAGTGCCACCGCCGAACCACCCGACGACCCGCCGCAGGTCATGTCGGTGTTCCACGGATTGCGGGTCTTGCCGAACACCTCATTGAACGTGTTCGCGCCGGCACCGAATTCGGGCGTGTTGGTCTTGCCCATAACAATCGCGCCGTTGCGCTTGAGCCGGGCAACCATGAGATCATCCTTGTCGGGCACATGGTCGGCAAAAATGGGTGAGCCATATGTTGTTCGGACCCCGGCGACATCACTCAGATCCTTGACCAGGATCGGCAATCCCGCCAGCCAGCCCGGTCCGGGCGCCTCCGGCGGACTGATGTTCTCGGCCGCTTCGTACGCCTGTTCCAGGCACAGCGTCGGCACCGCATTGACCGCCGGGTCGACGGCCGCAATTCTGTCTGCGGCGGCGTCAATCAGTTCGCGGGGCGACACGTCTCCGCGCCGCAGCAATCCCACCGCGTCACGTGCGCTCAGCGATATCAGGTCCGAAGATGTCATTCACCACTCCTAAACAATTATCGATGCATACTAGCAAAGGCTTGCGGGCAATGGGCCCGAACCGTGTGACGGATAAAATAGATGGCAGTTCGCTTCCCGAAGATTCCCAAGGTGCGTGTCCGCGCCGACCTAAAGCTGCAAGGCGGGTCGGGGATGAGCGGACAGGTGTTCGTCGAGGCGACTTCGCGTATCCAGGATCTCCTGAATGCGCCGGAACCGTTTTTCCCATTCGTCGACGAGACCGGGATCGTTCATCTGATCAACAAAAGTTCCGTGGTCCAGATCACGCCGCACGACTAGTTACCTTCCGGAATGTGACTCCAGAATGCTGATCGACGGTCCCGCCGCCCCTCGGGCCCGATACCTGTTCGCCCATGGTGCGGGCGCCCCCATGGACACGCCGTTCATGAATGCAATCGCTGAAGGTCTGTCCGCCAACAAAATCCAGGTCATCCGCTTCGAGTTCGCCTATATGGCCAAGCGGCGCGACGACGGCAAACGCCGCGGGCCCGACCGCATGCCGGTTCTGCTTGAGGCCTGGCGCACGGCGCTCGACGGGCTTTCGTCGCTGGACGTGCCAACCCTGATCGGCGGCAAATCGATGGGAGGCCGCGCGGCGGCGACATATGCGGCCGAACCGGACGGCGCCAGCCTGATTGATGGCGTGATATGCCTCGGCTATCCGTTTCACCCACCGGCAAAACCTGAAAAGACCCGCCTCGAACCGCTCCGGGGCGCACAGCGGTCAACCCTGATCGTCCAGGGCGAGCGCGACCGGTTTGGCACGCCCGAGGATGTGATCTCCTATGCGCTGAAGCCACCTGTCGAGGTCGTCTGGATTCCGGACGGCGATCACTCCTTCGTGCCGCGCAAATCATCCGGGCTGACGGAACGCGAGAATATCGACACCGCTGTGCACCACGTCACAGCATTCATCGAACGCATGATCTAGATCATGTGATCGAATTGCAGATTCGGCGAAAGTTGGACTTCAACCTGTCTGCCGATGCTGTAACATCGGCGAAATATTGATGCGGTATCATAACACCGCGTTTGGGAAAGTGTTTTTGATGGGCCATATGGTTCCTTTTGGCCGAACGCGTGGCGCCGCGGCAGCGATAGTCATTCTGGCTTCACTGATTCTGTCCGGACCGGCAGCCGCCGGATTCGGAGAGGCATTCGAACTCTATGTTGCCGAAGAATTCGACAAGGCCCGCCGGCTGGTCGAGCCGGACGCCGAACGGGGCAACCCAGCTGCGCAGTGGCTGCTGGGCACGATGTATTTGCTCGGCCGGGGCACCGACGAAAACCCCAAAGCCGCGCGCGCGTGGCTGGAGAAGTCCGCATCATCGAATTACCCACCCGCACAGGCTGTCCTCGGGCGTATGTACGAGCAGGGCATCGGCGGAGATCGGGACGCGGAGGAGGCACACATCCTCTACCGGATGTCGGCCGAACAGGGTTACGCCGACGCAGCCTATCTCCTCGGCCGGCAATATTACCGCGGCGAAGGAGTCCGCAAGGACGGCAAGCAGGCCATCAGATGGCTGACCATCGCCGCAGATGACGGCAACGCCGATGCACAATATCTGGGCGCCCGCATCCTGCTCACCGACGAAATCGTCCGCAGCAATCCCGAGCAGGCGGCAACATGGCTGGCCGACGCGGCACGCACAGGCCACGCCGCCGCCCAGCTCCTGTACGGCAACACGCTGATGCTCGGTCTCGCCGGCGATTATGACCCAACCGCCGCACTCGATTGGATCGAAAAGGCCGCCAACACCGGCCTGGCGGAGGCCCAGCTGCGGCTCGGCGACCTCTACAATATCGGGTTCCAGAGCAAGCCAGATTTTAAACAGGCCTATGCTGCGGCCCAGCTCCGGTTGGCGCGGGCCCACTCCAAGGGTGCGGGCACCAAGGAAGACCCGATCGCGGCCTATGTCTGGGCCTCATTGTCCGCATTGCAGGGCAACGAAGATGCGTTCGAGTTGCGCAAACGCATCCTGTCGCGCCTGACACCCGAGGAAATCGAAAAGGCCGACCGCATGGTCGAGAGTCGTTTCAAGGGCCGCGCAAATGCCGGCGGCGAGAGCTAGCCCCGCACTTCACACGAACTTCTTTTGCGTGTTTGCTCTTCTCCGGACCGGCGTTCTGGGTTAGCTTCCGCGCCGTTTTGGGCACCATTCATCAGATCAGCAATCTCGCCTTGCGGATGTTCCCGACGGAGACCGGACACGGTCTCGCGTTGCGCGGGCTGGCCGGTGGATTCGGGCCGCGCGAAACCGCCGACGATTTTCCGGTCCTCGATCAGACCCTGTTCGGGCATCGCTTTGCGAACCCGGTCGGCGTCTCGGCCGGTTTCGACAAGAACGCCGTCGCCATCGCCGGTGTCGCGCGCCTCGGCGGCGGTTTCGTCGAGGTCGGCGGCGTCACGCCGTTGGCCCAGGCAGGCAATCCACGGCCACGTCTGTTTCGCCTGACGCCCGACCATGCCGCGATCAATCGCATGGGCTTCAACAATGATGGCGCCGACGCCGTCCTGCAGCGCCTCACCCGGTATCGCAGGGAGGCCGATACGGGACACCCGATCGGCGTCAACATGGCGGCCAATGCCACGAGCGGTGATCCGGCACAGGATTTCGTTGATCTCGTGACCGCGTTTGCACCGGCCGTCGATTACCTGACGATCGACGTCTCCTGCCCCAACACGGAAAACGGCCAGGTCTTCCTTGAGCCCCGCGCGCTGGAGAATTTGCTCGGCCGCCTGAACACCGCCCGGGATGAGACGGGCGCGCACCCGGCGATGGTGGCGAAGCTCGCGCCGGACCTGGAGGCCGCGCACCTGACGGAGCTGATCGAGATCATCACCGCGGCCGGTATCGACGCGATCACGCTGTGCAACACGACGACCGCCCGACCGGCAACGTTGCGCAGCCCCCATGCGGGCCAACGCGGCGGCCTGTCCGGCGCACCTCTGTTCGAGATGTCCAACGAGATGCTGCGGACGGTCTATCAGCAGACCAGCGGCAATGTGCCTCTGATAGGGGTCGGCGGCATCCAGACCGGTGCGGACGCCTATACAAAGATCCGCGCGGGCGCGAGCCTGGTGCAGGTCTACACGGGCCTGGTCTATGCCGGGCCGGGCCTGATCCAGGACATCAAGCGGGACCTGGCAGCATTCCTGGCGCGGGACGGGTTCGCGAATATCGCCGAAGCTGTCGGCAGTGAACACCGATCATGACGAGCGGGATATGATAATCTGGGCACATACGCCGAACCTGGCGCGTGGCAGAGAATGCGAGACGGCTTGATGCTGAAGAAACGACGAGAAATTCTGATCATCGCATTCATCGCCGCCCTCGTGGTCATCGGCGGTCGCTTCTTCGCCGCCGAGAACGCCGCCTCTGTGGACGCGGAGGCGTCGAACACGCCATTCCCCACAATCAACCAGCGCGCAGAACCTGAAGAACGCGGCGGTGATGCAATCGTCGTGGCCCTGAATGGTTCCGCGCCGAGCAGGCCCGTCCGCGTGGGCAGCAACCAGTGCCTGCAATGGTGGGGGGAACGCCCGGATGCCTACCGGGTCGAGGTCGCCGGGATCGACGGCGACGACTGGCAGGCGAACGAGGCATTCCTGGCAAAGAAGGAAGCGGGCAACCCCGAGTATAATTTCCCGGCCTGGTATCGCTTCATCGGCGCCGGTAGCGGGGCCACGCAAATCTCCTATCAGGTGCTGCGCGGACTTTGCCAATAGGCATGTCCGGCGGCGATTGCCCGCACCCGCACCAAACCCCGACTTTCGAGACCAAAACTTGTGCCGCGTAATGCAGGCCCAGCGCGGGGCGCCGCGTTGACTCGCCCCGGGCTGTTACCTAAAGTCCGCGCGAATTTGGCCGGGGTATGTTCCGGGCTTTTTTCAGACCCATAACAACCGTCCGGCGCACTGAAACAGGGCGCGCGAGGAGGCACAAAATATGACCGATACACCGTGGAAAACAGACGACTGGTTCACCAGCCCCTGGAACTTCGCACCCGAAGTGACCAAGGACTGGAAGTTCCCCGACAACATCCGCATCCATGACGTCACCCTGCGTGACGGCGAGCAGCAGGCCGGCCTTGCGTTCGATTATGACGACAAGATCCGGATTGCCGAGGGCCTCGCAGAAGTCGGCGTCCAGCGCATCGAAGCCGGCATGCCGGTGGTGTCCAAGGACGATGCCCGCGTGGTCCAGGATCTCGCCAAGCGCGACTTCGGCCCGGACATTTACGCCTTCGCCCGCTGCATGGTCGAAGACGTTCAGCGCGCGGTCGATTCCGGCGTCAACGGCGTCATCATGGAAGTCCCGGCCAGCCCCCATCTGATCCAGTATGGCTACAAGTGGGACCTCGAGCGGGCCATCGATCTTTCGATCGAATCCACGACATTCGCCCATGACAACGGCCTCGAGGTCGTGTTCTTCCCGATCGATTTCACCCGTTCCGATCTGAAGTGGGTCATCGACCTGATCGACCGGGTCGGCAAGGAAGGCCACATGGACGGTCTGGCCCTCGTCGATACGATGGGCGCCACCTCGATCCACGCGATGCAGTATTTCGTGCGCTCGATGAAGGAACGCTTCCCGGACATCCCCATGGAAGCCCATTTCCACATGGATTACGGCATGGGCGTGGCGAACACGATCATGGCCCTGTCCGAGGGTGTCGAAGTCATTCAGTCCACCGTCCTGGGTGTCGGCGAACGCGCCGGCAACGTCCCCATGGAAGAGACCGTGATGGCGCTGCGCACGCTCTATGACATCGACATCGGCATCAAGCTCGACAAGCTGAAGTGGCTGGCCGACATGGTCCGCGACGTCACCGGCGTCGTGGTTCCGTCGAACCGCCCGATCGTCGGCGACGACCTGTTCAAGGTCGAGTCCGGCATCATCGCCACCTGGCTGCTGAACTGCGGCGACGAGTTCCAGACCGAGGTTATGCCGTTCCGTCCGCGTATGGTCGGCCAGGCCGAGCCGGAGACGGTCATGGGCAAGGGTTCGGGCATCGACACGGTCAAGCAGTGGCTCGAGCGCAACCAGATCATCGTCCCGGAAACCAAGGCCATGGAAATCCTGTTGGCCGTCAAGGACTGGGCGCTGATCCACAAGCGCCTGATGACCGAAGACGAGTTCAAGGCCCTCGCCGAGAGCCTTCTCGACAGCTAAAGCCTGCGTATCTCAACGTAAGTTGCGGAACCCCTCCCCTCGCGGGAGGGGTTTTCGTTTGCGCGGTCAGTCGGCCTAGCGGTCGAACTCGACGACCAGCGCGCCGGTCGTCATACGCGAGTCCAGCGCCGCATGGGCCTTTGCGATGTCTGCCAACTCGTAGGTGCCGGTGATGTTCGACTTCACCGTGCCGTCGGAGATCGCGGCCACGACCTCCGCCATCATCGCGGCCTTCTCTTCCGGCGTGCGGGTGTAGTCCTTCATCGACGCCTTGGTGAAGATCAGGGACTTCTGGTTGAGCTCCAGCGCGTCGATCGGCGGCGGGCCGGACGCATGGCCGTAGTTCACGAACCAGCCCCGCGGCGCCAGCGCGCGCAAATTACCTTCGTAGGTGTCGGCGCCGACCGCGTCGTAGACCACGGGCACGCCCTCGCCGCCGGTGATGTCCAGCACCTGGTCGGCGAAGTCTTCCTTGGTGTAGTCGATCACATGGGCGCAGCCATTCTCGTCGGCGGCCAGGAACTTGTCGGGTGAGCTCACGGTGCCGATGACCTTCGCACCGACGCTCGTCGCCCACTGGGTCAGCAGGCTGCCCATGCCGCCCGCCGCCGAATGCACCAGGATCGTCTCGCCGGCCTGCACCGGGTACAGGCGCCGCAGCAGATACTGGGCCGTCATGGTGCGCACGAAGGCCGCCACAACGGTTGCATCATCGAGCTCTGCTGGCGGCGTAAAGAGCTCACTGGCCGGCACGATCCGCGCATCGGCATAGGCGCCGACGTTGAACAGATAGGCCGCCCGGTCGCCTTCCTTGTAGTCCTCGACCCCGTCGCCGACGGCCGCGATCGTCCCGACGCCTTCCAGCCCGAGCACCGTCGGCAGGGGCGGCTTCAGGAAGTAACGGCCCTGGCGCATGTAGGAATCGGCGAAATGGATCGCCGCGGCGTTCTGCTTGAGGATGACCTCGCCCGGCCCGGGCGCCGGCAGGGTATCGATCTCGATCTTGATGACGTCGGGGTCACCATATTCGTGAATGCGCGCAACGCGGGTTTCCATGTGCTTTTCCTTTGTTTCGGCGTGAACGGGCTCAACCGGCCAAAGCGATGATGACGGTGCCCGTCGACTGGCCGGATTCGAGAAACTCGTGGGCGGCGGCCGTTTCGTCGAGTGGGAAGATGCGACCGACCAGATGTTCCGACGGTCCGGCGGCAAGCCAGGTCGAGATATCGTCGAACGCCTGAATGACCGCAGCGTCGGGAATTTTGTACATAAATACCCAGCGCAACTGCGCGTTCTTCATCATCATCGGATAGAAGGGCAATTCCGGCGTCGGCGCGTTGTCCGACGCATAAGTCGCCACCACACCATTGTCCTTCAGCACCGCAACCGTCGTCGACAGATTGACGCCGAACGCCACCTCGACAATCCGGTCCACGCCGTCCCCATCGGTCGCGGCCATGACCTCGGCGACAACATCGGCCTCACGATAGTTGATGACATGGTCCGCACCGGCCTTGGCCGCGAGCGCTGCCTTTTCGGGCGAACTCACTGTCGCGATCACCTTTGCCGCACCACCCCATTTCGCCAGCTGAATGGCGTAATTGCCGACCGCGCCGGCCCCGCCGGTGACCAGCACGTTCTGGCCCGTGACGGGGCCATCGGCGAACACGGCGTAATGGGCGGTGACCGCCGGTATGCCCAGGCACGCGCCAGAGACGAGGTCGACCCCGTCCGGCAGGGCAATCGCGTAGTCGGCCCGGATGGCGATGTACTCCGCCGCGGTGCCCAGCGCCCGCTGCCACTGGCCGCAATAGATCCAGACCCGTTCACCGACCCGGGCCCCATCGACACCCGTGCCGACCTGATCGATCACCCCCGCGCCGTCGCTGTGGGGGACGATCTGCGGGAAGGCATGCGGCTGCCCGCCGAAGCCGGTGCGGCGCTTGGTGTCCGACGGGTTCACACCGGAATGAGACAGCTTGACCCGCACCTCGCCCGGGCCGGGCTCCGGTGTCGGCATCTCGCCGGATCGGATGACATCCCGAGCCGGACCCTGTTCCTCGTACCAGGCTGCACGCATTTTCAGTTACTCCTGTTCCAGTCTGCCGGACCGTGGCGTCTCCGTCGGCTGCCGGAATCGCTCAGCCCATTGTCGCAAGCTTCTTCTTCATACCTTCCAGGCGCGGCCCCAGATCCGAGAAATACGGGTGAATTTCCTGGGTGACATGGACGGCCTTGTGCAAGGGATCATTGTGGCAAATCTCCAGCGCCTCTTCGACCGTCTCTACGTCGATGAGGTCCATGCCCCCTGACCCGTCGGCGAACCCCCCGGCAATCACCACCTTTCCCGCCTCCTGCAGGCCTTTCATGTATGCCACATGGTCGGCGAGAGCCTGCAGATGGGGTTTCGAGTTCATGGTCAGATCGGGACGGATTGCACGGTTGATGACGACGAATTGCATGGCGGCATTCCCCATTGAGAAACTGGAAAGCTTTCGCTTGATTTCTGAACCAATCAGTACATTAATAGCTTGAGGAGTCAACTTTTATGTACCGATCAGTATGAATAACCAAACCCCCAGGCCACGTGGTCGTCCCCTTAAGTTCGACCGAGACAAGGTTCTCGACCGTGCAGTCGATACATTCTGGGCGAACGGTTACACCGCCACATCTCTCGAAGACCTCACCACCAACATGGGGATCAATCGGCCCAGCCTCTATGCGGCGTTCGGCAACAAGCATGATTTGTTTATGAAAACGATCGACCGTTACGCCGAGACGATCGGCCGTCAGCCGCTCGATGCCTTCCTGGAAGAACCCGATATTCGACGCGCGGTCGAAGCGTATTTCCAAACCACCATTCAGTGTGTGACGTCCCGGAACCGGCCACGGGGATGCCTGATCATGAATGTCGCGGGCGAACGCGCCGCCAATGACGCCGAGGTCCGCGGATGCATGTCCGACGCCTACGACACCAGGGTCGCCACGATCGCGGAACGGCTTGGAACGGCGCGCAACGACGGCCAGCTGCCGGTCGATGCGGACCCGGAAAGTCTCGCGCGCATGATCACATCTGTAATGCACAGCCTGGCCGCACGGGCGCGGGCGGGCGGCAGCCGCAAGGAATTGTCCGCCCTGGCGCAGAATTTTCTGAACCTGCTGATTCCCGACGACGCCAGGACTTCGGCACTCAAATGACCGACCTCACATCGATCAGGGATCGTGTCGCCGTCGTCACCGGCGGCGCGGCGGGTATCGGCCTCGCTTGCGCCCGGCGATTCGCCGCCGAAGGCGCCCATGTGGCCATTCTCGACCGCGACGAGGACACGGGTGCGCAGATCGCCCGCGACATCATCGCCGGGGGCGGCGAGGCAATCTCGATCGGCGCGGAATGCACGTCGGACGATGAGATGGATGCCGCGATTGCGACGATCACGGAAAAATGGGGCCGTGTGGACATCCTTGCCGGTTGCGCCGGTGGATTTCACGATTCCCCCGCGCTCGAAGACCTCGACGCAGAGACATGGCGCGCCGGCATCGATTGGAACCTGTCGGGCGTTTATTTCCCCATTCGGTCGGTCGTGCCGGCAATGAAGGCAAATGGCTACGGCCGTATCGTGAACATAGGATCCCAGGCCGGGCGGACCGGCGTGCCGACCGCAGCAATCGACTATTCAGCGGCCAAGGCCGCCGTCGCGGGGCTGTCGCGGCGCCTGGCGGCAGAACTCGCGCCCTCGGGGATCACGGTCAACACCGTCATGCCGGGGCCGGTCCTGACTCCGAGATTCGCCGGCATGCACAAGGAGCGCATGGAGATGCTCGAGCGCGCCGTTCCCGTGGGCCGTTTGGGCACGCCGGAGGAAATCGCGCATGCCGTCTGGTTCCTGTCGACACCGGGCGCCGCCTTCACAACCGGCGCCACGCTCGACGTCAACGGCGGCGGCTGGACGGGCTGAAGAGGCCCTACGCCACCCGCAGATAGTGCAACGAGAACAGATTGTTGGCGTCCGTCCAGTGGCGGAAGGCGCGCCAGCCGGCCTTGGCGGCGAGCGCGTGGAACTCCTCCACGTCGTATTTGTGGGAATCCTCGGTGTGGATCGATTCCCCGGCGGCGAACTTGAAGCTGTGGCCATCAATCCGGACGTCCTGGTCCCAGTCGCTCACCAGATGCATCTCGATGCGGCCCTGATCCGCGATCCAGCGGGCATCATGGGTGAAGCCATCCAGATTGAAATCGCCGCCGAGCTCGTCATTCACCCGGCGCAGGACGTTGAGATTGAATTCCGCCGTCACGCCGGCCGCGTCGTTGTAGGCCGCATGCAGAATGCTCATATCCTTGCGCAGATCGACGCCGATCAGGAGGCCGTTGTCGGTCCCGAGATCCGTCGCCGCGGCGCGCAGGAAATCCACCGCCGCCGGCCGCGTGAAGTTGCCGATGGTCGAGCCCGGGAAAAATCCGATCCGCGCTTCGCCGCCCGCGATCTCCGGCAATTCAAACGGCTGGGTGTAGTCGGCCGCAATCGGCACAACCGGCAGATCGGGATAGGCGCCGGCGAGTGCCTTGGCCGATTCCAGCAGATGCTCGCGCGAGATATCGACGGGGATATAGGCCGCCGGGGTCTCGAGCGCGTCGAGCAGGATGCGGATCTTGGTGCTCGAACCGCTGCCGAACTCGACCACGCTGGCGTTGGCGCCGATCAGCTCGGCGAATTCCGCGGCATGGGCCTGCAGCAATCCCATCTCGGTGCGCGTCGGATAATACTCCGGCAGTTCGCAGATCGCATCGAACAGCTTGGAGCCGCGTTCATCGTAGAAATACTTGCTGGAGAGCTTCTTCTGCGACAGCGCAAGCCCCTCCAGAACATCATCCAGGAAGCTGTCCGCCGCATGGTCGTACTCCACATAGTCGTGGAGTGGACCCAAGCTCACCGCCGTGGCCCCGCTCATGTTGCTACTCCATCGTCGGCATCAGCGGCCAACCGCACACCGGCGAACACCCAGCGCATCGCGGGATAGAAGAAGTTCCGGTAGGTGGCACGGGTGTGCCCCTCGGGGGTCACACAAGCGCCACCGCGCAATACAAACTGATTGGCCATGAATTTTCCGTTGTACTCACCGACAGCGCCCGACACGGGCTTGAACCCCGGATATGGGACATATGGGCTCTGGGTCCACTCCCAGACATCGCCAAACATCTGTTCCGGCTGATCGGGCGTCTCGCCCGTCGCCGGTGCCGTACGCAGCAGGCCGGACCCGACGAAGTTGCCCGCCACGGGCTGCTCACGGGCGAACACTTCCCACTCACCCTCGCGCGGCAGGCGCTTGCCCGCCCAGCGCGCATACGCGTCGGCCTCGTAGAGGCTCACATGGCAAACCGGCGCCTGATCGTTGACCTGCTGCAGTCCCGACAGGGACATCGCGCACCATTCGTCGTCGACGGTCTGCCAATAAAGCGGCGCGTCCCAACCTTCAGCACCCACAGCAGCCCAGCCGTCGGACAACCACAGTTCAGGGCGGCCATAGCCGTTGTCGGCCATGAATTCCTTCCACTCGCCGTTGGTCACCAGCCGCGACGCCAGCCGGAACGGCGCCAGATGGACGCTGTGACGCGGCCCTTCATTGTCGAAGGCGAACTCGGATCCCTCATGACCGATCTCGACCAGCCCGCCATCATGATCGAACCAGCGCAGTTCGGGGGTCTTGCGGGCCGGTGAGGCGCGATAGGCCTGATAAGCCGGCGCGACGCTGTTAAACGAGAACGCGTGGAGAATATCCATCAGGATCAATTCCTGATGCTGCTGCTCGTGGTGCAGCCCCAGCGCAATCAACGGCGCGATCTTGTCCCATGTCGCCTCGTCAGCACCCGCGATGAGGCTCCGCATCGCGTCGTCGACATGGGCACGATAGGCCTTCACCTGGTCGGCGGTCGGGCGGGTCAGCAGCCCGCGCTCCGGGCGCGGATGGCGCGCGCCGACGGCGTCGTAATAGGAATTGAACAGAAACAGGTAGTGCGGATCGAGCGGCGCATAGCCGGGTGCGAAATCCCGCAGGATCATGGTCTCGAAGAACCAGGTGATATGGGCGCGGTGCCATTTGGTCGGGCTGGCGTCGGGCATCGACTGCACGACCTGATCTTCGGCCGACAATGGTGCTGCCAGGCGCTCGGTCTCGCCGCGCACCCAGTTGAAATGATCGAGAACCTGATCCCGGTCGCGCGGATGCGCGTCGAGGATCGCCGGCTCGGACCCCAAGGATGTCACGGCGCTTCTCCTGTTGGCGCCCGCGTCCCGCATGACCGCCTGTCCGGGACACTTCATTCCGTAGCGCAATCATGAGCCACGGATCGAAGACCGTCCGACACATGGGCCGGACGTGGCAGTCGAGCGCGAGTAAACCAAGCCCGCTCACGCGCCGTCAACCGAAAGCCCCGAGAATTTGAGGGTTTGAACATTCGCCCTGACATTGACGGGCCGGATGGTCCGACTATGTTGGGCGCATGGACACAAAATCACCGACACCTGCCCCGCCCCGCACCCCGACAGCTGAAGGCTTCCACGCCCACGTCTACTACGACGCCGAGAGCAAGTCCGACGCAGAGGCACTGCGGGCCGAAATCGACGCGCGCTATGATGTCGTGCTGGGCCGCTGGCACGACAAGCCGGTGGGGCCACACCCGTTCTGGAGCTACCAGGTCGCCTTCGCGCCCGCGCTGTTCGGGACGATCGTGCCCTGGCTCTCCATGAACCGCCGGGACCTGACGATCCTGGTGCATCCCGAGACCGGCGACGACCTGACCGATCATTCGGACTACGCCATGTGGCTCGGCGACAGCGCCACCCTCGACCTGAAACGGTTCCGAGAACGCGCGGCCGAACGTGCCGCCAAAGGCTGATCCCTCGGAACGGATCAGGGCAAACGAACGGTTTTCAAGCCCCGCCCGGACCGCTACAACACGCGCAAGCCATTCAATGACCCGGCCGTATTCACGCGCCGAAGCCAATCAACATCAGGGGGGAACCCAATTATGAAACTCGTACGCTTTGGCCCACGTGGCAAAGAAAAACCCGGCCTTATTGATGCCGACGGCAAGCTCCGCGACCTGTCCAAGGTCGTTGACGACATCAACGCCGAAACCCTTTCGCCCATGGGCCTCGCGGCCATTCGCAAGCGCGACCCCAAGCGCCTGCCCCTGGTCAAGGGCAACCCGCGCTTCGGCCCGCCGGTTGTCGAGCGCCGGGTCTTCGCCATCGCGCTGAACTACAAGGAACATGCCGAGGAAGCCAACGCAGCGATCCCGACGGAGCCCTTCGTCTTCACCAAGACCTGCCCGCCCACCGGCCACCGCGACAACATCGTGATCCCGAAGGGTGCCAAGAAGACCGACTGGGAAGTCGAGCTTTGCCTGATCATGGGGCGCAAGGCGCAGCATGTGTCGAAGAAGGACGCCCTCAAATATGTGGCCGGCTACTTCGCGGGCAATGAAGTGTCCGAGCGCGAATTCCTGATCGAACGCGGCGGCCTGCAGTGGATCAAGGGCAAGAGCCCCGACACCTTCGCGCCGATCGGCCCGTGGCTGTTGACCGCCGATGAGGTGCCGAATCCGAACAACCTGCACATGTGGCTTGAGGTGAATGGCGTCCGCAAACAGGACAACAACACCAAGGACATGATCTACAACTGCGCAACGATCATCTCGAACCTGAGCAAGACGCTCACGCTCTATCCCGGTGACATCATCTTCACCGGCACGCCCCAGGGCGTGGCCTATGGCGAGAAGAACCCGAAATACCTCCGGGCCGGCGACGTCGTCACCATGGGCATCGAGGGTCTCGGCGAGCAGCGCAACAAGTGCGTGGCCTACAAGTAACCGACCGCACATCTGCGAAATGCAGCGGGCCGCGCTATCCAGCGCGGCCCGTTTGCGTTTGGCAGCCCCGAACCGGACACGTCTATTCCAGCGCCGGCATGACCTCATCACGGAAGACGCGCAAGGAGTCCCGCGACCCCGTGACGTCAATCAGCAGGACATATTCGATGCCGCCCGCGCGCATGCGCTGAAGCCGCTCGACGATCTCCTCGGGCGGGCCGATCAACGCGCCTTCTTCCGTGGCCAACCGCGTGTCGTTGTATTGCAGCATCGTCGACTGGGGGCCGCCGCCCTCGCGGATCCGCGACAGGCGCGAAATCCCGCTCAGAAGCCGCGCACGCTGCTGGTGCGCCTGCTCGCGCTCGGCCTCGCTGTGGGTGATGTAGAGCGCCCGGGCGACGGCCACATTCATCGGGTCGAACACCCGGCCCGCGCCTTCCACCGCGTCGCGATAGGTCGTGAACCGCTCCTGGATCACCTCGAACGAGGCGATCTGGTCGAGCAACAGGTTGAAATTGTTCTCCGCCGCCCAGCGCAGACCACCGGGGCTGCCCGCCGCCAGCCACAGGGGCGGGTGCGGCCGCTGGATCGGCGGCGGTTCGACGACGATGTCCTGGAACGTCCAGTGTTTGCCGATATGGGTGAACCGTTCCTCGGACGTCCAGGCCCGCCGGATCACCTCGAGGGATTCCTCAAACAGTTCCTGCGCATCCGCCGGCGCGACATTGAAGCCGTTGAACTCGTTGGCGCGGTAGCCCTTGCCGACGCCGAACTCCAGCCGCCCGCCCGACAGAAGGTCGACGGTCGCCGCCTGCTCGGCCAGCAGGACGGGGTTGTGCCAGGGCAGGACGACCACGGCCGTGCCCAGGCGCATCCGCGTCGTGCGGGCCGCGAGATACGTCAGCAGGTTGAGCGAAGCCGACACCTGGCCGAAGCCGGTGAAGTGATGCTCGACCAGGAACACCGAGTGATAATCGAGCTCCTCGGCCTCCTCGACATAGCCGATGAAGTCCCGGTAGCCCTGGGTGCTGTCGCGTGCGACCCCGCCGCGCCGCGACGAGGCGCCGCCAAACAGTCCGAACTTCATCCGATCATCATTCCTGCGGTCACCATTTCCGGCCGTGCCATCTCGAACGCTAGTTGCGCACCCGCTCGCGCTTGCCGCTCTTGGCGGATTTCACCAGCGCCTCGAGCACTGCGACGTTGCCGATGCGCTCGACGTCGGTGAACATGTACTCCTTCTTGCCGGCCACGGCGTCGGCCCAGGCCTCGAAGTTCATCTTCACCGTGTCGCGCGGCTTGTAGACCTTGCGCGTGCGCTTCTTGCCCGCGATGGAGATGTCCATGTAGGTGTCATCCCAGTCTTCCGGGTGCGCGACATCGTGGATCTCGACCCAGCCCTTGCTGCCGAACACCGCGAAACGGGCGTAGTAGGGCGTCTTCGAGACGACGTTGATGGTGCCCAGCGTGCGATCCTTGAACTGGAACTGTGTGGTCACGACATCGCCGCTGGGCAGGTCGAGAACCCGGCGGTCCGACGCCGCGTTGATCCACTGGATCGGCCCGAACATGGAGATCATCATGTCGGTCAGATGCACGCCCATGCCGGTCCAGCCGGCGGCGGGCGCATCCTTGGGGTTGCCGCGCCAATTGTCCTTCTTGAGGGGCGTGAACTTGTCGTGGGAGTTGTTGGCCTCGACCGCGATGATGGTGCCGAGTTCCTTCTTGGCGACCATCTCGGCCATCTTCATCCAGGCCGGCTCGTAGCGGCGCTCATGGCCGAGCCCGAGCACCAGGCCCCGGTCGCGGCACGCCTTGACCATCTTCTTGGCACTCGCCGACGTCAGCGACAGCGGTTTTTCACAGAAGATCTGCTTGTTCGCCCGGGCCGCCTGCATCAGCAGCGCCTCATGGGTCGTGTGCGGGGTGGTCAGGATGACGCCGTCCACGTTGGGGTCCTTGAGCGCCTCGGCATAGTCGCTCGTCAGCTCGAAGCCGCAGTTCTTGGCGAGCTTGCGCGTGGCCGCTGTGGGGTTGAGCTCGACGCCGCGCACGACACGCAGCTTGCGGTTTCCCTGCAGGGCGTTGGCAACATGGCTGCCCCACCAACCCAGCCCGATGACGGCGACGTTCAACATGCGGATTCACTCCTGAATATTTGCTCTGGTTCTCGCCCCGAGCGGGGCTTTCTGATTTTCTTCCCTTGCGGGATCGCCAGAACCTAGCATGACGCCTATCGGCCCAAAAGCCGCTGCGCTAGTGCCTGCACTACAGAGCGGCGCGCAGCGGCGCACGTCTGCGCGGTTGCTTGCCGGACGAAGCAACAGCTTCTCAACGATCTGTAAGTCTGACGTAAGTTTGGCCTGCAAAATTCTGACCCATTCGCGTTTCCACAAACCGAAAGGGTCTTACTGTGCTGAAAGTTTTTCCTGCCGCTCTCGGCGGTGCCTGCGTTGTCCTGTCCCTGCTGACCAGTGTCGCGATTGCCGATGACGGCCTTACCTTCACAGTCATGCGCAACGGAGACGAGATCGGGACCCACGAGATCGAAATAACCTCGCGCGGAGATCGCATGGAGGTCGAGATCGAGACAGAAGTGGCCGTGAAGCTGGCCTTTATCACCGTCTACAACTTTGACCACGAAGGACATGAGGTCTGGCAGGGTGGTCGGCTCGTTTCCTATGAGTCCCGCACGGACGATGACGGGACCGAGAAGTCGCTGCGCGCCAGAGCGGCTGGAGATCATCTGGCCGTAGATGGTTCGGCGGCAAAGCGGAATGCGCCCGCTTCGGTCATCCCGGGCAGTCTCTGGAATCAGGCAACCGTGGCCCAAAGCAAGCTCATGAATTCGCTGGATGGCAGCGAAATGGCGATCGCCGTCGCAGATCTGGGTGATGAAGATGTTGTGGCCGGCGGGAAATCTCTTCGTGCGCGGCACTATTCCCTGACCGGCGACCTACAGCGCGAGGTTTGGTACGATTCTGCGGGTCGGCTGGTGAAGGTTCGGTTTTCCGGCTC
Organism: Rhodospirillaceae bacterium; assembly: GCA_018667335.1. Taxonomy (GTDB): domain Bacteria; phylum Pseudomonadota; class Alphaproteobacteria; order UBA6615; family UBA6615; genus UBA8079. Next base: position 122,701 of record JABIVD010000007.1, read on the forward strand.
CGACGGCTCTGATATCCAGTATCTTCTGAAATAGCTGTTCGGCTGGTTCGTGCAACGAGAGGAATCAGGTTGTTGTCATGCGGGTTTTGCTGATCGAGGACAATGTTCGGCTTGCCGGTTTCGTCGCCAAGGCGCTCGGTGCTGCGGGCTTCACGACAGATCATTGTGATTGCGCGGGTGACGGCGAGGCAGCGCTCGATACTGTGAGCTATGAGGCGCTGGTGCTTGATCTGGGTTTACCCGACGATGACGGGATGAACGTGCTCCGGCGGGTGCGGATGCAGAGGCCCGAGTTACCGGTTCTGATCCTGACCGCGCGCGATGGCGTTGAAGACAGGGTGGGTGGCCTGAATGCCGGAGCTGACGACTACCTGCTCAAGCCCTTTGCCATGGAAGAACTCATCGCGCGCCTCAATGCGCTGATGCGTCGTCCCGGTAGCGCACTGGGTCGACGGCTGATGATCGGCAATCTGACATTTGATTCGGTGGGTCGGGAAGTCACCGTCGCGGAAACCGTTCTGAGACTCACACGACGAGAAATGTCTGTCCTCGAATTGCTCATGCGGCGTGCGGGAAGGGTCGTACCCAAGGACGCACTGGCCGAAAGCGTCTATGGGTTCGACGAAAATTTTGGAGCGAACTCGATTGAGGTCGCCGTTCACCGTTTGCGCAAGCATCTGGAAGAGTCCGGTGCAGACTCTAAAATCCAGACGCTACGCGGGATCGGTTATTTGCTTGTGGAGCCCCCAAACGAGATCAACGAGGCGGCCTCGTGAGGCGCTCCCTTCTCGGGCAACTGGTCGTGCGGCTTCTGGCCGTAACGCTTTTCTTCATTGCCTTATGTGTCGGAGCACTGCTGTTTCAGTTCGTCGAGCAGGTCGAGACCCTGCGTGACCGCGACCTGTCGGGACAAGCGCGCGATATCGCCAACCATCTCGAAGTGACCCCGGATGGACGCGCATCCCTGCGCCTGCCGGATGCGCTGCGTGACGCTTATGATTCCAGCAACGGTATGTTTCTATTTGCGGTCCTCGACGACTCCGGAGCCGCGATCTTTACCTCGCGCGATGCAGGTGGTCCGATCGCGATCGGACCGGATGGCGGTCCGGCGCCGGACGAACCGTTTCAGGTGAGCCGCGTGATTGAGGGTGGATCGGACGTTTTCTATGGCATTACGGTGCCGGTCACCCGGGCGGAAAAGGCATTCTTCATTCAGGTCGCACAGGGACCCGGGCATTCGGATGCGCTGGCCGACGAGTTTCTCAACGAGCTCTGGGAATATGCGGGGTGGCTGCTCGCGATTCTTGTGATCCTGATTCTGGGTGTCGTCTATATAACCGTCCGGTCATCGCTGCGCCCGGTCACTGAAATATCGCGCCAGGCTGCTGCAATCACGCCGGCAACACTCCATGCCCGTTTAGGGGTGCGGGACCTCCCGCGCGAGCTCAGTCCTCTCGTTGAAGCTGTTAACAACGCCTTCGAGCGGATCGAGACCGCCTACCGTCAGCAGCGCGAGTTCACCGACAATGCGGCGCACGAGATGCGCACACCTCTGGCTGTGCTTCGCGCGCATATAGAGAGCCTCAATCTCACTGATACTCTTTTGCCCGATGTTCTGCGGCTTGAACGGATTGTGGAGCAACTCTTGCGCTTGGCGCGGGCAGACAATCTGGCTCTGGCCAGCGATGCGCGGACTGACCTTAATCTTGTGGCCACTCAGGTGGCCGAGATGCTCGCGCCGGACGCCGTGCGTCGTGGTGTGGATTTTGGGCTGGAGCCGTCCGGTCAACCCGTCATCGTCCGCGGGGATGGTGACTATCTGTTTATTGCACTGCGTAATCTCGTGGAGAATGCCTTCAATGCTGCGGGACGGAGCGGGCGCGTGCAGATCATGGTGACCGATCCGGCAACAATCCGTGTCGTAGATTCGGGCCCGGGTATCCCGGTTGCCGACCGAGACCGGGTATTCGAGCGATTCTGGCGTGCCGATACCGCTTCTGATACAGGCGCGGGCTTGGGACTTTCCATCGTACGCCAGATAGTCGAGACCCATGGCGGATCCTGCACGGTCGGCGCAGATTCCGGGGGCGGTGCGGTTTTCACGATAAATCTACAGGCCGTTTCTCCTGCCCCGGAAAAAACTTCGGCCCTGTAAGTTTGTTGTAAGCACCACACCGCATCTTTGCCCCAACGCTCACCTCCCGAGCGTTCCACCACAGCGGGCATGTAATGCATTTTTCAATCATCTCCACGCAGCACCCGGATCGCGCACGAGCTGAATCCGGTATCGAGGACGTTTATCAGCGCCGTTACGGATGCTCGGTTCCGTCATTCGCGCCGCATCTTGCCGTTCTATCTGGCGCTGATGGCAATGTTCTGTGCGCTGCAGGTGTGCGACTTGGCGGAGAGCAATTTTTCTCTGAATCCTACTTTGACACGCCTGCTGAGACTTTGGCGGCGAGGGCGTTGGGCCGTCCTGTCGACAGGTTCGAGATCGTCGAGATATCCACCCTGGCTGCCGTACGGAGTTGTGCAGCCGGTCCGTTCCTCAGTCAGCTCGTCAATCGCACACGAGAACTGGGAACCAGCATGCTGTTGTTCACGGCAACCGGACGACTGCGGACCTACCTTCAACGTAATGGTGTTTCTCTCATTGAGCTTTGTCCCGCTGATCCGGCCCGGCTTTCCGGGCAGGATGGCTGGGGGACTTACTTCGATCATGATCCGGTTGTCTGTCTGTCTCCCGATACAGTCGCGCGCCCCTTCACCCTTGCCCCACCGGCCAGTCTGGCAGGTCAGCGTTTACGGGTTGCCGCCTGATGTCGGTCACGATTGGTAACCTTCGGGAATGGGCGCGGACCCGCGCGCAGGAACCGGCCCTTAATGACGGTACGATCCGGATCACCTACGGAGAGCTTGCAACGCGTGTCGGTGGGTTTGCAGCGGCGGCAAAAACGTTCCCAAAGATTGTCGGTGTCCTCGGAGAAAATTCCGTGGATTGGGTGATTGCCGATCTTGGTCTCATGGCAGCCGGACGCACATTTGTGCCGTTGCCGACGAGTTTCTCGAAGACTCAATTGCAGCACGTCATCGCCGATGCCCGGGTCGGACTGGTTCTGCATGATGTCGACTCCGCGCAGAAGGCGGCAGAGTTGGATGGCCAAACGCGAGGACTGGATGACCTGACCCGGCGCAGCGCGCCCCTGCGCGACGCGTCTATCGCATCTGGGCTGCCCAACCGGATTATCTATACGTCGGGCACGACTGGCGCGCCCAAGGGCGTGAAAATTGGGCAGCCACAAATCGACTTTATGGCCCGTGCGCTGGCAGATGCCATCGGTGCAGGTCCGCAGGACCGCTACATGTCCGTTCTGCCCTTTGCGCTCCTGCTGGAACAACTCTGCGGCATTCATGTCCCGGTTCTGGTGGGGGGTGAAAGTCGGCTGGTGCCGTCGGTGGCGATCGCGACAGCGCGCGGCCAGCCATCCGATCTTGCGGGGGCTGCATTGGAAGTCCGCCCCACGGTCAGCGTCATGGTACCGGCGTTGCTGGGGTTGTGGCTTGCAGGCCTCGACCCCGTGGCTGGGGCACCCGACAGCCTGCGTTATGTCGCGGTGGGCGGGGCGCCGGTTGCACCCTGGCTCGCCCAGGCAGCATGGGAGGCGGGTATTCCTGTCCACGAAGGCTACGGCCTGTCCGAATGCACTTCGGTTGTCGCTCTCAATCGCTTTGGCGAACGGGTTGCGGGGACGGTTGGCCGACCATTGGACGGGATAGACGTCACGATCAGCGAGACCGGAGAAATCATCGTGTCAGGCCCGTCGATTATGGACGGATATCTGGGAGGCAAGAATGCTTCGGCCAGTTTGTTGACGGGTGATTTGGGGGCGATCACGCCGGCGGGACATCTGGTTGTTCATGGTCGGTGCGACAATGTTCTGGTGACCGCATTCGGTCGCAATGTCAGTCCGGAATGGATTGAGCCCATGCTGATCGCTGATCCCCGCATAGAGCAGGCGGTCGTTCTTCTGGACAGTGAATTGAAACTGACGGCCCTGCTCGGCCTCAATGACGAAGGCATGGCGTGGGCGGCCCGGATGGCCCCGGACGAACTTACCCAGCACGTAGTGGCGTTGTGCCGGGATGCCCCGGCTTATGCCCGCCCCGAACGAGTTGCGATCCGTCCGGTGAATGATCTTCTCACCAGCGGTGTTGTGGGGCCAGGCGGGCATATCGACCGCCGCTGCGCTGTGGACTGCCTGCCCGACATCGATGCCCGGTGCGTGACGAATCCTATGGATGAAACCCGGAACATGGAAAGTGAAACCGTATGAGTTTTTTCGATCAGCTTGAATCTGAGACCAGTGAGGCTCGTGAGCGTTTCACCCGTATCCCTGTCATTTCACGCGCTCTGGCCGAGGGAGTCCCGATGGATCTGTACGTGTCCTATCTCGGGCAAGCCTATCACCATGTTCGCCACACCTGTCCGCTCCTCAGGGCGGCATTGGACAGATGTAATTCGGAAGACCGGGCGCTTGCCGGTGCCTTGCGCGAGTACATCCTTGAGGAAGAAGGCCACGAAGCCTGGATTCTCGATGACATCCGCGATCTCGTCGGACCCGCTACGGTGGAGCACACCATCGAATACGAGGGCGATCCGCCCGTGCGTGCGCTGGTAGGCTTCATGTATGACGCCATCGCACGGCGTGGGCCCCATGCCATGCTCGGCATGGTCCATGTGCTTGAGGGTATGTCGGTCCAGCTGGCTGAAAAAGCAGCCGCGGCCATTGCCGGTCATATCGGCGAGACGCCGGACCAGGGGTTTCGATACATGATGTCTCACGGCAGTCTCGATCAGGAGCATGTCGTTTTCTTTCGAGACCTTGTTAACGACATATCGGACCCGGCCTCGCAGGCGCAGATCATCGATACCGCGAACATGGTCTACTACCTTTGGGGCCGCATGTTCGACGAGCTTGACCAAAGCAATGAAGGTGCCTCCCGTGCCGCATGATCAGCCGGTGATCGTCATTACGGGTGCGGGAAGCGGCATCGGACGTGAGTTGGCGCTAATGGCCGGACGGCGGGGTGCAAGGCTTGTTCTTATCGGACGGAGACATTCAGCACTTGAGGTCACGGCGGCTCAACTCTCAGGCCATCAAGTGGATACGTTCCAACTGGATGTCACCGACCCTTCGGGTTGCGCGCGCCTGGCGGAATTCCTCGAACCGAAATACGGTCGGGTTGATGTGCTGGTGAACAACGCGGGACGTATTCTCGTTGGCCCGGTCGGGGATATTGAACCGACAGACGTTTCGGCCATGCTTGAGACCAATGTTCTGGGTCCGATTCTATTGACGACGCGCCTGCTGCCGCTCCTACGTCGCAGCGATCAGGGCCATATCGTCAACGTTGGCTCGATGCTGGGCGATATTGCGATGCCCATGTTCGCGGCTTATGCCGCCAGCAAGTTCGGTCTGCGCGGATGGTCAGACGGCTTGCGGCGCGAGCTACGACATGAGGGCATAAAGGTGACCTACGCTGCGCCACGCGCAACGCAGACCTCTGCGGCGTCCGCTTTTGAACATCTGATTGAGCCGTTTGGGATGAAGGTGGACGTACCCGAAGCTGTTGCACTGCGCATCTGGCGTGATGTCCAGAAGGGCCGTGCAACAAGCTATCCATTCGGTGTCGAGCGGTTCGCACGTAGCCTTCAGGCATTCGTTCCGGGCGTGATTGACCGGGTGCTTTCCGGGCAGTTCAAGAAAACAGGGCCCGCAACTTTGTGAGTCGCGACACTGATCGCTGAAAGTGGGACAAAGACAATCATGTTGCCTCACGAATTCTGCAATGAGCTCTCGAAATGCGTCAGCCAAAGATTTTCACGACGATTCAGTCTTATAGCTGGCAACTTTTTGCAGGCGACCTTTTGGCGGGCGCAACCGTTGCAATGGTTGCTCTGCCACTCAGTCTCGCCATTGCTATTGCTTCTGGTGCTGCCCCGGAAAAGGGAATCGTAACCGCCATAGTCGGTGGGTTTTTGATTTCACTCTTTGGCGGCAGTCGAGTTCAGATAGGGGGGCCGACTGGAGCTTTCATCGTCGTCGTGTTCGGGGTGATCGCCCAACATGGCTATGACGGACTTGTTTTAGCGACCCTTATGGCAGGCATAATTTTGCTCGTTGGGGGCTATTTCCGTGCGGGAAACCTAATCGCTTTTGTTCCAGAAGCCGTGGTGAACGGTTTCACCATTGGTATTGGCGTCATTATTGCCACAAGCCAGCTAAAAGATTTTCTTGGCTTGGCCGTTGATAAGGTTCCCGCAGACTTTATCGAAAAAATTCCCATGCTTTGGCACGCCCGGGAGACATTCAGCCCGGCGACAATTGCCATTGCGTTCGTCACACTCGTCCTAATTGTATTGCTGCGACGCGTCGCGCCGCGTTTTCCCGGTCTCATCGTAGCCGTAGGCGTTGGGTCGGCTCTCGTAGCCTTCATGTCGTTGCCAGTCGATACGCTTGGTTCTCGCTTTGGTGAACTTCCAAGCCAGTTGCCTTGGCCGCAACTGCCGGATCTTTCACCTTCTCGAATTATCGAACTCCTTCCCTCGGCTTTCATCATTGCTTTCTTGGCTGCCGTAGAATCTCTTCTATCGGCCATGGTTACCGACAAGATGATAGACGGCAGTCACAGGCCGAACGCCGAATTGTCTGCTCAGGGTATCGCCAATATCGCCTCGGCTCTGTTCACCGGTCTGCCCGCCACAGGCGCGATTGCGCGAACTGCCACCAACATCAAGGCAGGTGGCAAAACACCTGTAGCGGGAATTGTTCACGCCGCTGTTATTTTGTTGGTGATGTTGCTTGCTGCTCCGCTCGCAAGCTATCTGGCCATGCCAGCACTTGCGGCACTTCTAATTCTAACCGCGTGGAACATGACCGAGCCGCATAAGTGGGGCGAATACGCGCGCGGCAGGAAAAGCGACCTCATGCTTCTGCTGCTCACGCTTGTGCTCACCGTCGTGGTTGATTTGACTGTCGCCATTGGTATTGGCGTATCAGTCGGTCTCGCCCTGCGTTTAAGCCGCCGCAAGGCCGTCGAAAGTGATTGGTTGCCGCCTGAAAGATGAGGTGTTGCAAAACCGATGATTTGATCTCGCAGGGAATTACCTCACCGTCGGGGGGTGCACTCCAACACATCAGCCCTGACATACGACAATCATCGATTCGAAAGACCAATCCCTAAGGATGCGACAAAAATCTCAGCACGTGGATATCGCGATCACCGCAAATGCCCGAAGGTAATTATGCCCCCAAGAGCCACAAACGATGATCACACCGTGATCCAGCCCATCAATAGCTCGTCGCCAATGGGCGAACCTTTCCCCCTAAAAACACGATTTCGACGGCGTTTCGTCCCAGCCCTACTCGCATTCGTCGGCATCTCTCTTCTGATCATTGGGCTGACGGCGCTACACACGGTCGAGGCAATTTATCTGGAGCTAGCACAACAAAGGGCACAAACGATCGAGCGATCGGTGGCGGGAAGCGACCAGACCGCCTGGACAGAGATCATGGCAGGTCGCTCACCGGCAGAAACCCTGCAAACGAAAGATGCGTCTATTTTAACCGCGGCGTTTGAACGAGAAGTTCGCGAGCAGAACCTTCAAGAACTCAAGGTATACGACCTCAACCGAACGGTTCTGTACGCTACGAATGCCGAAGAAATCGGGACACGCGAACAGGGAAACGCGTTGCGGGAAGTGATCGCAGAGGCCGAATCCGGAATCGTGACCAAGACCTTGCCCGACGGATCGCAGCAGTACGAGTTGTACGTCCCCGTGTTCGACGACAGCGGTTCTCTAAGAGCGGTGTTCGAGTTGTACGAACCGGTAGGTTATCTGGATGCCATTTACGCCAAGTCTGCCCTGCCGATCGTATCGACCTTAGGGCTTTTGTTTCTTTTGCTCGGCCTCGCGCTTGATCGGTTGGTGGGGAAAGCTCAATCCGATATCGATGCACGAACGAAGTTGATTGATGAACTGCGCCTGCGCCTGGAGTCATTCGTATCGTCGACAGCCGTAAATGCTGCCCTCGAAGCAGCGGGCGACGACAGCATTCACTCAAAGCGGATTACCACGACCCTCTTCTTCTCTGACGTTCGGGATTTCACCGGTTTTAGTGAACGGCGAGCTCCCGAAGAAGTCGTCGATTTCCTGAATGATATTATGACGCTCCAGGTAAATATCCTCACGCGACATGGTGGAGACGTGGACAAGATGATCGGCGACGCCATCCTCGCCCGGTTCGACAGCGACGACGGCAGTCGAAGAGCTATCGCAGCAGCGAGAGAAATTCAGGCCATAGCAACGAAGGACAGGCTGCCGCGACTATTGGGGATTGGCATTTATAAAGGCGAGGTGATCTCCGGCACCATTGGTCCTAAGGATCGTCGCGATTTTACGGTGATCGGCGACGCCGTTAATGTGACGGCCAGGCTGTGTTCGGCCGCCAAGGCCGGAGAGATCGTCGTTGAAGCAGGTTTGGCTGACGGCGGGTTCGAGGCACAGGAAACTATATCCGTGAAAGGGCGGGTAACGCCTTTGGCAATTCGTCGCGATCACAACGCCATATCAGCTCAATCCTGATCCACGAGGCGCCAGGGTCTGATAATGTCAGTTCAGCGCAGGCGAGCCCTCGCTAATTTCAAATCTGCTCACAAATTCCCGAGAGTTCATGTCAAAAATCACTCCCGAAGCGTTCAACACCCTGACCGAGCGCGAACTGCCGATCGCGGCCAATTACGGCTTCCGTGCCGAGGAAATCGGCGAGGGCACCGCGCGGGTGCGTGCGCCGTTCAATGCCCACTTCACCCGCCCCGGCGGCACCATCAGCGGCCCGGTCATGATGGCGCTGACCGACTTCGGCATGTACGCGGCACTGATGGGCGCCATTGGCCCGGTCGAACTCGCCGTGACCACCAACCTGAACATCAATTTCCTGCGCCTTCCCGCCCCCGTCGATGTCGTTGCGGACTGCAACATCATCAAGCTGGGGCGCCGGCTCGCGGTCATCGAGGTGACCCTGCGCTCCGAGGGAGAAGACGCACCCATCGCGCATGCGACCGGCACCTACTCCATACCGCCGGACGCCAAACCCTGACGGCACAAAACCCGTGCGCCGGGCCAACTGGACAAGCCCCGGATCGGCTGATACGAGTCCGGCCAGAAACTGTTCAACAACGATAATATCAAAGGAGAGGCCTCGTGGCTGATAGCACGACCTTTGCCGTCGCCGATTCACCGTTCCCCTCGCTGGAACCCGTCGAAACGGTGCTCGCAAGCTTCAATCCGGTTATCTCGATGGCCGCGGACACCTCCGAGGACGCCATCATCGAGGCGGCCAAGGGCGCCAAGGCGCTGTTCGTCACCTACGCCCAGATCACCGCGAAGGTCATCGACACGCTCGACGGTTGCGGCGCGATCGGTCGCTTCGGCATCGGCCTCGACAATATCGACCTCGAAGCCGCCACCGCGGCGGGCATTCCCGTTGTGTATGCCCCGCAATATTGCCTCGACGAGGTGTCCGATCACACGATGGCGCTGCTGCTGACCGCAGCCCGCAAGACCGCGCTTGCCGACAAGCTGGTCAAGCAGGGCCGCTGGGAAATGCCGGCCGTGGTGCCGATCATGCGCTTCCGGGGCAAGACCATGGGCCTCGTGGGCTTCGGCAACATCGCCCAGCTCGTGGCCGTGAAGGCCCAGGCCTTCGGCATCAACGTCATTGCGTCCGATCCCTATGTGAAGCCCGAGGTCGCCGCGGCCAAGGGTGTGGAGCTGGTCGAGTTTGATGCGCTGCTTGAGCGTTCCGACTATGTGTCGGTCCACGCGCCGCTGACCCCTGCGACCGAGAACATGTTCTCCACCGACGCCTTCGCGAAGATGAAGAGCACCGCCTATATCGTGAACACCGCACGCGGCGGCCTGATCGATACCAAAGCTCTCGTCACCGCACTCGACGCCGGCGAGCTCGCCGGGGCGGGTCTCGACGTGCTGCCCCAGGAGCCGCCCGCCGAGGACGACCCGATCCTGAGCCGTGACGATGTGGTGATCAATCCGCACACGTCTTTCTACTCGGAAGATGCGCTGCTCGATCTGCAGACAACCGTTGCCGGCGACATTCTGACGGTGCTCAACGGCGGACAGCCGAAGTGGCCCGCCAATCCGGACGTGTTCAAGTAGGCCGGCCCAAACAGGCCGGCTCTAGCTGCCGGCAGCTACCGTAGATACCAGGGAGATACAGCCATGCGCGCAATGGTGCTCACAGAACCCAACGTGATCGAGCAACGGGACATTCCCGAGCCCACGACGGATCAGGGTGAAGCCCTGGTGCGCGTGTCCAGTTCCGGCATCTGCGGGACGGACCTCAAGATCCTCAGCGGCGGTATCCCGGCGCCCAAGCCGATCGTCATGGGGCACGAGATGGTCGGCGAGCTGCTCACCGATGCGACCGACGCCAGGAAGGGCCAGCGCGTGCTGGTCGACCCGGTCTATCACTGCGGCACCTGCCACGCCTGTCTGCACAACCAGCAGCATATCTGCACCCGCGGCGGCCTGATCGGGCGCGACATCAATGGCGGCTTTGCCGACCTGGTCGCCGTCCCGCCGGCCAACTGCTACGTGGTGCCCGACGAGATCGCCGACCATGAGGTCCCGTTGATCCAGGTGCTGACCACCTGCATGCACGGCCATCGCATGGCCAACATCTTCCCCGGCGACGTGGTCGTCGTGCTCGGTCTCGGCGTCACCGGCCAGCTTCATGTGCAGCTGGCCAAGGCGCGCGGCGCCACGGTCATCGGCATCACGCGGTCCCAGTGGAAGCTCGATCTCGCGAAGTCTCTCGGGGCCGACTACACCTATGCGCCCAGCGACGACATCAAGGACAAGATCCTCGAGGTCAGCAAGGGCGACGGCGCCGACCTGGTGATCGAGTCCGCCGGCAAGGTGCTGACCCTCGGCCAGGCCTTCGACATGGTCCGGACCGGCGGCGCGATCATGCCCTTCGGCATCTACACCGAGACGAAGGCCGAACTGCCGTTCTACCAGTTCTATTTCAAGGAAATTCAGATCCTCAACGCGCGCGCGTCGAAGGGTCAGGACTTCGTGGCCTCGATGGATCTGGTCAAGCGCGGCATGGTCAAGCTCGACGCGATGATCAGCGACCGTGAGCCCCTGGAGAATCTCTCCGGTGCGCTCGACATGCTGACCAGCGAAGCCACCGGCCGGATGAAGATCATCATGGATCACTAGGAACGTTTCGCGTTCCGGAGATCACTGAGGGCGCTCATACAGAGCTTACCCAGGGGACCGCATCTCACCCGGGTGCATCATCGGCATCGGCTGCTTCTCGTTCAGCTCCGGCTTCAGCCAGCGCACGATGCCGCCGACCCCATCGACCCCGACGGTCGCGCCGTCCGGGATCTGACGCGTCGCACCGGCCACGCCGAGAACCATCGGAATGCCGCGCTCGCGGCCCAGCGAGGCCAGATGCGACGTGCTGCCGCCGAGTTCCGCGACGATCGCCGCCACCCGCGGCAAAACGCCGACCAGCGCAGGTCCGGCGACATTGGTCACCAGCACGTCGCCATAGTTCAGCCGTGAAATCTCGCACTCGCAGTTGATCACGCAGGCCCGGCCCGAACCCCAGCCCATGCCGCCCGGATGGCCGCGCAGGCCCGGCCGGCCGCGCCAGACTTCGTCCAGCACAATCGGCTCCTCAACATGCAGCGGTCGTGCCTGCAACATCTTGATGCCGATCTCGTCCTTGGCCCACTCGACCTCCACCGCGAGGCCCATCATCTTCTCGGCCACCTTCATGTAGCGGGCGAGTTGGTGAACATCATCGGTGGTGAGGCACTGGAGACGCGTCGTCTCGTCGCCGGACGGCGCGTCATCATGGTCATGGTCGTGGTCGTGGTCGTGGTCGTGGTCATGATCATGGCTGTGTTTATGCGCATGGTCATGATCGTGTTCGTGGCCCTGCGCTTGGGTCGCGGCCACGGCGGCCATCGGATTCTGCGGCGGCGCCTGATGCGCGTGGCAATAGGCGCTGTGCTCGAATTCCTGGCCGCTGATCGCCTCGACCAGCTTGCCCTCGGATGTCAGGTCATAGCGGTCGGGCACGACCTCGCCCTGGGCGAGCGCTTCACCGAGCCCCCAGGTGGCGCTGACGGACATGCCGCCATCGGCCGTCTGGCTCAGGCCACCACCGGACGCCTCCGCCTCGATCAGCGGCTGGACCAGCACCGACATCGCGGTGTCGATCGCGCTGATCTTCTTGTCTTGCATGTAGCGCATGGCCTGCGGCGACCACAGCGCCCCCCAGCATGCGCGCACGGCGGTCAGGAAATCCGTCTCGCCCTCGATGCCGAGAAATGTCTGGAACTGTCCGGCGAAGGACGAGCCCTCGGTGTCTTCCATCAGCGAGGACGACCGCACGGCAAGCCGCATCCCGGTCTCCGCCGTCAGCGTCCGGTAAGCGTCGAGCAACTCGGCCTCGATGTCGGCGGCAATCGGCTCGGAGAAAAGGCCGATGCGCACCTCGGCGATCGGGCCGCGCGATTCCATGAAGGGCAGGCTCACCGCCTGTTCCGCGGCATCGACCAGTCCGAGCGATTCCAGCTGGTGGAAGTAGGCATCCGCGCCGAGCACGAAACCGCCTGGGGTCGGGAGCCCGGCATGGCCGAGCGCCGCCTGGTTGGCGGCCTTGGGGCCGAACCGTTCCGCATCCGTCGCCGCTTCGTCAGTCAGCCGCACCACGAACTTCGCCATGTTCCTGCACCTTCCAAGTTTGGACCCGACGGTAAAACCGAAACGAAAACCGGGTCCAGTTATCAATTCGGCCGGGCGATCAAGCCGCCCGGCCGAACCAATTTAAATTTTAAGCTCCGTCGTGAAGCTCAAACCCGCAGGGTTAGTGCGGCATCGGGTCGACGACCGTGATCTGATTCACCGGGAAGTTGGTGATGACCTCGGTCTCGTCCGCATGGACGATCTGCATCTCTTCGATGCGGACGCCGAACTTGAACGGAATGCCGTGCTGCGTCTCGAGAGCGAAGACCATGCCCTCCTGGATCTCGATCGGATGATCGAGGGACCAGATGCGCGAGATGACGGGCGGATCGTACTGGGCAAGACCCAGGCCGTGGCCCCACAGGTTCGCGGCTGCCTGATCTTCTTCCTCGTAACCCCAGGCTTCCTTGGCGGACGGCCATTTCAGCGCGATGTCGCGGGTCGAGGCACCAACCTTGACCGCTTCCATCGAACCCTGGAGCCAATCGAGCGCCACGGCGTAAACGTCCTTCATCTCCTGCGTCGGCTCGCGGCCAACACAATAGGTGCGGTAGTAGCAGGACTTGTAGCCATTCCACGTCAGCGCCGCCAAATCCATGAAGACGATGTCGCCCGGCTGGATGATACGATCACCGAAGTTACGCCAGTTCGGCCAAGTGTTCGGACCCGAGGAAACGATGACGTCCTCGACATCTTCCATGCCCGGAATGTCGTACAGGAACTTCATGATGTGCGCGGTCACCTGGTTCTCGGTGATACCCGGCTTCAGGAACTTCATGCACTCCCAATGGGCAGCGTCGCCGATCGCGCCGACGATGCGGGCACATTCCTGCTCGTCTTTGCTCTTGACCGCGCGTGCGTCCATCATCGGCGACATGCCGTCGGCCCACGAAATGCCCTCTTCGGCAAAGTGCTCCATCATGTTGATGTCGACGAAATCAACGCCCAGCTTTTCGCCGGCAACGCCGAAACGGGCCATCTCTTCCTTGATCGCATTGGTGAACTTGGTCACCTGCTGCTTCGAGGCACCACCCGCAGCGCCTTTGATCCAGGCGTAGGAGTAACGGATGTTCTCGGGCGGAATCCACGGCGCGTGGCGCTCGACCTGCATGCCGATATCGCCCTGCTCAAACAGCACCGGTGCGGCATCGCCACACAGCAGCGCGTAGCGCAGGCCTGGCTTCAGGCGGTTCCAACCCGGCGTCAGCGTGCCGGTGATGTAGCGAACGTTCTCGTCATACATGCAAAGCATGGCGCCAAGGCCAGCCTTCTTCATCATGTCGCGCGCGCGCTCGAGCCGATAATTACGCAGGCGGTCCCAGTTGACCTTCTCCTGCCAATCAACTCCGGCAATGCCGAAATTCGCTGTTCCGTATCGCATTCTTTTCTCCCAGCACTTTCACAAGGCTACAGTTTTAGATCAAAACACCGATCTGAGATCACCCGACGCGCAAAGCGTCCGCTCCCAAACAGGCCTACAATTCAGTTCAGACCATATCCAATTATGCGGCGCAATCAAAGGGATGTATTGGTTCGCACCACGCAATCTGATCTGCGGCGAAATTCGCATATTCTCCTCCGCCCGTCAGCGCCGCGAGGGTCACAGAACCTGTGCCTCGCCCGTGACCATCGGCCCGCGAATTCAGGCTATTCAGGCACCTCCCGCGACATTCTTTACCGGATCGGTCGAGAATTCGATTCCGCCGCTTTCCGTGTGATGCAGGCGCGTCACCTTGCGCCAGTCGGCATCATTCGGCTCGGGATAATCAAGCCGGTAATGGGCGCCGCGGCTTTCCTCGCGCTCCAACGCAGCTGTCGCGAGAATACGGCCCAGAAGTGCCAGGTTGCGGATCGAAAGCGCGCTCTCGATTTCCTCGCCCCGGCCCTTGCCGGTCTCGCGGGCCGCTTCGGACAGCCGCAGGGTCTGCAGATCCTCGTTCTCGATACGCTCATACTCGGTCAGCGCCTCGCGCAGCGTATTCTCGTCGCGAATCGGGCCCAGCTTGTCATGGGCCAGCATCCGGCAATGCATCCGCACATCGCCCTGGAACGGGCCGTCGGTCCGCTCCATCAGGCCGGCGAGCCACTCACGTTCGGCTTCGGGGATCGCATTGTCGCCCAGGGTCGGAACCGAGACCGGCTCGGAGCCGACAAGCTCGGCTGCCTTGCGGCCGGCGCGACGACCGAACGCCAGCGAGGCGGCCAGTGCCGACCCGCCGATGCGGTTGCCGCCATGGATACCGCCGGCCGTCTCGCCCGCGGCGAACAGGCCCGGGATCGAACTCTGGCCGTAGGTGTCGACGTCGAGGCCGCCGAGCCAGGTGTGGCTTCCCGGCGCAACTTCGAGGGGCGTCTTGGTGATGTCGATACCCCGATGCAGGCAGGTCTTGTAGACGTGCGGGATCTGCTTCTGGATGGTCTCGATCGGGATGGCCGTGGCATCCATGTAAATGCCGCCCGTGGAGCCGGCGCGGCCCGCATGGATTTCCTTGGCCATCGCCAGGATCACCTCGGAGCGCGATGACTTCTCGGCCGTGTCCGGGAAGTAGCGCTTGAGGAACTCCTCCCCGTCCTCGTTGCGGAACACCGCACCGGCATTGATGAAGCCGGTGGGATGCGGCGCGAAGCCGAAAAGTTCTTCCGGCGAGCAGCACATGGCCTGGAAATCGATCATCTCGATACCGAGCAGGTCGGCACCCGCGCGGAAGCCCATGACATAGCCGTCACCCGTCACCTGCGGCGGGTTGTCGTTCACATAGAACAGGCCGCTGCCGCCGCCGGTCGCAAGGATCACCTGCTGCGCGGTGTAGATCACCAGTTTCGCGTTGCGGTAATCCACGCCCCAGGCACCAACGACGCGCCCCTCGTGTTTCACCAGATCGACGATCGCGGTCAGCGAATGCTTCTCGATACGGTCGTCGCCGCGCAGGCGCTTCGACAGGACCTTGGTCACCATGTTGCCCGTGGTGTCGTAGTGATGGCACGCACGCGGATGGGAGTGGTTGGGGAACATCTTCAGGTCGAGCTCGCCATCCTCGCCGCGGATGAACTCGGCCCCCCATTCCTCGAGGTCCTTCACGATCTGGACGATATCCTCGCACCAGGCCCGCGCCATCTCGGGATCGATCAGCTCGCCGCCATATTTCAGGATGTCTTCCAGATGCTGGGCGGGACTGTCGTCCTTGCCCATCGCGGCGGCGAATCCGCCGCGCGCGACCGTCGTTGTGCCGCTGGTCGCGCGGCCCTTGGTGACCTGGATCGTCTTGACGCCGGCTATGGCGCACTCAAAGGCGGCCATGGTCGCCGCGGCACCGCCGCCCACGATCAGGACGTCGGTCTCAAAATGTTCGACCTCAATGGAAAGGCTCATCACGTTGCTCCGGATGTGCGGGTGCCGCCCGGTGCGGACCCGATGATTTCAAGAAAGGCCGCCACGCAGGCATCTGCAAAGGCGGCATCGTTTATGTGGCACGGGATTTCCTCGACCGTGCCGCTGGTCAAATTCTCACCCAGGGCCCGGCTGAACGCCCGGTCGGTCTCGGGCTGCTTCCAGTTCCCCAGCTCATTCTCGGCGAGGTCGTACGTCTTGCGCTTCGTGTGCTCGCTGTAACCCTCAAGCGGCACCAGCACGCGAATGGGCCCCTTCGCGCCATTGAGGCGTTCGGCGAATGCCCGGCCGAGCTCGTCCATCTCGTCGGCATTCGTGCGCATCAGAAGGTTCTGCGCGTTGTACTGGAAGAACTCGCGTTCGCGATAACGCTCGGGGACCTGCCCGGTCCAGAAATTCGAATGGTCGATCGCGCCGGGCACGACGACCTGCGGCAGCCCCATGGCGCCCGCAGCCGTCAGCCGCTCGCCGCCTGCGTCATACACGCCGTTGGTGACAAAATCCGTGAGCTCATGGGTGGTGATGTCGAGCACCCCGGCCAGCTCGCCTTCGCGCGCCAGCCGCTCGAGCGCCCGGCCGCCGATGCCCGAAGCGTGAAACAGAATGACCTCGAAGCCCTGCGCCTCAATCTGTGCCTGCACCCGGTCGACGCACCCCGCCGTCCCACCGAAGGACGAAATCGCGACCAGCGGCGGGTGATCTTCGGTCTGCGCGGCCTTGCCGGCCCGGTTACAGGCCGCCGCGGCCACACCCACTGCCGCATTCTCCATCGCCGCTTTGGTGATCCGGTTGAGCGCCACGTCGCCGATCGAGGCGTGCATGGCGATGTCGGCTTCCGCCACATACCACTGCACGGCGGCGGTCGCGGCGACGGCGCTCACCATGGCCTTGGGTACCAGATAGGGCAGCGCACGCATGATCGCACAGGCCATGGTCGTGCCGTTGGCGCCGCCCAGGCCGATGGCGCCGGCCAGCTGTCCGTCGTCGAAACGACCACGCACGACCTTCGTGGCACCCTCCAGCATCGCATCGGAGGCGGCGCGCCGGTCCATCTTCGCAAGGGCGTCCCAGCTGTGCCCGCCAGCTTCCGCAACATCGCCGCCGGTCATGTCGGCACCCTCACTGTCATGGGGCATCAGGGAAAGGTCGACGATCCACGGCGTGGTACCGGCACTCGCCAGGCACGACGCGACAAACAGCGCCTCGGGCGCCTTGGTATCCATCGTCACCAGGATGGCGACAGTCGGTTTTGCGGCGGACATTGCGGGCCGTCTCTTCCCTGTTGTGTTCTGCGTGCGGGTTTATCACATGCCGCGATCTCGATCGCGACGCTGAACCGCAAAAAACTTGTTCCGGTTTTTCCCGGTCACGGGCTGATTTGCGCCGATAATAGCGGATGGAAGAGCGTCTCGAAACATGCTCAAAGAGTTTGTGCAGTCGATAGTCTACGCAGAACAGACAGATTGAGATCACCCATGCCCATTTCCATTCAGCCCCGCCGCAGCTTCATCTTTTCCCCCGGCACAGATCCATCGATGTTCACAAAGGCCCTCGGGTCGGGTGCGGACATCGTCTGCGTCGAGCTCGAAGACGGCGTCGCGCCTCACGACAAGGACGCAGCGCGGGAGAATATGCTCGGGATCTTCGCCGAGGCGCAGGCCGATGACGGGGTCGAGCGGATCGTCCGCGTGAACGAGATTGGCAGCACCTACGGGCAGGCGGATCTCGAGGCGATTTACGAAGCCAAGTCCCCGCCTCCGGCCCTGATGCTGCCCAAGGTCAATTCGGCCGAAGAAGTGAGGTCCGTCTCCGACAGGCTCGACGAACTCGGCCTGCCGGTCCGGTTGCAGATCATCATCGAGACCAATCACGGGCTCGAAGCGGCCTATGACATCGCCCATGCCAGCAACCGCATTGATTCCCTGCTGTTCGGCGGCGTCGATCTCGCCGCGGATCTGCGCTGCGAATACGCCTGGGAACCGTTGCTTTATGCCCGTTCACGGGTCGTCCACGCGGCCGCAGCCGCCGGGGTCGACGCGATCGACGTGCCCTGGCTCGACCTCAAGGATTTCGATGGCCTGCGCCAGGAAGCAGAGGCCAGCGCGCGCCTGGGCTTCACCGGCAAGGGTTCGATCCACCCCAACCAGATCGCGATCATCAACGAGATCTTCTCACCGAGCGCGGACGAGATCGCCCATGCCCGCAAGATCGTGGCGGCGTTCACGGAGGCCAACACAGGCATCGTCGTGGTCGACGGGAAGCTGATCGAGCGGCCGGTGCTGCGCACCATGGAGCGCATCATCGCGGTCGCAGACCGGGCAGACGCGTAAATCCGGAACTAGGACGCGAGCGGCGGTGTCCCCAGACGTTGCCGCGCGGTCCCCAGAACTTTCTCGAACGCCCGGGCGATGGCCACGGCGCGCGCGTCATCACCGCCCGCACAGTTGATCTGGAGCCCGACCGGCATGCCCGCCGCGTCGAGTGCCACGGGAATGGTCACCGCACTCATCGCCAGCAGATTGGCCACGGTCGTATTTCGCGCGGCCATCAGATTGGCCTTCATATAGGCCTTGGGATCCTGCACATCGGCGATCTTCGGCGGCGTGATCGGGATCGTCGGCCCGACGACCGCATGCACGCCGGCTATTGCGGCGTGGGCGGCCTGTGAGAGTGCCGCCATCCGGCGTAGGCGTCCGTGATATTCGGCCGCGGTCAGGGCCGTCATCTTGTCGAAACGCGACCCCACCATCGGGTCGATATCCTCAAGGAAGTCCGGCAACACATCGTTGATGAAGCTGGCAAACTCGAAGGCCGAAAGGCCGCCGGTGCGGAAGATCTGATCGACCTCGTCGAGGTCCGGAATCTCTAGTTGCGTGATCCGCGCGCCGGCCGCTTCCAGTTCCGCCAGCGCCGCCCGCACGCCTTCCGCGACGCCGGGGTCACAATCGGCAAAGAAGGTCTCGCAAACGCCGACCCGGAAATCCCCGACGGTCGCCGTTTCTATGTCGGCCAGGAAGCTGGTGGGGTCCGGACTGACGTCGGGATCGATCACCGAAAACGCCAGCGCGGCGTCGGCAACGGAGCGTGCAAGCACGCCGGGCGTATCGAGCGTGCTGCTCAGCGGCGTGATGCCCTCGAGCGACCAGCGGCCCTGAGTTGTCTTGATCCCGACGGTCCCCGTCATGCTCGCCGGCATGCGCACCGAACCCGCCGTGTCGGTGCCCATCGCCAGCAGCGCCGAGCCCTCCCACAGGCTGACCCCGGCACCCGCGCTGGAGCCGCCGGGGGCGCGATGATCGTCGGCATCCCACGGGTTGCGTGGTGTCCCCCAATGGGGGTTCGTACCCAGTGCGCCGAAGGCAAACTGGACGGTATGGGTCTTGCCCGAAACCGCGGCAAGCTGCCCGCGCAGAGCCCGGATCACCGGTCCTTCGTGGCGCCATTCCTGAGGCAATTCTCGTGGCGATCCGGCAAACGTCGGATAGCCGCGAACGCCGTACAGATCCTTCACCGAAACAGGAATGCCTTGCAGCGGCCCGAGGTCGAAGTTGGCCGCAAACGCCCGGTCGGCGATCTCCGCTTCGGCGCGAAACCGCGCCGGGTCCCATGTCTTGTAGGCCCCGAATGTGGCGTCGCCGGCCTCGTGGTTGGCGATCGCGGCTTCGGCGAGCGCGGCCGCGCTCGTCCGGCCGCCGCGCAAATCCTCCGCCAGTTGAAGGACGGTGCGATCTTCTAGAGCAATATCAGGCATCGGCTGAATCCAACTTGGGCTTGGGCATCATTCTTCATCCACTGGAGAACAGGAGTATATTGCGCCGGCCACTCGCCGGGCAGTCTGTTTTTTGTCTATGGTGCGACCAACGAGAAAAATGTTTTGGGGAGAGTGAAAATGCCGGCCGACGCAAACACGATGCAACGCTACACCCGCGACCAGATCGAGGCCTTCATGACGCGGTGTTTCGCCGCGACCGGCATGCCCGATGCTGACGCCGCCAAGGTGGCCAATCTGATGGCCGAGGGCGACATGCTCGGCAAGGACTCCCACGGCATCTTCCGGCTACCGGGATACATCGGGCGCCTGAAATCGGGCGGCTTCAACCCGACGCCGGACATCAAGATCGAGAAGGAACGCACCGCGATGGCGCTGGTCGATGGCGACAACGGGATGGGTCATCTCGTGGTCCACAGGGCCGCAGAAGTGGCGATCGAAAAAGCCAAGACCGCCGGCGTCGCCTGGGTCGGCCTGCACAGCTCGAACCATGCCGGTGCGGCCGGGGTCTATTCCAACATGGCGCTGGATCACGACATGATCGGCCTCTACGTGGCAGTCGGCAGCGCCAATCACCTGCCGCCCTGGGGCGGTACGGAGGCGCTGCTCTCGACCAATCCGATCGCCGTGTCGGTCCCGGCCGACAAGGAAGATTCCATCGTCCTCGACATGGCGACGACGGTGACCTCCTACGGCAAGGTCAAGGTCTACGCCCAGCGCGGCATCGAGATGCCGGAGGGCTGGATGGTCGGCCATGACGGCAACCCGCTGACCGACGCGAGCAAGGCCGACACCGGCTATCTGCTGCCCATCGGTGGCCCCAAGGGATACGGTCTGGCGTTGATTTTCGGCATCCTCGCGGGGACGCTCAACGGCGCCCATTTCGGCAAGAATGTCGTCGACATGAACGCCGACCCGTCATCGGCCACCAACACCGGCCAGTTCTACCTGGCGGTCAATATTTCGGCCTTCATGGATGTTGGCGATTTCAAGAAACAGGTCGATGCGGTGATCGCGGAGATGCATGGTTCACCGACCCTGCCCGGGGTCGAACGGGTCCGTCTGCCCGGCGAAGGCACCCACGCCGCCTATGCCGACCGCACAGCAAACGGCATCCCCCTGCCCGATCCCCTGCTCGAGAACCTCGCGAAAGTGGCGGACGATCTTTCGGTTGATCGGTTAGGCTGATTCCGCCTTTGGCGAAACCCCAGGCACCGCTGATTCATGCGGTCGCCTGGATGACGGGCACGCTCTTGTCGTTCACCCTCATGGCGATCGCCGTACGCGAGCTGTCGGGCGACATCCACAGTTTCCAGATCATGTTGTTCCGGAGCATCGGCGCGCTTTTGATTCTGCTGCCCTTTGTCATGATCATGGGCCGTGCGATCTGGCACACGAATAACTTCAAGCTCCAGTTCGGGCGCAACTTCGTTCATTTCGCCGCGCAACTGGGCTGGATCACCGGGGTCGGCCTGTTGCCGCTGGCCGAGGTGTTCGCGATCGAGTTTACCGCACCGATCTGGGCAACGATCCTCGCTGTGCTGTTTCTGGGTGAACGATTGAACCGGGGACGGATCGTCGCGGTGGTCTTCGGGTTCGTCGGCATCCTGATCATCCTGCGTCCCGGGGTCGCGGTGATCGACCATGGCACGCTGGCCGTTTTGGGTGCCGCCGTGGGTTTTGCCATGACTCTGACGATCACCAAACACATGACCCGCACCGATGCACCGATCGTGATCCTGCTCTACATGTCCGTGATCCAGTTGCCGATGGGCATCGCGCTATCGGCGTTCGTCTGGGTCACCCCCGACTGGCTGCAATTGTTCTGGCTGCTCGTCGTCGGCGCGGTCGGCCTGTCCGCCCACTACTGTACGGCCAAGGCACTTTCGATCGCAGATCAGACCATCGTGGTCCCAATGGACTTCATGCGTCTGCCGTTGATCGTGGTGGTCGGGCTCCTGCTCTACAACGAAACAGCCCAGCTGCCCGTGTTGATCGGCGCGATGATCATATTCGCGGGAAACTACTACTCGATTCGCCTGGAAAACCGGCGACGCAAAGCGACCAACACGTAATCAACGCTCCACCCGATATCCGGCCTGCGTTCAGCGCACCTGGACCACCCGGAATGTGCGCAGCACGCCATCATGCTCGGTGATCGAGACATACTCGCCCTCCACCAGCGTATGTCGGTCGAGCTTGAACAATGGCTCATCCTCGTCGGCTGGTTCATCTTCATAGTGGAACGCCCAACCGCTTCCGCGATGGACCAGATGCCCCTGCTCGTCCGGCTCGTTGTGCCAGAAACGACGCACCGTGCACTGGTCGCGCACATCGTGCCATTCATCACGATTCAGATGCCCGTCGTCGGTTAACGGCGCCGCGAATTCATAGCCGCGCTCGACGCTGCCTTCGGGAAAGTCATGGTCGCGTCCGAGTTCGAGACGGATGTGGCGCAAGGTCATTGATCGAAGTCCTCCGGCAAGTTTCCAAGGGTCAATCTGGACTCTAGATGCGGATGGCAGCCGGCACGTTGACGCACGTCAATGATCGAAGAAATTCGCGGCGCCCTGCCGATCGCGAAACCCGATGCGATACGGACCGCTAAGCGGCCTCGGCGGCGTCCCGCACTGCGTCCATGTCGGGAAAGATGACATGGTGGGGATTGGGAAGCTCGATCAGACCCTCGTCGCGCAGCGCCGTGAAAGTCCGACTGACCGTTTCGATGGTCAGCCCGAGATAGTCGGCGATATCGGTGCGCGACATCGGCAGGTCGACGCTTGCATCTCCGTCTGTCCTGTTCAGGTGATTGTGCCGGTTCAACAGGAACGAAAAGATCTTTTCGCGCGCGGTCTTGCGGCCAAGCAGCAGCATTTGTTCCTGTGCGGCGGCAAGTTCGTCGCGGCTCATATCGAGCAACCGTTCGCGAACCGGCGGTATATCGGAGAGCAGGCGTTCAAGATTACCGAGCTGCATGCAGCACAATTCGACCTGGCCGATAGCCTCGGCACCGTAGGCATAGGAGCTGTCCGTCACCAGCCCAAGGAAATCTCCAGACGTCAGAAATCCCGTCACCTGCCGTCGCCCGTCAGGCAGCAGCTTGTAGAGGCGGACCTCGCCGTTCGAGACATTGAACACGTAGTCGGCCGGGTCACCTTCCTCGAAGATCACCTGGCCAGGCGCGTAATCGCGATGGCTGACGATCGCCTGAAGCTGGTCAGTGTGTTCGTAATCGACGGCTGCGCACATCGCTTTGTGGCGCACGTCGCAGGTGTCGCAACGATGATGCCGCGGCTTCTGGGTCGTCTTCGTGGACTCTGACATCCTGTTGTCCTTTTCGGGATTGGCCGACATTCCCTGGTACCGCCCCATATTAGAGACATTCAATGTATGGCGGTTCGAATTGAGCCACGTCAATGAAACTTCTGTGGAAAATGTTTCCATGAATTCTGATGAAATTCAACTCAGAGGCTTCCTTGCCTGCCACACATGCGGACTTGTTCGCGCTCACGACAGACCAGATAGACATGGTCTTTCCACTCGCGCGCGAGGCGGACAGCCAGCTTTCACTTGATCGCTGGCGCAAATTCGCGGAGCCGCGCGTTGTGAACGACCCATCCGAGAGACGTCTTTCCGGTGTTCTGCTGGCATCGCGCAACAGTCACATTCGCGGGCTGGCGGCCTATGATGTGTCCGAGGCAATCGGGCCGGACCGGGTCCTGAAGGCCAGCCACGTCGTCATCGTCGATCGCACCCGAGAACGGCATCTGGAAATGGACCTGCTCGGCGGTCTCTTGCGCATCGCGGAAACCGCAGAGTGCATGCGGGTTTGCGCAGAATTGCCGTCTTCGAGCAGATGGCTGCACACACGCTGGTCAGATCCGGGCGGCCGGGTCTTCCGCCTGCCCGTGGAATGTTTCGCGCTGCCCGATACGGAGAAACACCCGCCGGCAACGGACGTGGTGAATTTTCGCCCGCGAAACTAGGGCCCGAAGACAAACGCCCCGAGCTGATAGACGACCAAACCGGCGCTCGCACATCCACCGGCAACCGGCACCCACACCGGCACGCGGAAGTGGGAATCATCCGAGACCGTGCCGCGCCATTTGAGCGCGACCAACGAAAAATTCACCAGCGTGAAAACACTCAGGATAATAACCGATGTCGCGCGCGCCAGTCCTTCCAGCGGGAAGAACAGGGCCAGCAAGCCGACCAGGCCGCCAACGACGAGGGTCGCCACGACAGGGGTCTGGCGTGAGCGATGCAGCGTGGCAAAGACGCTGAAAATCTGCCCCTGCGCGGCGAGTCCATAGAGCACGCGCGAGCCCATGATGATCTGGATCAGCGCACCGTTCACGATCGCCAGGGTGCCAACGAACACGATCGGCAACGGCGACCCGCCTGTGGCGCGCGCATAAATATCGGCCAGGGGCGCATCGCTCTGCCCCAGATCGGCCCCGTACGCGCTCAGCAAGACTACCAACGAGACGGCAAAATACAGAAACGCAGTGATCAGCAGGGTCAGCATTATGGCCCGCGGCATGGTGCGCCTGACATCGCGCACCTCCTCTGCAACATTCACCATGTCTTCAAAGCCAATGAACGCAAAGAAAGCCAGCACGGCGCCCGAAGCAAGCGCGCCCCATGACGGCCGCTGCGTATCCCGCAAAATGATCTCGATCCATGCGCCCGTTTCCGTCAATCCGTCGCGCGCGACCCAGACCACCAGCACCAGACCCGCGACCTCCAGCACAGTGATCACCGCCGCCACCATCACCGCCTCCCGGATCCCCCAGATCGCCAGAAGAACCAGCCCGGCCAACAAAAGCGCCGTAAAAATCGGTGTCGGCCAATCGAGCACAAGCCCGACATAGCCCGTAAAGCCCTTGGTCAGAACTGCCGAAGAGATCACGCCCGCCAGGGCCACCAGAAGGCCCACCACCACCGACAGGCGGGGCATCCGGAGCCCCTCCCGCACATAGAGAGCCTCACCGGCCGAACGCGGCATCCGCGCGCCCAGTTCGGCGAAGCTCGCCGCGCTCAGGCCCGCCAGGCATGCCGCGGCGAGAAAACTCAAGGGGGCGAAGGCGCCCGCGGTATCGATCACCTTTCCGGTGAGCACATAGATTCCCGCGCCGACGGTGGTGCCGACGCCGTACATCGTAAGGAGCGGCAGCGTCAGCACCCGTTTAAGGCGCGGAGTTCCGGCCGCATTCTCGGTGCCGGGGCCTCCTCGCGGAGCATCGCCGACATCATTCATGGCAGCGTTGGCCGACCGGTCTAGTGGGACAACAGGGTCGGAACGGTCATGTGCTCAAGCACCTCTCGCGTCACACCGCCGAACGCCAGCTCGCGTATGCGCGAATGGCCATAGGCGCCCATCACGACCATGTCGCAGCTTTCATCCGTGACCGCATTCAGGACGGCATTGCCGATCGAGACTTCGTCGGTGTCCACATGCTTGATCTCGACCTTCACCCCGTGGCGCGCCAGATGGGCACCGAGTTCCACGTCCCGGCCATCGTCACCGGCGTTGCCGCGGAACACGATCACGCGCCCGGCGTCCTGGAGCAACGGCATGGCATCGCGGACCGCGCGGGCGCATTCACGCCGCGGCGTCCAAGCGAGGAGCACCGTTTTGCCGATGCTCTCGAAATTGCCGGCCTCCGGAATTGCCAGTATCGGCGTTCCCAGCGCCAGGCTCGCCTCGCCAATCAACCAGCCATAGTCGCCGCCGCTATGCTGGGTCAGCACGAACAGGTCCGTGACGGGCGAGATGTTCTGCAGGCTTTGCACAATATTCTGCGCGCCACCCCGCCATTCGTTCGATGTCACGCCCGCCGAGCGGCAGCCATCCTCGAACACCGCGCGTAGTCCGTCGGCTTCCTTGTCCGCGTCGTCATAATAGTCGGCCATGATGTCATCCGGCAGCGGGATCGCGGCGTAGACCGGGATGTTCAATGGCGGGATCAACAGCATGCCGGTCAGATGCGCGTCCCGTTCCGCGGCCAGTCGGATCGCTGCTTCCAGCGTCGCTTCGTTACGGACGTCGCCACGCAACAGACCAACGCATATGGATCGATAGCTCATTTCGCTTTCCCCTTGTGATGTCCTGACATCGTAGGCTCAAATGCCGTGTGCGGTATTGATCCTTATCAATCCATGCGGGCACAAAAAAGGCGGCCCGAGAGCCGCCCTTATTGATCGTTTGATAAATAACGATGCCGTCAGGCGGCATCCACGCCGGCCGTGAACCGCATCCCGCGTTCCTCGAACTGCTCGACGACATTGTCACCGAAGCCCGACAGTTTTTCCGCGATTGCGGGCGTGAAGGCGATATCCGTCATATCGTGCACGCCACCGCTGATAACCACCTGGAGCAGGCCTTCATCATCGCCGATGTTGCGAAACGCGCGGCAAACACCCGGCGGCACAGAAATCGTGTCGAACTCGTCGAGTTCGATCCGCTGCGCACCATCGTCGTTCCAGGTCACCTCGAAACGACCCCGCAGAACGGTGAAGGTCTCGTAGGTCTGCTGATGATTGTGCAGCTCCGGCCCCGTCCCGGGGGGACACACGGCGTGCGTCATGGTGATTCCACCCGAGCCCTGGATCGGAGCACCCTGGTTGACCGGCGTGTCTTCCTTACCACCGAGCCCGATCACCGACAGCAGCTCGCGCGCGTAAATCACATCCTTGGCTTCCTGCGGCATTTCGAGAGTCTCGGCCGCGCGGAGTGGCTTCAACTCCCGAAACCGCGACACGCGGCTTTGCATCTCTTCGGGGGATATCTCGATTGTTTTCATCGTGATCACCATATCAAAATAGTTGTTCTGCGGACCGAGTATGACACGTGCTGTGGCAGGATCGCGACCCGAGAATCAGGATGCTGGCTCGGCCTCGGTCAGCCCCGTGCTGCCGTACAGCCAGGCGAGCCGGTCGTAATAATCATCGACGCTCATCGAACGCATGATCTCGTTCCGGACACGGGCGTGCATCCCCTCGGGGTGATTGACGAGATCCCCGATCACCCGGGATCCGATCTGGACCCGCGCGGTGCGGACCAGGCGCTGATCCTGATACGCGATCAGCCCGGCGTGAACATCCGTCCGGTGGGTATCGAGATTGTGCGACAGGCAGACCGCATCCTCCATCGCCATGCACGCACCTTGCGCGTAGTACTGCATCATCGGATGGGCGGCATCACCCAGCAGGGCCACCTGGCCATCGACCCAATTTTCGACCGGGTCACGGTCGCACAACACCCAGAGCCGCCAGTCGTTTCCGATCTCGATAATCTTGCGCGCGCTCTCATGGATATGCGCGAATCCCTTGCGGACTTCGTCTTTTGTCACCGGCAGGCCGGCGACCGGTTCGGGCGCATCATTGTGGTAGGTGGCGACGAGATTGAAATACTTCCAGTCCGACAGGGGGTAGTGGACGATGTGGCATTTGGGGCCGGCCCAGAGCGTGGCGGCGTTCCAGCGCAATTCCTCGGGCATCTCGTCAAACGGGATCACCGAACGGTAGGTGGAATGCCCCGACACCCGTGGCGCCCCATCCCCGACCACGCTGGCGCGCAGGTTCGACCAGAGCCCGTCCGCGCCGATCAAAACGTCGGCTGAAACCTGCTCCCCGCCGGCAAGCCGCATCGTCACGCCGTCCGCGTCTTGCGTATAACCCTCGACTTCGCAATTCACCCTGAGGTCGATGTTCTCACGCGCCCGGCACGCGTCCAGCAGCACGCCATGCAGGTCGGCCCTGTGAATCACCGCATAGGGATTTCCGAACCGTTCGCGGAAGGGTTCATCGAGGGGTATGTGAATGATCTCTTCGCCGCTGACCGCGTCCATCAGGCGCAGCATATCGACGAACACGGCCTTCTCGCGCGCGGCGGTGCCGACACCAAAATAATCGAGTGCGTGGAATGCGTTCGGCCCGAGCTGGATTCCGGCCCCGATCTCGCCGAGTTCGGACGCCTTTTCCAGGACGACGACGTCGAATCCCTTATTGGATAGCCCCAACGCCGCGGACAATCCGCCGATTCCGCCCCCCGCGATCGCGATCGTTCGAACCTTCATCACCCGATCCCGCTACGCGTTGCCACCTGCGATATCGTTGACGATCCGGTGATCGAACTCAAACGGGCAAATGGAGCGGGTGAAGGGAATCGAACCCTCGTATGCAGCTTGGGAAGCTGCCGTTCTACCATTGAACTACACCCGCATTGGGAGGCCGACTCTATAGTCAACGACCCCCGGCCGCGCAACCGGGACAGGCGTGCGGGTGGCAACATTGTTACACGCCCATAGGGTGGACTTTTGCGTCGTCATGTAGCCAAATCGCCCCGAAATTTCCGTTGAAACGCACAAAGGTGCGGTGCAACACCGGATTCAGGCACAAGCAGATGTACGAACAAATCTACGACCAGATGTACAACCAGACGACCAAGGACATCTCGGTCACCGTGACCCCTATTTTCCTCGAGGACCAGTCCGAGCCCGACGAGGACCATTTCGTGTGGGCCTATCAGGTGCGGATCGAGAATTGCGGGCCCGAAACCGTGCAACTGCGTTCGCGCTACTGGCACATCACCGACGCCAATGGACTGGTCCAGGAAGTCCGGGGTTCGGGTGTCGTGGGCGAACAACCGGTTCTCGAGCCAGGCGAAACATTCGAGTACACAAGCGGCACACCGCTCGCCACACCGTCGGGCATCATGGTCGGCTCCTATCAGATGCAGACCGATGATGGCGACCTGATCCAGATCGAAATCCCGGCCTTCTCGCTCGACAGCCCGCATCAGGTCGTGCGGCCGAACTGAGCGCGCACCTGCCGCCGACGCGGCCGGTAGAAATCGGAAGAGACCATGCCAGACGACAAGCCGGGAAACACATTGCCAGCGCCGGACCGCGCCCAGGCGGAGGATGCCGTCCGTACGCTGCTGCGCTGGGCGGGAGACGATCCCTCGCGCGAGGGGCTCGTCGACACGCCCGCACGGGTGGCACGGGCGTTCGAGGAATTCTTCGCCGGCTATCGCGAAGATCCGCTCGCCTATCTGGAGCGGACGTTCGAAGAAGTAGACGGGTATGACGAGATGGTCGTATTGCGCGACATCCGCCTCGAATCCTATTGCGAACACCATCTGGCACCGATCCTCGGCAAGATTCATATCGGCTATCTTCCCAAAAGCCGGGTTGTGGGCATCAGCAAGCTGGCGCGGGTCGCGGATGCCTATGCAAAGCGGTTGCAAATTCAGGAAAAATTGACCGCCCAGATCGCCAACTGCATCAATGACGTGCTGCAGCCCAAGGGCGTTGCCGTCGTGATCGAGGCGGAACATCAGTGCATGACGACCCGCGGCGTCCACAAACCCGGCGTGGTCATGGTGACCAGCCGGATGCTCGGGGCGTTCCGCGAATCTTCGGATACGCGGCGCGAGTTCCTGTCGTTCATCGGAAATATCTCGTCAGGCTCATCATCCTGATCTAATTCCGGCGCTGGACAGACCGCCGATTTTCACCAATCATCCGCCGCACACCGACCCGTCGGCGCTTTCAGACCACGGGCACAAACGGGCCACGAGAGATCCACTTGCTAGATTTCCGACCCATTCTCTTCATCCTGGGCATCCTGCTCACGACCTTGTCCATCGCCATGTTCCTGCCGGCGCTGGTCGATGCCGCGAGCGGCAATGACGACTGGCAGGTCTTTCTCGCATCCGCAGGTCTGACCCTGTTCATCGGCGTTTCGCTGATCCTGACCATGCGCGGCGGCGACATGAAGATCGGCATTCGCGAGGCCTTCGTCCTGACCACGGCGAGCTGGCTCGGCCTGACCGTGTTCGCGGCGCTGCCATTTGTATTCGCCGGCCTGAATCTAAGCTTCGCCGATGCGTTCTTCGAGGCCATGTCCGGGATCACGACAACCGGCTCAACGGTGATCATCGGGCTCGACTCCGCACCGCCGGGCATCTTGCTCTGGCGCGCCTTGCTCCAGTGGCTCGGCGGGATCGGTATCATCGTCATGGCGATCGCCGTTCTGCCCATGCTGCAGGTTGGCGGCATGCAGATATTCCGCCTCGAGAGCTCGGACACCTCCGAGAAAGTCCTCCCCCGCGCGGCGCAGACATCCACCGCGATCGGCTCGATCTATCTGGGGCTGACCCTGGTGTGCGCGCTCGGCTATTGGCTGGCCGGCATGCCGGGCTTCGATGCCATCGCCCACGCGATGACGACCATCGCGACCGGCGGGTTCTCGACCTCGGACAACAGCATCGGTGTGTTCGACAAAACCGGTGTCGATATCATCGCCATCGTCTTCATGATTGTCGGGTCCCTGCCCTTCGTCCTCTACCTGCAGGCGGCGCGGGGCCGGCCGATGGGGCTGCTGCACGATTCCCAGGTCCGCTGGTTCCTGGCCATCGTCATCTCGATCATGGCGATCTTGAGCGCCAGCCTGTTTCTCGCGCAGGACATGCCGCTCGGCGCCTCGATCCGCACAGCAACCTTCAACGGCGTGTCGATCGTCACGGGAACGGGCTACTCCACCGCGGCCTTCGACAATTGGGGCAGCTTCGCAATGATCATCTTCTTCGTGATCATGTTTATCGGCGGCTGCGCCGGCTCGACCACCTGCGGCATCAAGATCTTCCGCTTCCAGGTGCTCTATGCGATTGCGACGATGCAGATCAAACGCCTGCTGCAACCGCACGGCGTGTTCATTCCCCACTACAACCGGAACCCGATTACCGAGGAAATTGCTCTTTCGGTCCTCGGATTTGTGTTCTTCTATATCCTCGTCTTCATACTGCTGGCCCTGGGCCTGAGCCTGCTCGGCCTGGATTTCCTGACGAGCCTCTCGGGCGCCGCGACGGCGATTTCAAATGTCGGCCCCGGCCTCGGCCCGATCATTGGTCCTGCGGGCACGTTCGCGGATCTGCCCGACGCGGCGAAATGGATGCTCTCGGCCGGCATGCTGCTCGGGCGGCTCGAGCTCTTCACGGTGCTGGTCATTTTGACACCTGCCTTCTGGAGAAACTGACCATGCCGGGCGAGCCGAACCGCGCGATCGAGATCCTGGCCCAACTGGTCAGCTTCGACACGACGTCCCACCGATCGAACCTCGAACTGATCGCGTTCATCGAGGAATATCTGGCCCGCCATGGCGTGGTGTCACAGCGTATCGAAAACGACGACGGCACCAAGTCGAACCTGCTCGCCACCATCGGACCTGCACGCGCGGGCGGCGTCGTCCTGTCCGGCCACACCGACGTCGTGCCGGTGACCGGCCAGGACTGGATCAGCGATCCCTTCGAGCTGACCGCGCGGGACGTCGACGGCGAAGCCCGCCAATATGCGCGCGGATCGGCGGACATGAAGGGCTTCATCGCCGCGGTGCTCGACAAGGTGCCCGCGCTGGCTGCCGCGGACCTGCAAACCCCGGTGCACATCGCCCTGTCCTACGATGAAGAAGTCGGCTGCCTCGGTGTGGGGCGAATGATTGCCCGCCTGGGCGACGTCGTGCCGATGCCCGCACTCACCATCGTCGGCGAACCGACGAACATGCAGATCGTCACGGCACATAAGGGCATCCGCGGTTTCGAGACAGTTTTTACCGGCGTCGCCGCCCATTCCAGCGCACCGCATCTCGGCGCAAACGCCATCGGATTTGCCGCTGAATTTATCGCCTTCCTGTCCGGTCTCGCCGACGAGGCAGAGGTCGCCAAGATGCCCGAGAGCGGGTTCACACCACCCTGGACCACCTTCAACGCCGGACAGATCGAGGGGGGCGAGGCGCTCAACATCATCGCCGAACGCTGCGTTGTGTCATGGGAGTTCCGGCCGCTGCCCGACGCCGACGCGGATGCAATCGAAACCCGGGTCCGGGCCTATCTGGATGACGAGCTGCGGCCGCGCATCAAATCCGTCCACCCGAAGGCCGACGTGCAGCTCTCGCCACTCGCCGCGGTGCCGCCTTTGCGCGCGGATCCGGATTCACCTGCCGAGCGGCTCGTGCGTCATCTGACAGGTGCGAACACGATCCACACGGTCGCCTATGTGGCCGAAGCCAGCCAGTTCCAGCAGCACGGGATTCCCGCGGTCCTGTGCGGCCCCGGCGATATCGCGCAGGCCCATCAGCCCGATGAATGGATTGCCGAGAGCGAGATGGACGCCTGTGCGGCGTTCCTCGACCGGCTGCAGGACTGGTGTGTGTCCGGGGCGCCGGTACCCTAGGTCGCAGCGACCAGGAATGGCTGCAGGAACGAGCGAATTGCCGTCTCAAGCTCACCATTCATATTGGTGACCAGGTCCTCGGTCATCTGGAACCAGATCTTCTCACGCGCATTGAGAGAAATCCCCTCGGGAACGGTGCGGCTGCGCATCGCCTCGGCCGTCACCTCGCCGCGGCGTCGGTTGTCGCCACCATCCACCGTGATTTGCACTTCAAGGCTGGCGTCGTACCGCTCGGACTGGTCCTTGGTCACAGCGCCGCGCAGGCCTGGCGTCGGTGCCAGAGGCGTTTCAATGACGGCCGCATCGGCAATCGTGAACACAATTCGGCCGCCGCGGCCGACCGGCATGAGCCGGTCCTGGGCCCAGCGTCGCATCGCCGTCGCCGGCGAAACGGGCATCAGATGTTCGATATTGGGCGACGCGAATGGCGATCTAAACCCGTCCACGATCTCCAGCGTCGCCGCATCGAGGCGGATGGGCGGGAGATGGGTGAAGGTCAGTTCCGGATATCGCGGCGCCGGTGACGGCATCGTGCAACCGGCGAGAACGAGGCCCGACAGTCCGGCCAGCGCGGTGCGCCTGTTAAATCGGTACATGCAACAGCCCCCCGAGTTATCGCGAACAATGATCGCTAATAGATCATCTAGCGGAAGATTCGGGCGAATTGATGGCGGTCTCGGCGGCTGCTTCTGAAGCCGTTTCCGCCGCCCTTGCCTCAACGGCCTCGGGTGTGAAGCGATAGGTCTCGTTGCAAAACTCGCAGGTCACCTCGAGATTGCCGTCAACCGCCAGGTCGTGGAGATCCTCGCGCGGCAACTGGACCAGAACGTTGAACACCCGGTCCGATGAACAGCGGCATCCACGGGCAACCGGCCGGGAATCGGTCACGCGGACGCCTTCCTCGTGAAACAGGCGGAACAGATAGCGCTCGGCGGCCAACGCGGGGTCGAGCATCTCCCTATGGGTTCCCGTCGCCATCAGCATCATCACCCGCCGCCAGGTGTCGTCGCCGTCATCGGACGGGAGCTGGATGTTGGGGTCGTCGGCGATCCGCTGCACCATGATGGCACCGGCGCGCCATGGGGCGTCCGGGCCGGCCCGTCCTGCAGACAATGTGATGGCGGCATCCATCTGCTGGGACTGGCGAAAATAATGTTGGGCGCTCTCGGCCAGGGTGGTGCCGGTAATCTCGACCATGCCCTGATAGCGCTCGGTATGTTTGCCCTGATCGACGGTGAGGGCGAAATATCCTTCGCCGAGCAGGTTCTCGCCGACCTCATGCGCCGCCAATGCCTCATCGTCATATTTTGCGTAACCGCGGACCAGATAGCGTTCGGCCCCATCCGTGGTCTGCACATCCGCCAGCAAGAGCGACACCGGGCCGTCGCCCTGCACCTGCAGGGTGAAAATACCGTCGAACTTCAACGCGCCCGCCAGGGCCGCGCTCAAGGCGATCGCCTCGCCGAGCAATTCCGCGACCTTCTCGGGATAATCATGCCGGCGCAGCAGATCGTCGACGGCTTCACCGAGCCGGGCCAGACGGCCGCTCAGTTTTGCCTCACCGTCATCGCCGGATTCAAGCTGGAACGGCTGAATCAGGTCATCGACCGGGCGTTCGCGCCGATCGGACGCACCACCCGCATCAGGCAAAGGCCGCACTCCCGAGCAGGCACCAGAGAAGGATGCCTTTCTGCGCATGCAGGCGGTTCCCGGCCTCGGTCCAGACAACAGATTGCGGACCATCCACCACATCGGCGGTCGCCTCGTCTCCGCGATAGACCGGCAGGCAGTGCATGAACACCGCGTCGGGCCCGGCTTTCGCCATCAGCGCCGCGTCGACGCGATACGGCGCCAACAGCGCCCGGCGTTTGTCGGCTTCCTTGTCACCCATGGACACCCAGGTGTCGGTGACCACGCAATCCGCTCCCGCCACGGCGGCGGCGGGGTCGTCACCGACGGAGACAGTCCCGCCATTTGCTGCGGCCCAGTCGAGAATGTCCTGCGGCGGGCGCAAATCCGGGGGCGACGCCACGCGGAACTCGAATCCAAAGCGGGCGGCGGCATGAATCCAGGAGTTGGCGACATTGTTGCTGTCGCCGCTCCACGCAACCACCTTGCCCGCGATCGGCCCGACTTCCTCTTCGAAGGTCATGATATCGGCCATGATCTGGCAGGGGTGTGACCGGTCCGTCAGCCCGTTGATCACCGGCACCGTGGCCGCCTCCGCCATCTCCTCGAGATTCGCCACGGACGATGTCCGGAACATGATGACATCAACATACTGAGACAGGATTCGGGCCGTATCGGCCAGGGTCTCGCCACGACCAAGTTGCGAACCGTTGGGCTCGAGGCTGACGACACTACCGCCGAGTGTTTGCATCGCCACGTCGAAAGAGACCCGCGTGCGCGTGCTCGGTTTCTCGAACACCATCGCAAGCGTTCGGTCGGCAAGCAGCGGCTTTCGTTCGCCGGCAGCCTTTATCCGGGCGCCGACGTCGATGATGCTCCGCAGGGTCGCGGCGTCGATCTGATCCAGATCGAGAAAATTCCGGGGCTCAGGCATCGCCGGCACTTGCCAGCGCTGTACAGGCCTGTTCGATGGCCTCGACTGCCTCGGCAATCTCGCTCTCGCCGATAATCAGCGGCGGCAGCATGCGCAGGACATTCTCTCCCGCTACGACAGTGAGCAGGTTCGAGTCCCGCGCGGCCTCACCCAGCTGCCCGTTGGTAAACGGCTCTGCGATGACCATGCCGATCATGAGGCCCTGGCCGCGCACATCGGTGATGATATCCGGATGCCGGCCGGCGATCTCGCGCAGGCCCGCCCGCAGGGCGTCGCCCGAGCGGATGACGTTGTCGAGGAAACCATCCGAGGTCAGCACATCGAGGTTCGCATTCGCCACCGCCATCGCCAGCGGATTGCCGCCGAACGTGCTGCCGTGGGAACCGGCCGTCATCGAGGAGGCCACCGCGTCAGTCGCCAACACCGCGCCACACGGGAAACCTCCCGCGATGCCCTTCGCGCAGGCCATGACATCCGGGGTCACGCCCGACCATTCATGGGCGAACAATTTCCCGGTCCGGCCGAACCCGGTTTGCACTTCGTCGAAGACCAGGAGCAGGCCGAACTCGTCGGCGGTGGCGCGGAGATCGCGCAGATAATCCTCGGCGAGCGGCCGCAGGCCGCCTTCGCCCTGAATCGGCTCGGCGACGATCGCTGCGGTTTCGGGCGTGATCGCATCGCGCAGCGCATTCATATTGTGGACCGGCACGATATCGAACCCGTCGGCCGGATCGCCGAAGCCATCCAGATGCTTGGGGTTCTTCGATGCCGACAACATGGCGATCGTCCGCCCGTGGAAGGACCCCTCAAGGGTGATCGAACGCCACTTCTCCGGCGCACCATTCTGGGCGTGGAATCGCCGGGTGGCCTTGACCGCCCCCTCCATCGCCTCCGTACCCGAGTTGCAGAAAAACACCCCGTCGGCGAATGAGAGCGCACACAGGCGTTCGGCCATCCGCACCTGGTCGGGAATGGCGTAGAGATTGGACACATGCCAGAGCCGTTCGGCCTGTTCCTTCAACGCGGTTACCAGAGCCGGGTGGCTGTGCCCCAGAGAATTCACTGCGATTCCGGCCGCGAAATCGAGATAGCGACGGCCCTCCGTATCGAACAGATAGGCGCCTTCGCCCCGCTCGAACGAGACGGTCGGATAACCGTAATTCGGCATCACCGCGTTCATGATCTCAATCTCCAAACTCACCGTGTTGCGCGGCGCGCGAATGCAGCCGCGAAAAAGGCGGTGACTATCGAAAAAGGCGCTGCGGAAGTCAACGGCGCAGGGCGCCTAACTCTTCATCCGATAACCCGCCGCGAACAGGCGATAAACGATGACCCAGAGGATTACGATCACGGCGATACACACGCCCGCGCCGACCCAGGGATTGGCGTCGGCCCGGCCGGTGATGGCGAACCGGATCCCGTCGACGATATAGAAGACCGGGTTGGCGCGCGCGAAGGGCTGCGCCGCGGCCGACAACTCATCGATCGAAAAGAACACGCCGGACAAAAAAACGAAGGGCATGAAGATGAAAGTCTGGACGGATTCCAGATAGTCCCATTTTCGTGCCCAAAGACCCGTGATCTGGCTGAACAGCGCGATCATCAACGATCCTAGCGCGACGAAGAAGATCAGGGTCAGTGGCGCCACGGGCACAGCGCCGCCCACCAGCAGAAGTGCCGCCCAGACGACCGCGCCCACGATCAGGCTCGCCGAGACCGAAGCGGCGGCATAGGCGAGGACGATTTCTCCCGGGGTGAGCGGGAGCATGGCCAGATCGGGAAAAATTCCCTCATTCTTGTCATACACAATGGAAAAGGCGCTCGACTGAAACGACCGCTCCAGCGCCGCAACCGCGACCAGACCCGGCAGCAGGAAATCGATAAACGGCACCCCGCCCATCATCGCGTCCGGTCGGTCAATGGCCAGCCCGAATACGCTGGCGAAGAGCAGCGCACGGACCGTCGGCGCGGCCAGGGTGATGCCCCAGATTTTAAAACCGCGCAGCATCTCGCGCGCATACATCGTCGCCAGACCGCGATAATTGACGGCACCGAAGCGGCGTGCGACCGGGCGGCCGCCAAGGATTATGCCGTTGCGCGGATCCATCTCACACTCAGGATTTGAGTTTGTAGCCGGTGACGAGCATGCGGTGGACAATCAGGAAGAGCAGCAGATCGACGCCGAGCATCACCGCGGCGCCGAGCCAGAAGCCGGCGTCTCCCTGCCCGATAAAACCGTAGCGGAAACCGTCGATGGCATAGAAGAACGGGTTGAACTGGGCGAAATACTGCCAGGACTCGGGCAACCGTTCGATCGAGTAGAACGTGCCCGACAGGAACGAGAGCGGCACGATCACGAAGTTTGTGATGGCCGCCATATGATCGAACTTGTCGGCCCAGATTCCGCCGATCATACCGAGCAGCGCCAGCATGACCGAGGCCGACAGCGCGAAGAACGCGATCGCAGCGGGTTTTTCGAACGGCAGATCGACGAGGAAGAACATGGCCGCGGTGGACGCGGTGGCAACAATCATGCCGCGGGTGACGCCGCCGGCGATATAGGCGCACATCATCTCAAGCGGACTGATCGGCGGCATCAGCACATCCACGATGTTGCCCTGCACCTTCGAGACCATGATCGACGACGACGTGTTGGCGAAGGAATTCTGCAAGATCGTCATCATGATCAACCCCGGCGCCAGGAACACGACGAAAGACGTCGTCCCGACCGTCCCCACGCGATTCGAGAGCGCCACGCTGAAGATGGTGTAGAACAGCAAGGTCGTGACCACCGGAGCTGCTATGGTTTGGGTGAAAACTTTCAGGAAGCGTTTGACCTCGCGGTGATACAGCGTCCACACACCCCGCCAGTTCACATAGCCGAAGCTGCGCACACGTGGCGCATCGCCGGAGCCTGCCCGGCCCCTCGTCATATCCGTCATACCCGTCTCCATGGGCGCGAACTTATGCCCGTGCCCTGCGCGCGGCAAGCGGCGGACACATGAACGACGATTTCACAGACGCCGGAGCGACGACCGGGACGCGCAACGGCAAACCGCGCCGCAAACCGAAACCGGCGACCGCGGAACGCCTGCGCAAGGCCGCCCTGTCCTATGTCGACCGGTATGCAACATCGGCGGCGAACCTGCATGAGGTGTTGATGCGCCGGGTCCGCCGGTCGACACGGCTGCACGACACGGACATGGAGGAAGCCAAGCAGTGGGCCGACGATATCGTCGCGGACTTCGTCACACGAAAGCTGGTGAACGACCGATTATATGCCGAGAACCGGGCCGCGAGCCTGCACCGGTCGGGTGCCTCACGGCGCAAGATCGAGATGTCCCTGAAGATCAAGGGCGTCGGCAGCGCGGACATCGCCAACGCGCTCGAGGCACTTGCGGACGCCAATCCCGACGCCGAATTCACCGCGGCCTGCCGCCATGCCCAGCGCCGCCGCCTGGGCCCCTGGCGGCGCGACGACCGGGCCGCGCGGCGTGACCGCGACCTGGCGGCGATGGCCCGCGCGGGCTTCGGCTATCGCATGGCGAGCAGTGTAATCGATGCGGTGGACGCCGAGGCCCTGGAAGACGAGGCAGCACGCCGCGCCGAAGAACGCCTCGGCTAGCCCTCACCGTCCCCGGACACGTTGCCGATCGCGGTAGACGGGGCGGCCGCGCCGGATGGTTTAGACGGGGTAGCCGTGTTTGGGGTGCCGGCCGGTGGCGCGAACACTTCCGGTGCGTCGCCGGGCATGGCTTCGACATAGAGCGAGCGGCTGGGGAATGCGAAGCCGGTACCTGCGCCCTCGACGATCTCCTTGATCCGGTAGGCGAGCGCCTCCTTCACCACGAGCCACTCCCCCCAGACCGTGGTCTTGGTGAAGCAGTAGATCATGATGTCGATGCTGCTGTCGTTGAAGCTGTCGATCCGCACAAAGGTGGCGACATCGCTCGGGTCGGCGAAGGCCTCGTCACCATGGATATAGGCCTCGATGCCGTCCCGGACCTCGCGCAGCTGCTCGGCCGTCGTGTCGTAGAGCACGCCGATCTTCCAGTAGATGCGCCGATGGGTCATCTCCGAGAAGTTGATCACGGCGGTGTCGGCGAGCGTGGCATTGGGCACCTGGACGACGGCCTTGTCGAACTGGCGGACCATCGTGGAGCGAAACCCGATCGTCTCAACCGTGCCCTCAACGACCCCGTCCACCTTGATCCAGTCGCCGGGATGAAACCGTTTTTCGCCGAGAATCAATACGCCGGACAGCAGGTTTTTGAGCAAATCCTGCGCCGCCAGCGCACCCGCCAGGCCGAACAGACCCAGGCCCGCGATCAGCGGCCCGATCTTGACGCCCCACAGTTCGAGGATCGCCGCAGCACCGATCAGAGCGAGCACCAACTTCAAGGCCTTGATGATCCACTCGACCATCGTGACCGACAGGACGTCGCGCAGGTTCGAGAAGATCCGCGACAGGGGTTCGACCAGCGCGACGACGCCCCAAAACAGGGTGAACACGATCAGGGATTCAGTCAGGCGCAGCGCGATCCGGTCGAAGTCGCCGGACAGCTGAAACACCTCGGTCACAATGAAGAAGCCCAGGACAATCGGGGCAAACCGGAGCGGCCGCTCCAGCGAATCCAGCATCTGGTCGTCGACCTTGTTGCGCGTCCGCTTCGCCAGCCGCTTGAGCCAGCCGATGAAGAAGCGCGCGAACAGGCCGCGCAAGACGAGCAGCAGCGCGAAAACCAGAATCCCGAACATGATGCGCCCGAAACTCGTGCCGAAGGCCGTGTCACGGAGCACGTCCATGATCAGCGTCCAGAAGGAAACCATCGAGGCCCAGAACTCGGTTGCGAATTCCATTTTCAGTAACCCGTGCAACGTTCAGCGAAATGCGATGCACACGCTACGGTTCGCCGCCGAAATGTCAAATCCGAGATCGCCTGCCGGCAGCCGGGTCAGCGATGAACGCGAATGATGATCCGGCGGTTCTTCGCCTGGTTCTCGGGCAGCGGGTTACCGGCGCCATCGCGGTTCGCGAACTTCGGCTGGGTTTCGGCAAACGCGACCGCGCGCATCCGATGAACGGGGGTTTCGGCGCCACCGAACAGCCGCACCACATTGGTCGCGCGCGCAGCGGACAATTCCCAGTTCGATGCGAAGCGGCCATTGGCAACCGGGTTGTCGTCCGTATGTCCCTCGATGGCGATTTTAAACTTGCTGTAGACCGGCGAACGCAGGGTTTCGGCCACACTTTCAAGGATCGGCCGCGCCTCGGGGCGAAGGATCGCGGCACCGGGCTGATAGAAGGCATTCGCGGCGAGCTCAAGGACAATACCGCGCGCGAACGTATCGATACGGACCGCGTCGGCAACCCCGAGAGAATCGACCAGCGAATCCAGTTCGGCACGGAGCTGTGCGGCCGGGCGCGTGATCGCGCGCTGGCCCAGGTCACGCGCGATCCCGGCCTTCACCTGCTCGAATGTCAGCATGTCGACCTTGGAGAAACTCACCAGCATGACGAAGAATGCCAGCAGCAACGTCATGGCGTCGGCGAAGGTCAGCAGCCATTCATGGTCGCCTTCCGCCTGTTCCTGGCGCAGCGGACGATAGAAAGATTTTCGCGGGCCGAGCATCGCGGCTCAGGCCGCCGCGCCGGCGGGCTTCGCCTTCGCCTTGGCGGACGCCTTGGCAGGCTTGCCGGCTTTTTGGCCCTTGAGCTGCCGGTCGATGTCGTAGCGGATCGTGGGGTCGAGATAGCTGTTCATGTGATCCTGGATCACGCGCGGACCGGACTGGTCTGCCAGCATCGAGAGGCCCTCGACGATCATGTAATTGCGGAACCGGAAAATTTCCTCGCGCTGCTGCAGTTTGGCGGCGGCGGGCGCGAACACCAGTCGGGCCAACATGATCCCGTAGAGCGTCGTGACCAGGGCCACGGCCAGCCCGGCACCAATCTGACTGGGATCATCGCCCATACTGTCGAGCATGATGATCAACCCGATCAATGTGCCCACCATGCCGAAGGCCGGCGCGGCGGTCGCCATGCTGCGCAGAACCTGCGCGCCGACCATGTTTCGCTCATAGGTGGATTCGATCACGTTTCCCAGGATCGACTGCACCTTCTCGCCCTCGTATCCCGCGGTGAGAAGCTCCACCCCGAAACGCAGGAAACCACCATCCCAACCAGGGGTCTTCTTGGCCTCGGCATCGAGGCTGACGATGCCTTCCTTCTGCACCAGATAGGCCCAGCGAATGACCCGGCCGACCTCGGCGTTGAGGCGCGAGCGACCGCGGC
The DNA here is from genome assembly GCA_018667335.1 of Rhodospirillaceae bacterium. Taxonomy (GTDB): domain Bacteria; phylum Pseudomonadota; class Alphaproteobacteria; order UBA6615; family UBA6615; genus UBA8079. The sequence goes on from JABIVD010000007.1 coordinate 163,802, forward strand.
GGTCGATCTTGAACGCACCCACGATGCCGCGCAGCCCGTCAAACACATAGGTGTATTCATAGCTGATGAAGGTTGATGCCAGCGTCCCGCCGAGCACGAGGATCGCGCCCGCGCCGCTCACGAACACGAAGTAATTGTTCGTGCTCAGGGCGATCGCGCCGATGAAAAGGCCGAAACCGACCAGGACGGCAACGAGTGTGTTCAGCGACATGGAAACCTTCCCGCAAGGCCGGAAGATTGAACTCCGGCACCGTCAGGCAGATTATCGTGTGGCGAATTGAAAAACGGTTAATGCCCGAAAAACGGGTGGGTTCCGGATCAGTCGGCCGCGGGCATCGGGTGCCGGCGCAGAACCAGGAAGGCGAGCAAGGCGGCCGCCGCCATATAGATGATGCATCCGATCGTGACGGTTTCGATCGAGACGCCGAGATCGAACAGAAACCCGAACGTGGCCGGCGCAGCAGCCGCCGACAGGACCATCGCCGCCACCGACATCGCGCGGATCCCACCCAGGTTTCGCACCCCGTACATCTCGGCAAACATGGCCGACATTATGGGCTGCAGCATGCCGATGCCGACACCCAACGCGCCCAGGAACAGGTAGGGCATCAGCGGGTTGTTCGACGCCCCAAGTGCTGCGAAGCACGCAATGAAAGGCAGCACGGAAACGGAAATCAGGCGCACGGCGCCGCTGCGGTCGATCATCGGCCCGATCGCGAGCGATGTCAGGACCTTCATGAACGCCATCGAGATGAGCCCCTTGGCGAGCAATTCGATCGGCCAGCCGCGTATCTCGGCGATGAAGGCCTGGTGGAACAGAACTCCGGTCGAGACATAGGGATAGGCGAGCAGCAGCGCCATTGCGCCGAGATAACGCGGGTCGCGGAGCACTTCGAGACGGGTCCAGTCACGGGCCTCACCGAGCCGGCTGTCTCCATCCGATTGCCGGGCAAGATAGTCGCGGTGTCTCCGGTCAAACCCCTTCAGGGCCATCGGCACCAGCACCAGAAGCGCCGCCGCCGTCACCAACCCGGTCGCCAGCCACACGTTGCGCCAGCCGATTGCGGCGATCAGCGCCACGGTCGTGATCGGCAGGATCGTCTCGCCTGTCGCCAGACCGAGCCCCGACAGACTCAGCGCCTTGCCGCGGTCCTGCGGGAAATACCGCGCCATGGTCGTGCCCATGATGTGAAAGGTCAGTCCCTGGCCGCACAGTCGGATGACGAAGAGCGCGAGCGCGAACAACCAGAGCGAATGGGCGAAGGACAGCACCACCATCGAACCCGTCAGCGCCGCCAGCGTGACCGCGGTGTAGGGCCGCAGATCAACCCGGTCGATCAGCCGCCCAAGCCAGATCAGCGACACCGCCGCGACGACGCTGACCGTCGAGAAAACCGCGCCGAAACTGCCATGGCCGAGCCCGAACTCGGCCCGGATCTCCGCGCCGTAGAGCGCCACGTAGAACGTCTGGCCGTAGCTCGACAGCATGGTCAGGAGAAACCCGAAGCCGATGAACCGGAAATTGCCGCGCAAAAAGGTGAGATAGGTCATTTGCAAGGACCGCCATAAATCATCCGCGCGCCATAGCACGTCCCCACATCTGCGTCGCGCCCGGTCCCCTGCCCGGCCCCTCCCACCGGGGTCAGATGATGATATAAACCGCCGCAGCGAAATCCATCGGCATACGAAAGCCGGAGACGAAACGGGGAGTGTTTGTTCCATGACAAAACGCATCGGCCTGATCGGCCTGGGTATTATGGGGTCCGCCATCTCGGGCAATTTTCTGAAATCCGGCTACGCCGTGACCGGGTTCGACCTCGATCCCGCGCGTTGCGACGAACTGGCGGGCAAGGGCGGCACGGTCGCCACATCGCCGGCCGAGGTCGCCCAGGCGTCGGACATCGTCATCACCTCCCTGCCGACGACGGCCGCACTGGATGCGGTGTGCACGGGTGACAACGGGATCGCGTCCGCGGGCAACGCCGACGTCATCATCATGGAATGCTCGACCTTCCCCATCGAGGACAAGCAGCGCAATCACGACGCGCTCGCCGCGGCCGGCGTGACCATGCTCGACGCGCCGCTGTCGGGCACCGGCGCACAGGCGCTGCATAAGGATCTCGCGGTCTATCTGAGCGGCGACGAGACGGCCGCCAATGTCTGCGCCGAGGTCATCGAGGGCTTCGCGCGCGCGCATTATTATGTCGGCGAATTCGGCAACGGCAGCCGGATGAAATATGTCGCCAACCATCTCGTGGCGATCCACAACATCGCCGCCGCCGAGGCCATGGTCATGGGCATGAAGGGCGGGCTCGACCCGCAGCTGATCTACGACGTGATCAGCGACAGCGCCGGCACCTCACGCATGTTCGAAGTGCGCGGCCCGATGATGGTGGCCGATGATTATTCCGATGCGACGATGAAGATCTCGGTCTGGCAGAAGGACATGTCCGTCATCGGCGCCTTCGCGAAATCACTCGACTGTCCGACCCCGCTGTTCACCACCTGCTCCGACATCTACGTCGCCGGCATGGCCCAGGGCCGCCAGGATGAGGATACGGCGGCCGTCTGCGCCATCCTCGGCGAAGCCGCGCGCCTTAAGCGTTAGGCGCAAAAACATCAGGACCGGGCGCGCGACCCGGTCCTGGCTGCGTTACATCGGTTCGATGACCCACTCGATGTGAAGGTCGACGCCGGCGTCCCGGATAAGGTTGCTGACCGGGCAGCGCTGCTCGACATTCGCCTTCAGCTTCTCGACCCGTTCGGGCGTCTCGTTCGTGCGGAAGGTCTTGGTGACCGTGACCTTCTCGAAATAGGGACGCACACCCTTCACGCCGCGCGAGCCGCGCACGTCGATCTCGGCGTCGCACACATAATCCACGTCGCCATACTCGAACTTCAAAAGATCGGCGACCATATGGGTAATGGCGGCGTCGCAGCCACACAGGCCACCCATGACGGATTCGACCGGGGTCGGGCCCATATTGGTGCCGCCACGCTCGGTGGGTTCGTCGATGACAAACCCGGGTGTGTCGCGCACGGCAACAGTGGTCCGGGCCCCGCCGGCGGGGTTCCGACAGACCACGTTCCGGTAGCTGACGACTTTCTTGTTCGGATCGACCGTCGGTTCGAGAAGGTTGGAATCACTCATCGCACGCTCCATTTTTGACATTCGGTTGCCGACCGCATGCGGCGCGGACATGGCATAATATTATTTGATCGCGCTCATACCACAATCGACGGCGGAAACGGCCCATGACCTACACCGAACTCATGCTCGACGTGCACGACAGCGTTGCGACGCTGACACTCAACCGGCCCAAGGCACGCAACGCCCTGGGCGGCGCGCTCCGCGACGAGTTCGCGGATGTCACCAGACATCTGTCGGAACGAGCCGGGAAAGACATCTCGGCCATTGTTCTAACCGGGGCCGGAAAGTCGTTCTGCGCCGGCGGCGACCTTCGCGTCCTTCAGGAAATGTCCGGGAAGGGTCCGGAGGCCATGCACGCGCGGATGCAAGAGTCCCACGCCACGCTCGAGCGCTGGCTCGACCTCCCCATTCCCACAATCGCTGCCGTCCATGGCGCCGCGGCGGGTGCGGGATTCTCCCTGGCGATCGCCTGCGATTTCGTCTTCGCGGCACCCTCGGCTCAGTTCGTCATGTCGTTCGGACGCATCGGCCTGGTGCCCGACTGGGGTGCCATGTACCTGCTGCCAAGGCTCGTCGGGATGCAGCGCGCCAAGGACCTGGTGTTTACAACACGCGACATCGACGCCGAAGCGGCCCGCGAGATGGGTCTCGTCTACGAGGTGATCGACGACGACCAAATGGTCGCCCATGCCCAAAGTTTCGCGGCACGCTTTCGGAACGCATCACCCGAGGCGATCGGGATCGCAAAGCGGGTCATGGGCGCCGCCTTCGAGACCGACCGCAAAACGGCCCTCGCAGCCGAGGCGACGGCCCAGGCCGAGGCCAATGCCAGCGACTATCATCGGGAAGCTGTCGGAAAATTTCTCGCCAAGGAGCCCGCTCTGTTCGATTGGTCGCGCTGATCGCGCAGCGAAATCAGTACTCACGTATGGGTGAAAAAGAACATTTAAGTTCTACCAAATCGGGCACATCGTTAGACTCAAGGCACGAAGACGTAGCGTTTTCGTTTTGCTGTTAGCTTTTTTTGGGGGGGATATTTTTTGCTTACTTTCATAAAGAAAGTCCGCCGTCCGCGCGCCATACAGGCGCTGGCGGCCTTCGGACTGATGGGTCTAACGGCCTGTTCCAGCATCGTCGAGGGAACGGATCAGTCGATCACCGTCATCACCAATCCTGCCGGCGCGTCATGCAATCTGGAGCGCCAGGGAACCTCGATCGCTGTCGTGAACCCGACGCCCGGCACGGTCAATGTCGACAAGAGCAAGCACAGCATCGCCGTGCTCTGCAGCAAGCCCGATCATGAAACGAGCGCCGGAACGCTGGCTTCATCGTTCGAGGGCATGACGTTCGGCAACATTCTGATCGGCGGAATCGTGGGATTGGCGATCGATGCCTCGTCGGGCGCGATCAACAAATATCCGGAATCGATCACGATTACCGTACCGCCCGTTTCCTTCCCCACGGCGAAGGCACGTGATGCCTTCTACAACAGCTTGAAAACGGAAGTCGCTTAGCGTACCGCCAAGGCGATTACCAGCATCAAGTCATCCTGCGGTTCACCAGATTCGGACGAGTGCAAAAGCGACGTCGCCGTCATCGAAACCAGCCGCGACGCGGAAATCGCGGACCTCGAAACCAAGCGCCTGCGCGCCAAAATCAGCCCCGGTTAAACATCGGATAACCTCACCCGCGCGACGATGTGGAACACATGCCAGTGTTTCGCCTCGCCGCGCGGCGTAACGGAATCATCCTCTTCTTCTTCGAGACGCTCGATCTCGAACCCCGCAAGCAGGGCCTCGATGTCGGCGCGTGTGTGGAAGGTTATCCCTTCGCGGCCCGCCCAGCTGTCGCGGTCACCATAGAGCTGCCCGGCGAAACGGCCGCCGGGCCGCAAGGATGTTTCGATCCGGCGCCACACGCGTTCAAATTCCGCCGGCGTGCAGAGCGGCAATGCAAAGCTGCTGTTCACGAGGTCACATTCGGGCCAGTCCGCATCCTCGAACCGAGAAACCATTCCGGACAGGTCGGCCTCGGGCGGCAAATCCGGGCGTGCTTTCAGGAAATCGATGGCATCCGGTTCGGCGTCGATCGCCAGCACACGCCATCCCCGCCGCAACATTTCGATCACGTCACGCCCGGATCCGGCACCCAGATCGACCGCGAGCCGTGGCGTGCCGCCTGGCGCGGCATCAAACCGGTCCAGCGCGAACACAAGCGTGTCGCGCGGCGGCCGGTCCCCCGTCTTCGCGTAATAGGCGGCCCAGTCGCGGTCTTTGGATCCGGTGTTCACCCGCCCATTCGGATATCGCCGAGATTGACGCTCTCGCCGAGGTTCGCCTCGCGGCGTTCAGGCGTCATCCCATCCGCCGCGATTTCAATCACATAGGCGCCGCTGTCCGGGTCCAGTCGATCGAATTTGAAATCACCGAACCCGTCCGTGGTGGTTTCCGCGACCGTCTGTCCGTTCTGCGACAACTGGATCCGGGCGCCGGCGACGCAATCGACGATCCCGTCGCGTTCGGCCGACACGGTCCCGCCGATGAAGCATTGGGCGTATCGCCAGAGATTCTTGTAATGCACCCGCGGCCTGGTCTTGAGGTCGGGCCGAAGCGGCTCCAGCGCCTCGTCCTGTACGATTTTCTGCATGGCCGCATCGTCGATTTTGACCGACCGCAGCGCGCCGGTCGGGCAGACGTCGACGCAGCGCGGTTCCGTCCAGCCGGTGTCGAGCAAATGCGCATCGAACAGCCAGTGCTGGGGAATCTCCAGCTCGTTATTCCAGAAGATCGCGCCATAGGGGCACGCATCGGCGATCTGAGTCTGGCCCCTGGACTTGTCCGGATCGATCACGACGATCCCGTCGGGGCGTTTCTTGACCGCGCCATCGCGCGCGGCAGCGATGCAGGGCGCATCGTCGCAATGCTGGCACATGGTCGGCAGGTAGGCGACGTCGGTCATTGTCCCCTGCCCGCGTTCGCGGCGCTTGATGTCGATCCAGCGATGGCCGTGCTTGGGCATTTCCGCGGCATAACCGGCGAAGCTGTTGCCCACATGCTCGTCCTGCACTGCCAGCGTGCAATTGTTGCAGTTCGTGCAGTTGGCGACATCAACGATCAGGTTCCATTTGGCCTGGGTCATGCCGCACCTCCAACGCTGATGGGTTCGGCCCGCTCATATTCTATGACCCCGTCCCAGGCCGCGATCTCGACCATGGCCGTGCTGTTGGCCATCGAATGGGAATTTTTCACCTGCGAGCGCCGCGGCGACAGCAGGTTGAGGCAGCCGCCCCGATCGACGGACCGGCCGGGCTCGCCCATCGGGTCGTAGACGGCCGAGGATTCATAGCCATGGGCGACGCCGGGCTGCAGCCTCTCGGTCAGAAGCGCCGCACAAAGAACAGCACCCCGGTCGTTGAAGACCTTCACCAGGTCGCCGGTGGCGATGCCGCGCGCCGCCGCGTCTTCCGGATTCAGGCGAATGATCCAGTAATAGTGACCGTCGATCAGGGTCCGGTGGTCGGGGATGTCATTCAGGAAACTGTCCTTACCGTCCCCGTGGCTGTGGAAGCTGAACCGTGAATGGGGCGTGAGCATCTGCAACGGGAAGCGATCACCCAACCCGGCCACATTCGGCCCTTCCCAGGACGACTGGTACTTGACGATCGGCGGCCGTTCCGGGTCATCCGGTGCGAAACGCTTCAGGCTCGAACTCTCGAATTCGAACAGGCCCGACTGGGTCTGCAGCCCTTCGAGGAACTGCTCGGTGTAGTCGCCCGGCAGGGGCATCGCCTCGGGGATGTTCTTCTTCTCCCCATCGGCAAACCATTTATAGGCGGTCGCCGGCCGCAGCTCGGGTGCCTCGGGCGGCACCACGAAGTAACCGCGCTCGATGAATTTCTTCCATGAAATATGCTGCGGCAGGTCGGACGCATCGAACATCCGCTTCACCCAGTCGATGTCGCGCATGCCCTCAGTGTAATAGGCACCGAGACCCAGGCGGCAGGCGAGCCGCGAGAAAATCTCGTAGTCGGACTTCGATTCCCCCAGCGGTTCGATGCATTTGGCCTGGAAGGCGATGATCCGGTTGTTGGTCTGGGAATTGAAATGGGCGCCATAGCCGCCCGCATTGGCCCACTCGCCGATGTCGTAGCGTTCCATGCTGGTGCAGGCCGGCAGGATCACGTCAGCGAAGCGCGTGTCGCCTTCCTCCCAGATCGCCTGGCTGACCACGAACTCCAGATTGGGTGCCCGGTACATTTCGACATAGCGGTTGGAATCGCTGAGCGTGCCCAGGATCGCGCTGCCGTAGCGGTAAAGCATGTGCACGGGCGAATGCCCCTGCTTGGGATAGGTGATCCTGGAGAACTGGCCCTCCATCGAGAGCGCGTCCCACAGGAAGCCCTCGGCGTGGCCGTCGATGATCGCGTCGGGCAACCGCAGGCGCGGGATTTTCTGGGTCACGGGGTTCATCGTCGGCAGCTGCGGCATGCGCTGGTAGAGCGCCGCCGCCATCGCCGTGTTGTTCAGGTCCCCCGAAATCCCGCCCTCGGCGTAGCCGGGGAAGTAGAAGCTGAAATCATGCGGCACGCCGAGCTGGAGATTGCTGACATTGATGCCGGGCTTGCCCAGCCCCTGCATGCCCATGAGACACACGAGCGTCCGGGTCCACTGGGTGCCGGTCGCATTCCGCGCGGCACCGCCGAACGCATTGCCCATGCTGCCGGCCGCCAGATAGGTCCGCTTGGACGCCCATTTGCGCGCCAGCGCGCGCACATCCTTGGCGGGCACGCCGGTCTCGGATTCCTGCCACTCCGGGCTTTTCGCAATCCCGTCCTCGACCCCGAGGATGTAGTCGCGCCAGACCTCGAAGCCCTTGGTCCGGGTCGCGACATAGTCCTTGTCGTAGGTCTCTTCGGTGATCCAGACATGGGCGATGGCCAGTGCCAACGCCGGCGAGGTGGTCGGCCGCGGGGCGATCCACTTGCCACCCAGGAACTGGGCCGTGTCGTTGTAGTAGGGATCGATGTGGACGATCTCGATGTCGATATCGCGCAGCCACTGGCGCCGGATCGTGCCCTCCTGGCCGCCATACACACCGCTGGTCGCCTCGGGGTTGCTCGACCAGAAGACGATCATCTCGGCGTTCTCGAGGCAATCCTCGATGGTGCCGAAGGGCTCGCCGCCGCCGACACGCAGGCTGCCGCCCCAATGATGCATCGCGCCCCAGTACCAGCCTTCCCAGCTGTCGGGATTGTGGTGCACCTCGGTCGTGCCGATGGCGTTCATGAAGCGCAGCTTGGCGCTCAGGTAGTAGCCGATGTTGCCCCAGTTGTGATGCGAGCCGTTGCTCGACGCGATCGCGCCGGTGCCGTGCTCGCGCTTCATGCGCTTGATCTCGCCAGAGACAATATCGAGCGCCTCGTCCCAGCTGATGCGCTCGTAGCCGGACACACCCCGGTTCTGGATGTTGCGCTCGCCATTGGGGTCGAAATCGACCCGCTTCATCGGGTAGTGAATCCGGTTCGGCGCGTTGACCATCGCCTTCCAGTTGATGGCATGGGGCGACAGCATGCCCTTGCGCGGCGGCGTGAACTCCTTGCCGCGCGCCTTGATCGTCCAGGTGTCCGGATCCTGAGAATCGAACGTGACCGGCGTGGTCCGCAGGATTTCTCCGCCGCGGACATAGACAAACAACGGCCCGCCATTGGTCATCGTGCAGAACCGCGTGGTCCCGTCCTTCATCTTGCGCCCGAAACGCCAGCCCGCCGACAGCGCGGACATGACGGTTTGCGCGAACCACAGCGCCTCATCGTCGGGGCCTTCCAGGCGGACGAGGAAATTCTTCAGCGCGTCGATCTGTTCCAGCTGATCGATCGGTGGCATCAACAAGCGCGCGCCGATCTTGGCGGTCTTGAACACCAGCGTCACGACCGGCGCGTCGTGCAGGCCCGCGCCCGAGCGCACGCGGCCGTCCTCGAAGATGATGTAGCGGCCGGACTTGCCGTCCTCGCTGCGGATCTGGACGACGAGGTTTCGTTCGCGCAGGCGGGCACGGAATGCCGGATAGCGCCATCCGGAAACCCGGAACATCCACGACAAGCCCCAAAGGATGATCTTGAACTTCATCTATCTTCCCCAAGCCCCCAGCGGGCAGGTTTATTCAGCCGTGTAGCCGCCGTCGATATAGAGCGTGTGCCCGGTGACGTAGTCGGACGCCGGCGACAGCAGGTAAATCAGGCCACCCATCAGATCATCGGTATCCGACAGCCGCCCCACCGGTACGCGCTCCAGCATCGCCTCGCGCGTCGCCTTTCCGGGGTTCTCGTCAGAAAACATCCATTCCGACAGCGGCGAGCGGAAAACCGTCGGCCCGATCGCGTTGATGTTGGCGTTCTTGCCGCCCCACTCGCACGACAGCGCCCGCACCATGCCGTCGAGCCCCGCCTTGGAGGCGCAATAGCCCGTGTATCCGGTCGGTAAGCCGTGGCGCCCGCGCGTGGACGAGACCACCACCACCTTGGACCTCCCGCGTTCGGCCGGCTGCTTGGCGAACTGCCGGCCCGCCGCCTGACAGGCCAGCCAATAGCCGTCCAGGTTGGCCGACATCACATTGCGCCAGCGCTCATAGGATTGTTCCTCGATATAGCCGACATCGTTCATGCCGGTGGCGACGAACATGATATCGAGCGCGCCATACGCCGCGGCGGCGGTGTCGACGATGCTCGCGGCAGCCGCTTCGGAATCCGGCAGGCCGACCGCCGTGGCCACCTTGGCGCCGGTCTCGCGCAACTCCTCGGCCTTGGCCTCGATCTTGTCGGGATTGATGTCGGCGATCGTGATGTCGCAGCCCATCTGGGCCAGGGCCGTCGCGGCCGCACCGCCGAAGGAGCCGGTCGCGCCCATCACGAGGGCGGACTTGCCCGAAATATCGAACATGGAAAGTGGTGAATTCTGAGCCAAGATACGTTTCCCCGAGTTGGTCGTCATCGTTTGTTGGCGACCAGACTACCCGGTTTTAAGTCACGGCTCACCAGTGCCCGATCAGCACACCCGACTTGCCTTCGCGGACCTTGAATTCGCGCACGAAGGATTCGGGTGCCGTGACCCGGTATTTCAGCCCGGCCTGCCAATCGGCGAGCCGGCGATGCAAGCGAATCCGCTCTCCTTCATGGGCCGGGTCGTCACCCAGATCCTGGAGTTCATCGGGGTCTGCTTCGAGATCGAACAGTTGGGCGCGGTAGCCTTCATAGGCGATGTATTTCCAGCGCCCCTCGCGCACCATGAACGTGCGGCACTGGTCGATCGGCCGCTCCAGCGGATCGCGCACGTCCGAGTAAAAAGCGTAATCGAGCTCGCTGAAGACCGCGTCGCGCCAATCTTCGGGGCTCTCGCCGCGCAACAACGGGACGAGTGAACGGCCCTCGACGATATTGTCGGGCACGTCCAGTCCGGCAGCGTCGAGGATGGTCGGCACCACATCGATCGCCTCGGCAAAGCGGTTGTCGACCGTGCCCCGCGTGCCATCGGCCGCGCCGTCCGGATCATAAACGATGAGCGGAATGCGCGAGGATTGCTCGTGATACATCTCCTTCTCGCCCAGCCAGTGATCGCCAAGGTAATCGCCATGGTCGCTGGTGAAGATGATCATCGTGTCGTCGAACCGCCCCGCCTTGTCGAGCGCCTCGAAAACACGACCGAGATGAGTATCGACCTGCGTGATCAGCCCCATGTAGGCCGGGATGACGGTCTCGCGCACTTCGTCACGCTGAAACTCGCGACCCTCATTGCGCGCCATGAACGCCTGGATCACTTCATGATCCGTGTCGCGCTCCTCGGCCGAGCGCACGGCCGGCAGGATGTCCCCGACACCATAGAGGTCGTGATAGGGCGCCGAGGTGATATAGGGCCAGTGAGGCTTGATGTAACTGAGATGCAGGCACCAGGGGTCGTCGCCCTGTTCCGCGATAAAATCGAGCGCTCGATCGGTCATATACGCCGTCTCGCCCATCTCGTCGGGCACCACCGCAGGCAGGCCGCAATTGCGCATGTTCCAGCCGCTCAGCACATTGCCATCCGCATCCGCGGCGGAGTTGGCGAAATCGTGCCAGGGGTTGTCGCTGTCGAACCCGTTGGCCCGCAGGAACCTGGCGTAGTCGGATTCGATCCGCCCGGCGGCAGCGGGGTGTATGCCGTCGTCACGTGTCACATATTCGAACCCGCCGCTGGTGAGCCGTCGGCCCGCCGCGCTGTCCGGCTCGATGCCCAGGCGTGTCATGCCGGCCTTGTCCGCGAAGTGGTGGGTCTTCCCCGCCAGCGCGACCTTCATGTCCGAGGGCTGCAGGAGATCGCCGAGCATCATTTCCCCGACCGGCAACGGCACGAAGTTCCAGAACGCGCCATGGCTCGCCGAATACCGCCCCGTATAGAACGACATCCGCGACGGGCCGCACACCGGCGCCTGCACATAGCTGTGTGCGAACCGCACGCCGCGCGCCGCCAGCGCATCGATATTGGGGGTATTGATCGACGGGTGTCCCGCACACGACAGATAGTCGGCGCGCAACTGATCGCACATGATGAACAAGACGTTCCGGACAGTTCCCATCGATACACCCGCAGCTTCGGCTCAAATTCGCCGTCAACAGTATGCAACCAATGGATGACGACCCCCGACATTTCCCGAGGTTTTCGTTCAGTGAAACCTCCTGCTAGATTGCACGCCGAAATTATCCAAAATCCACGGCGAGGATAAATGGCAGGCCTGCAACCGATACGTGCGATCGAGCGTGGCATCTCCGTGATGCGCGCGCTCGAGGAACTGGGCACCGCGAGCCTGCATCAACTGCATGAGAACACGGGCCTGCACCGCACGACGCTGCTGCGCATCCTGCTCACCCTCGAACAACAGGAGCTGGTTCGGCGCGGTCTGGGCGACGGGCTCTACCGGAACACCTTCGGGCTTCGCCGCATGACCGGGACGCTGGACGAGTTCGACCGCCTGGCCGAGATCGCCGGGCCCGTCCTGGGCCGCCTCTGCGAGACGGTCAAATGGCCATCCGACGTCATGGTGCGGAGCGGCAACTTCATGGAGATCAAGGAAACCAGCCGGCGTCAGACGCCATTTCTGGTGAACCGCGACGAGGTCGGCCATCAGGTTGCGTTCGCCGTGACGGCGGTCGGCCGCGCCTATCTCGCCTTCTGCCCCCGCGAAGAGCATGACGAAATCATCGCCGGCTTGCGCAAATCAACACACCCCGCCGACCAGATCGCACGCACCCCGGAAAAGCTGGAAGCCATCCTCGATGAGGTCCGGGCCAACGGCTATGCCACGCGGGACGAGTTCTATCTTGGCGGAAACTACGGCGAAAACACGTTCTTCGACGACGGGCTCAGCGCCATCTCTGTCCCGATCCGGGTCGGAGACCAGGTCCTCGGGTGCGTCAATCTGGTCTGGATGCGACAGGCCGTGCCGGTGGCCGACTTCGTCGCGAACCATCTGTCGGATCTGCAGGCCGCCGCCGATGAGATCATCGCGGCCTACAGAAAGTCCTGATTTTCAGCGCTGGTTCCCGGCGCTAATTCCCGGCGCTAATTCCCGGCGAAGGAAAGTCGGCCGCCCGGCGGCAGTCCGGCGATCTCCGGCGGGGCGATTCCGGCGACCTCGAGAATCATCTTCTTCAACACCGCCTCGGAAAAGCTGATCGTCTCGTCGACCGTCACCACGAACGCGCCGGCGCCGCCAATAATCTGCTCGCGGAATTCCTGCTCCAGCGAGACCGCGCGCAAGGGGCGGGTGCTGCCGGGCCGGCTGATCGCCAGGCCGTTGATGGTGATCCCGGTGGCGACCGCGTTGCCGCGCGCAAGCGACAAGGGCATGCCGCCGATGTTCCCGGCATCCGCGGAGATATCGATGATCCGCCGCAAGCCCCGGAAGGTGTTCGCCTCGATCAGGTTCTGGGAATAGGCGATGGCGTTGCTGATCGAGTTGTAACCCCAGGCCTGGCGCGGGGCGTCGACCAGCGCCGCGCCGAACGCGGCGGCCGAGTCCGGGCCGTCGATCACGGTCCAGTCCACGATCGTGGCCTGGGATTGCGCACTCCCCCATTCGACATAGGCGATGACGGACTTGCCGTGGATGCCGCCGGTGAGCAGTTCGAGGACGCGCGGGTTGCGCACGGCATTCGCATAGCCCTCGCGCTGCAGGCGCAGCTCGGCGTCGTCGATCGAGCCGGAGCCGTCCGCCGCCAGGACCAGCTCGAGGTCCACGGGCTCCTGCGCCGCAGCCAACCCGGATGCGAACATCCCACTGACGATCACCAAGATGGCGGAAATCTTATTGATCAGTTGATAAATAACAGCTCTCCCCGAGACGCAGCCCTTCCAGAGGGCCAAACATTCCTTCAGCACAGTAGAAGCTCTATTCTCGATCCGCACACAACAAAGCAGGCCATCATGCGCATCTCCGAAATCGACCCCGACGCCCTGACCCCCGAACAGAAGGCCATCTACGACCGGATCACGGCCGGCCCGCGTGGCCAGGTCCGCGGGCCCTATCACGCGTGGCTGCGCAACCCCGGTTATTGCGACCAGGTGGAGAAGATGGGCCACTACCTGCGCTTCGCCGCGATCCTGCCGGGGAACCTGCGCGAGCTCGCCATCATCACCGTGGCGCGCCACTGGAAGGCCGAGTTCGAGTGGTTCGCCCATGCCCCCGTGGCCCTGCGCGAGGGCGTGTCCGAGGATATCGTCGACGCAATCGAGCGTGGTGAGACCCCGGCATTCGAGAACAAGGATGAAGCGGCCATCCACGCCTTCGTCCACGAACTGCTCGCCACCGGGCATGTCGGCGACGACGCCTATGCGGGCATGGTCGCGATGGTCGGCGAGGACGGCGTCGTCGAGCTGATCGGGCTGGTCGGCCACTACACAGGCGTCGCCATGACCCTGAACAGTTTTGCGATCGTCCCGCCCGAGGGCGAACGGCCCGATTTTAGCGGCTGAGAACTATTTTCGGTCCAAAATCGGCCACAACCTCCGAAAACTAAACTCAAATTAACCACCCATTAATCCGGCTCCTTCTTTCTCGGTTCTGCAGCGCGCTATCCCGTGCGCAACAGATTGATACGGCCAGAAGCAAGGACAACCGACATGAGCGAACAAACTTCCGACGCACCGAACCAGCCGTCGACCACCCTCATGGGGCGGCTCTCGATCGGTCAAAAGATCATGGCCGTGGTGGGACTCTCTGTCCTGTCCGTCATCGCCGTCGGTGCCGTGAGCGTCATGAACATGGCGAAGATCGGCCACGAGATCGAACAGATTGCGGGAACGGACCTTCCAATCGTCAACACCCTGGGGAATATCACAGTCCATCAGCTCGAACAGGCGATCCTGTTTGAGCGCGGCATCCGGCTCGCCCAGTCTGGTGACATGAAGCACCTGCAAGAGGTGACGACCGAATTCGAAGCATTGGCGGTTAAGGTCGACACTGAAATCGCTGACGCCCAACATCTGGTTTCGGAAAGCCTGAGCCATGACGTTTCGGGTGCGCAGAAAGCAGAGCTCGAACATGTCCTCTCGGCTCTGCAAGGCATCGCGACCGAACACAAGTCTTACGACACCCATGTCGAAGAGGCGCTTCACATTCTGGCTGAAGGAAACAACGGTCTGTTGGGCCTGGACTCCGAACGGATCGAAGGCATCGAAGTCGAACAGGCAAAGCTCGACCATGAACTCGAAGCGCTTCTCGCCGAACTCCAGGCATTCACGCTCGCAGCCGCCCAGACAGCAGAACATGACGAAAAAATTGCAGTCCAGCTGATCGCGGGAATTGCGGCCCTGGCCGCATTCCTGACCTTCAGTCTCTCATGGCTGATGTCGAACCGTACGGTGACCAAGCCGCTGCAGAGAGTGGTCGACGCGCTCGACGCCCTGGCCGACGGCAACACCGACCTGACTGTCGTGGTCAAAAGCCGCGACGAAGTCGGCCGGCTTGGCACTGCATTCAATGTTTTCCGCGAGAAAACCATCGAGAACAAGCGCCTCTCGGAAGAGCAGAAAAACACGGAAGCCCGTGCCGAGCAGGAAAAACGCCAGAGCATGATCAAGATGGCCGACGACCTGGAAAGCAGTGTCGGGTCGGTGATCTCGTCTGTGACCGCTTCGGCCGATCAGATGAAGTCGTCGGCAACCTCGATGACGTCGATCGCGGACGAGGCAAGCCAGCGCTCCTCGACCGTGGCTGCCGCTTCCGAAGAGGCGACCGCGAACGTGCAGACGGTCGCGACGGCGACGGAAGAGCTCTCGGCCTCGGTCGAGGAGATCTCCCGTCAGGTAAGCCAGAGCGCGCAGATGGCGCTCACGGCAGTCGAGAATGCCAACGCCACGAATGCAAAGGTCGAAGGTCTGGCCGACGCGGCCCAGAAAATTGGCGAGGTCGTCGACCTGATCAACGACATTGCGGCGCAGACCAACCTGTTGGCGTTGAATGCGACCATCGAGGCCTCACGCGCCGGCGAGGCTGGCAAGGGTTTCGCGGTTGTGGCATCCGAAGTGAAGTCACTGGCCACCCAGACGGCCAAGGCGACCGAGGAGATCGGCGCGCAGATCGCGGCGATCCAGGGCGAGACACGGGAAGCCGTTGAAGCGATCCAGGAGATCGGCAAGTCGATCACCGAGATCTCCGATACGGCGACGGCGATTTCCTCGGCAGTCGAGGAGCAGGGTGCGGCAACGCGTGAAATCGCGGAGAACGTCCAGCAGGCTGCAGCCGGCACCCAGGACGTCTCGTCGAACATCGCCGAAGTGTCGCGCGGTGCCGAGGAGACCGGCGCTTCGGCGCAGCAGGTACTTGGCGCCGCCGATCAGCTCGGGTCCCAGTCGGACGAGCTGCAGGCCGCCGTGTCGAGCTTCCTCGATCGGGTGAAAGCCGCCTGACCGGCACCAACAACTAAACAAACGAATACGGGCCGCTCTCTTCACAACAGGGGCGGCCCGTTTTCGTTAAAACACCTCGAACAGGCCGGCGACCCCCATGCCGCCGCCGACACACATCGTCACGACGACGCGCTTCGCGCCACGGCGGTGGCCCTCGATCAGCGCGTGCCCGGTCATGCGGTTCCCGCTCATGCCGTAGGGATGCCCGATCGAGATCGAGCCACCGTCGACATTGTATTTCTCCGGATCGATGCCGAGCGTGTCGCGGCAATACAGTGCCTGAACCGCAAACGCCTCGTTCAGCTCCCACAGGTCGATATCGTCCACCGTGAGGCCATTGCGCTCCAGCAGACGCGGCACGGCAAACACCGGGCCAATCCCCATCTCGTCGGGTTCGCAGCCTGAAACTGCCAGGCCAAGATAGCGCCCGAGCGGCTCGAGGCCACGCTGCTCGGCGAGCTTCTCGTCCATCACCACGCACGCGCTGGCGCCATCCGACAGCTGGCTGGCGTTACCTGCGGTAATCGAACCGCCTTCGCGCACGGCGCCAAGACCCGACAGGCTCTCCGAATTCGTGGTCGGCCGGTTACATTCGTCGCGATCGAGCGTCACCGCCTTCTCGCTGACCTCACCGGTCTCCCGGTCCTTGACCATCATGGTCGTCTCGACCGGGATGATCTCGTCGTCAAAACGGCCGGCCTGCTGGCCCGCCGCGGTGCGCATCTGGCTCGACAGGGCATACTCGTCCTGGCGCTCCCGGCTGACGTCATAACGCTTGGCCACCGTCTCGGCCGTGTCGAGCATGACCATGAAGATCTCGGGTTTTACGTCGCGCACATGGGGATCCTCGACCCGCATATCAGCCTGATGTGCCGGGTCCAGGGCGCTGATCGCCTCGATGCCGCCGGCCACGGCGACCGGCACCTTGTCCATCACCACCCGGTTCGCAGCCGACGCGATCGATTGCAGCCCCGACGAGCAGAACCGATTGATCGTGGCCGCACCCGCGGTCACCGGGATGCCCGCCCACAGCGCCGCGTGGCGCGCGAAATTCTGTCCGGTCGCACCCTCGGGGTTGGCGCAGCCCATGAGCACATCCTCGACCATTTCGGGCTCAATCCCGGCGCGTTCGACGGCGTTCTTGATCGCGATACCGCCGAGCTTTGCCGGCGTGGTGTTGTTGAAGGACCCCCGATAGGCCTTCCCGATCGGGGTCCGGGCAGTTGATACGATGACGGCACTGGTCATGATGTTCTCTCCTCGCGGCCCCAATGGGCCCAAATGTCCTGAACGGCTGCAATTTAAACGTGACCGAAACGCCAACGCTCGATTGTTAGACTGCGGCCCTCGGGACCGCGCGACAGGGGTTCATCGGCGAGGAACGCGTCCACGCCCGGCCGGTCCTCCACATCGATGACATACAGCGCGCCGCTCACCGCCGCGCGCGCGTCATCCATAAGCGCGCCCGCAAACACGATCCGGTCGCGGTACCGGGCCAGGACGTCCGACCCGACATCCGCAGCCTGCGCCGCTGACTGCGGGTCGGTGCGCGCGATCACAATGAACTGGGCGCGACCGTCGGTCTGGGCATAGTCACGCTGGCGCACATCCGTCCATGGCTGCAGGGGCTCAATGTCGATCCGGCGAAATATCTCGGCCGTCGTGTAGGGGTCGGTGTCGATATATTCCCTGGTACTGGCATAGTCGGGGAAATCGACGACCCGAAAGCTGCCATTCGCGTTCGACCCGTCGCCGACCATCATCGGCCCGGAATACCAGGTCTCCGCCTTGAACTTGTCGAGATGTTCGATATGCGCGGCGATCGTCGCCTCGCGCCGTGCAGCCATGTCCGGCTTGGACACGCATTTGATCATCCATTCCATGGGGTAAACCTCTTATGCGGCCTGGGGAACGGCCTCGGCCAGGCGCGGCGCGACCCGCGCCACATAGCGGTCATAGCCGGGCATACCGGCCAGCAACATGCCGATCGGCATGTCGCCTGCACCCAGCCCGGATGGCATAGACACAACCGGCCCGCCGAGCGCTGTCCAGGGAGCGATGAAACGCCGGTCCCCGGTCCATTCGAGCCCTTCCGGCGCGGTGGCCGGCGCCGCAGGCCAGAGCACCAGATCGGTCGGCGTGACCGCATCGAGGAACGCCACGCGCATAGCGTCGATCTGGCGGCGTTCGGCCTGATAGACCACATCGTCGATCTCGTTGCCGTCGATCACCGACTGGCGCAGAACCGCACCCACCTGGTTCTCGGGAAATTCGAGCAGCCCGGCATGCACGCGGGCCAGTTCATATTCGGTCGTGTGGCCCTGCAACTCATTAAGGTCCTCGAGCGAAATGGGCGAATCCATTTGTACGACATCATGCCCCGCATCGCGCAACCGGCCCGCCACATCGTCGCGCGCCGCGATGATCTCATCCGTGGCTTCCGACAGGAAGGGATCGTTCATGACGATCACCCGGACGTCCTCATCGAGACCGGCGTCCGGCCGGGCATGGGGCGGGCGCACAGCGTCATAAATGTAACAGGCATCCGCGACCGACCAGCCGAAGAACCCCGGCGTGTCATAGACCGGCGCCAGCGGCGCGATGC
Organism: Rhodospirillaceae bacterium; assembly: GCA_018667335.1. Classification (GTDB taxonomy): domain Bacteria; phylum Pseudomonadota; class Alphaproteobacteria; order UBA6615; family UBA6615; genus UBA8079. The sequence continues at coordinate 182,493 of JABIVD010000007.1, forward strand.
CGTAGGTGGCCATGGAGCGGGTGGAGGGCTTGAAGGCGGCGACCCCGCAATAGGCTGCGGGCCGGTTCACCGACGCCACGGTCTGGGTTCCGATCGCCGCGGGCACCATGCCGGCGCCGATCGCCGCACCCGATCCGCTGCTCGAGCCGCCAGGCGTGTGTCCAATATTGTGTGGATTGCGCGCCGGCGACGGATCGTAATAGGCGAACTCGGTGGTGTGGGTCTTGCCCAGTATGATCGCGCCGGCGGTGCGCAAGGCGGTCACAATCTCGGCATCGGCGGATGCCGCAGGGGCATCGGATCGGGTGCGACTGTTGCACCTGGTCGGCCAGCCGGCGACGTCACATATGTCCTTGATGGCGATGGGCACGCCGTGCAGCGGGCCACGCAGCATACCGTCGTTGGCCTCGCGGTTCATCTCCGCGGCGGCCGCAAGCGCGCCGGAGGTATCCAACGAGACCCAGGCTTTCACATGCTCATCCACATCCGCAATCCGGTCGAGACAGGCCTGCACCGCATCCATCGGCGTGCAACTGCCGGCCCGGATATCGGCGGCAATGTCCACGACCCGGCCCGGCGATGCCGCGAATGAAACCTGTTCCGCCATGATGCCAATCCTCCCAATTCAAACTGCGCGCAAAGGCTAGCATATACTGTCATGGACAGGCAGAATCCGAACCAGACCATCGTATGTGCAGGACAAACACATACGACACCCCCGACTGTCGTTAGAGTTTTGGAATGTCGAGAAAAGCCTTCGTTCTCATCACGCTCGGAATGATTGTCCTTGCGGCCTGCACTCACCGCCGGGAGTGGACCACCCATGATGTCACGATCGCCACGAACCCGGCTGGCGCGCGGTGCAGCTTCGAGCGCGACGGGATAACGACCCGCCCCAACAAAACCACACCATTCGACATCACCCTGACCAATGTTCTGGCGGATATCCGGATCCGCTGTGTGCTCTACGGCTATCACCCGGTCGTGACCACGGTCTCCAGTCGAATTCGTGGGACGATAAATTTTGATCTTGCGCGTGACGCACAGGTGCAACTTTAGGCACCAGCCCGCTATTCAGCGAGAAGCGCTTCGCTCAACGCGCGATAACGATCGCGCGTGGCGGTCCCGAACAGAGGATCATCCAGATCAGGCAATCGCGCGGCAATGGCCGCCCGGACTTCCGCGCTGAGGGACTCTTCCGCACGCGGAAAGAAATCGGTGTCTTCAATGTCCATGTGACGGCCCAGAGCCGAGATATAATGGCGGGCGCACTCGACGAACGCGTCGCGGCGCATGGTTTGCTCGGATGTGACCGCAACAGCGGCTTCATGGAGTTCGCCGGCCAGGCGCGAAATCCGCCTATGTTCGGCCTCGAGCGCATCGACCGACGATGCCGGCACCGCACCCGCCGCCCGCATGCCCTCGATAAGCAAGTCCTCAACCGGATGGTGGAATCGGTCCGGATACTCAAGCAGGTATTCGGCAACTGCGGAAATCATGTCCACATCCGCACGGCCCCCATTGGCCATCTTGTCGACCTCATTTTCGAGCAACTGCATCAGTGCGCGCATATTCGCGTGGTCTTCCGCCAGAACTTGCATGATGTCAGGCATCGCTGACCTCCCATTGTGCGCGACAACCTGTAAATCATTTGCCGCCTCGGCCAGTTGACCGAAATCAATTTGGCGCCACATGTCCGACCGACAATCGACGTGTGCTGGGGTGCGGCGGTATCGCGACGCTGGCAGCTGCGGCCACCGAGGCATTCATGACCCTGGTATCTCCTGTGCCGACGCGAACCGGTTGGCATCCAACGATAGATAGGGCCTAAACTCCCGGCGCGGGCGGCTTCAGTGCCCGGGCCAGGAGATCAGCTTGGACGGAACGGGCACCCCCGGGAACCAGGGCACGGACGCAGGCGCCGCCGATGTGGCGGAGCACACGCTGCTCGATGGCCTCCGCGCCGGGCACGAGCCGGCGTTCGCCGATCTGGTGACGCACTATGGCGGCCCGATGCTCGCCGTTGCCCGCCGGATTCTTGGCAACGAGGAAGACGCGCGCGACTGCGTGCAGGACGCGCTGATCTCCGCCGCCGGCAAGATCGAGAAATTCGAAGGCCGCTCGAAGCTCTCGACCTGGTTGCACCGGATCGTGGTCAACAGCGCCCTGTCGCAACTCCGGGCCCGCGCACGGCGCCCCGAACAATCGATCGAGCCGCTGATGCCCGAATTCAGCATGATGGGCTGCCGCATCGAACGACCTGAGGACGATTATCTGTCCCTCGACGATGTGATCGACAAGACCAAGGTCGGCAGCGTGGTGCGCGACGCCATTGAACAATTGCCCGAGAGCTACCGCATCGTCCTGCTGCTACGCGACATCGAGGAGTTCAGCGTGCGGGAAACCGCCGAACTTCTTGAGACAAGCGAGGGCGCAGTCAAAACCCGGCTGCACCGGGCCCGCTCAGCCCTGAAGCTGCTGCTCGAACCCGTCCTCGCGCGAAGGGAAGACACATGAACAACAAAATCACACGACTGGCGAAGGGCGCGATGTTGAAGGCCATGCCCGGGCATATCACCTGCGACGAGTTCGAGGATTTCATCGCCGAGTATTTCGAAGGCGAGCTGTCCGCGGTCCAGCGCCAGACCTTCGACGTGCATCTGAAGATTTGCGAGGACTGCCGGGCCTATTTGAAGGCCTACCGCAACACCATCGCGCTTGGCCGCTCGGCATTCACCCGTGGTGATGCACCCGTGCCCGAGGACATGCCCGATGACCTGGTGGCCGCGATCCTGGCCGCGCGCGCGAACGAGGTCTAGCCGCCGTCCTGCACCGCGCGGCATGCCGCAATGGCGTCATGTAGAAAACCCCGAACGGCGGTTCCCTGATCGGCCACGTCGACAACACGCTCGGCCGTGACGATCGCCGCGACGAACCCGTCCGTGTGCCAATGGCCGATGGCCGGCAGATCCGGCAGCGCATCGGCCGGCGGATAGGGCCAGGGCGTCACATACAGATACGGGTCGGCGTAGGACCCGTCGCCGGGCGACATGCCGACGCCGATGGTGGTGGCCTCTTCCCCCTCGCCCGCCAATGTGATCAGGGTGGCGATGTCGAAATGATGCGGCCAGCAGCGCACATCCGATGCGGCGGGGTCTGCGGCGGTGATCTCGTCGAGCAACCCGGCCGCGTTGGCATACCAGCGCTCCAGCTCGGCCAGCGCCGCGGGATCCGGCGAAACACTTGAATCCGCGCCAACAGCCGACGGCAATTCGTAGGGCAGCACCCGGTCCAGCCAGGACGGATCTCCGTCCGCGACCGCCGCAATGCCGTTTAGCCAGCTTATGACGTCACCGCGATCGCGGCCCGCGAGTGCACACTCATCAACAATGCCGGTCTCGGTCATGTGCACGAGTGCAAACCGCGCGATCGAAAAGCCAATCCGGTGCCCATCGCCGAGATCGTGACTGCGCAACAAACCGGTCGCGCCGTCCCAGCCGAGGTTCGAATGGCTGTCGTCTTCGGCGGCCGCGAGGGCCGCACGCGCGGCCCGGCTCGGCCATTGTGCCGCGCCATGGGCCGCATCGCGCGCGCCTGCCAGCGCCGTCGGTGCCACGGCACCAAGTTTTTGCCAATCCGTACTGCTCATCTTGAAACTCCTTGAAAACTCATCCCCGCGGGAACGCGTCGGCGCGGCGTCAAATCACCGCCTCTAAATCAACTGGGCGTCAGCCATGATTTCGATGATCGCCGGGCCATCATGATCGAGCCCCGCCTGAATCGCGGCCTCCAGCTGGTCGGCATCGGTCACCTTCTGTCCGAACCCGCCGCAGAGCTTCGCATAGGCCGCGAAACTCGGATTGTGCAGCGAGGTCTGCCAGACCTCCCACTCGCCGGCCTGCTGTTCCTTGGAAATCTTTCCCAGCTGGCCGTTGTTCACCAGGATGTGGGTGATATCCATGCCGTACTTCACGGCGGTGTTGAAGTCGCCCATATACTGGCCGAAGCCGCCATCGCCGCTGATCGAGATCACCTTGCGGCCCTTCTGTTCCTCGAAATCCCGGGTCGCCGCCCAGGCCCCCATCGCCGCGGGAAACGAGAAGCCGATCGAACCCAGATAGCCCGACATCAGGATCGACTGGCGACGGCATTCGAAGTAGCGGCCGAATGAATAGGTGTTGTTGCCCACATCGACCGCGATGATCGCGTCGTCCGGCACGCGTTGTGACACCGCATGAAAGATCGCCGCCGAGGAAATGCCGTTGCCCAGATCGTCGGCGACGCGCGAGGCCTTCTCCTCCAGCCAGAGCCGACGGCGCTCGGCCACTTCCGGCGTCTGGTCGACCCAGCCGGCCTCCGTGGGCAGCCAGTCGAGCAACAGCGCGGCGGTCGCGCCCACCTCGGCCCAGACCGGAACATCGACGGGATGGAACTTGCCCAGTGACATCCGGTCGAAGTCGATCTGGATGATGGGTTTGGCGCGATCGATGCCTGTGTGGTTTGAGAACGACGCCCCGAACGTCACGATCAGGTCGCATTCATTCATGAACCAGCTGGCGACCGGCGTCCCCGAGCGTCCCAGGACGCCCGCGGCCAGACGATGATCGTCTGCGATCTGGCCCTTCGCCTTGAAGGTCGTGAGCACGGGCGCGTTCAACCGCTCGGCCAGCTCGACGATCTGGTCCATGGCATCGCGCGCACCATAGCCGACGATGATCATTGGGCGTTTTGCGGTTTCAATCAGCGCGCCGGCCTGGTCGAGTGATTCTCCCGGCGGCATGATCGCGGTCGGGGAGACGCGTCCCGCAGGGCCCGACGGCTTGGCGTCGCCCGCCGCCAGAGTCTGGACGTCGTCGGGGAAGATCAGATGCGCCACGTCGCGTTCGACCAGCGCGGTCTTGCAGGCCAGGGTCATCAGTTCGACGTGGCGCGAGGAGTGCAGCACCGTCTGGCTGAACGCTGCGACCGGCGCGAATGCGGCCGAGAGATCGATCTCCTGGAAGGCACCCGGCCCGAACACCTGGACATCGACCTGGCCCGTCAGCGCCAGCACGGGCGCGCGGTCGACCTTTGCGTCCCACAAGCCGGTCATCAGGTTGGTCGCACCCGGCCCGGCAATTGACAGACAGGCGGCGGGCTGGCCTGTCAGCTTGGCATAGCCGGAACAGGCGAACGAAGCCGCGCCCTCATGGCGCACCCCGATGAAGGTGAGATCGCCCGCCACTTCGCGCCGCCGCAGCGCGTCGGCGAGCCCCAGGTTGGAATGACCGACCATGCCGAACACCCGGCGCACACCCCAGTTGACCATGGTCTCGGCCATCACGTCGGACACGGTCTGTGTGTGTTCCGGCTCGGCGGGGAGGCCGATATAGATGCCGTCTTCCCGGGCTTCGACGGGGAATGTTTCCTGGCCCGAATCTTCATGCCCGCCCGGCGGCTTGCCGGTCAGGGGGTCAAAGTCCCATCCATGCCAGGGGCAACGCAGCCAGCAGCCCTCGATCGACCCCTCACCCAGCGGCCCGCCCTGATGCGGACAGTGATTGTCCATCGCACCGTACTGGCCCTGATAATGGGTCAGCGCGAGCGTGCGGGTCCCGGCGGTGACGGTCTTGACCCGTCCTTCCGGCAGATCATCCGTCCCCGACACTCTGTGCCAGGTCAGTGCCGGTGTTTTTTCATCTTGGGTCACAATGCTGCTCCCGCAGGCTGGATAGGATCAGGTGCCATATTCGTTAGACGCCACGCTAACGCGAATGGTTACGCGGCGTATCAAAGTTTCGGTGTAACCTTCTGCCGTCCCAGAACGTCAAAGTTGGAAGCGCGTTTCCCCGACCCGAGAGTCCTCCGCCCATGGAACCCCAGACATTCCTTGTCCTCGCCGTCGGGCTGATCGCATTCGGTCTCGTCTCCGCCAAGTTGAGCAATTCGATACTCACGGCGCCGATCCTGTTTGTGGCTTTCGGCATCGCGGCCGGGCCGCTCGGACTGCATCTCGTCAATGTCGATTTCTCCGGCGAGGCGATCGAGCTCATCGCCGAGATCACCCTGGTGCTGGTGCTCTACACCGACGCGGCGCGCATCGATGTGCGGACCCTGTGGCGCTATCACAATCTGCCCAGCCGCATGTTGTTGATCGGCCTGCCCCTGACCATCCTGGCCGGCGCGCTTGCCGCCCTGGCCATATTCCCCGGCCTGCCGATTTTCGAAGCCGCGTTGCTCGCGGCCATCCTCGCCCCCACCGACGCGGCGCTTGGGCAGGCGGTCGTCACCAACAAGGCCGTGCCGGTCCGCATTCGCCAGACGTTGAACGCGGAGAGCGGCCTCAACGATGGCATCGCCCTGCCGGTGGTCCTCGTCTTCGTCAGCCTCGCCATGGCCATGGAAGGCCCGGCGCAAAGCGCGTCCGAATGGATCACCTTCGGTGCGCTGCAAGTCACGCTCGGGCCTCTCGCAGGCCTCGCGGTGGGATATGCGGGCGGCCGCCTGATCGATCGCGCCTCCGAGGCCGGCTGGATGACCCGGGCGTTCCAGGGCCTGGGCGCGCTGGCCGTCGCATTGGCGGCCTTCGCGCTGGCCGAACTGATCGGTGGCAACGGCTTCATCGCCGCCTTCGTCGCCGGGGTGACCGTCGGCAACGTGCATCGCGGCATGTGCGAGTTCCTGTTCGATTTCGTCGAGGAAGAAGGCCAGCTGCTCACCCTGCTGACATTCTTCCTGTTCGGTGCCGTCATGGTGCCCCAGGTGATCGACGATATTACGGTCTCGGTATTCCTCTATGCCGTCGCCAGCCTGACCATCGTGCGCATCATTCCCGTGATTCTCAGCCTGCTCGGCACCGGCCTCAATCTCCCGACCTGGCTGTTCCTCGGCTGGTTCGGTCCGCGCGGCCTGGCCTCCATCCTGTTCGCCCTGCTGGTGCTCGGTGAAAATGAATCCGCGCAGGCGGCGGTGATCATGGCCACGGTCGTCATGACCGTTTTCCTGAGCGTGCTTTTGCACGGCGTCACCGCCGCGCCGGGCGCGCGCTGGTACAGCCGCGTGGTGGGCCGGATGGGTGAATGTGAAGAAACCCAGCCGGTCACCGAAATACCAACACGCTTTCGCGATACCAATTCGAACTAGAAGGATTTCTCCGCGATGAACAAAACCGCGATTGCCCAATGGGACGACCTCCCGGACCGCCAACCCGCCTATGCCCTCGTCGGCGGGGTCGATCTCGTCGTCGTGCGCTATGACGAAAACGTCTCGGTCCTGTATGGCCGCTGCCTGCACCGCGGCGCCCTGCTCGCCGACGGCAGCATCCAGGGCGAGGATCTGATCTGCGGACTACATGGCTGGGACTTCCGCTACGACACCGGCATCAGCGCCTATGCCAACTCCGAACGGCTGGAGAAGTTCAGCGCCTGGATCGAGGATGGCGAGGTGTTGGTCGACGCCGACGAGATCGCGGCATGGGAGGCGGACAACCCGCAGCCCTATGACCGGGACAACTATCAGGGCCTGTACCAGGACCCCCATGGTGCGCCCGAGGAACCGTTTGTCGGCCGCATCCAGGAATATGCCGCCAACGGGCTGGAGAAGACCGGCCATCATGGCCTCGTCTCCGCGATGGGCGTGCCGCGCGACCAGCTGCCGACATGGGAAGACATCCAGTTCGTCACCGGCCAGCTCGATACGCCACCGCTGCTCGATGAGACCCATGTGGGCACCGACGTCACGATCGGCCCGGGCGCCAAGCGGCCCCTGAAGCTGGATATCCCGCTGTTCGTGTCGGACATGAGTTTCGGCGCCCTGTCCGAGCCCGCCAAGGTCGCGCTGTCGCGTGGCGCCGAGCTCGCCGGCACCGGTATCTGCTCGGGCGAAGGCGGCATGCTGCCCGAGGAACAGGAAGAAAATTCACGCTACTTCTACGAGCTCGCATCGGGACGCTTCGGCTTCTCCATGGAGAAGCTGGCCAACGTGCAGGCCTTCCATTTCAAGGGCGGCCAGGGCGCCAAGACCGGCACGGGCGGCCACCTGCCCGGCGACAAGGTGAAGGGCAAGATCGCGGCGGTCCGCGGCCTCGAGGAGGGCACCGCTGCCATCTCGCCGGCCCGCTTCCCGGAGTGGACCGAACGCGCCCAGTTCAGGGACTTCGCCGAAGACGTCCGCGCGGCCACGGGCGGCATTCCCATCGGCTTCAAGCTCTCGGCCCAGCACATCGAGAAGGACATCGACGCCGCGCTCGATATCGGCTGCGACTACATCATCCTCGACGGACGCGGCGGCGGGACCGGCGCCGCCCCGCTGATCTTCCGCGACAATATTTCGGTCCCGACAATTCCCGCACTGGCCCGGGCGCGCCGGCATCTGGACCAAGCCGACCGAAAAGATGTCACCCTGGTCATCACCGGCGGCCTGCGCACGCCCGCGGATTTCGCCAAGGCCCTCGCGCTCGGTGCGGACGCCATCGCCGTCTCGAATGCGGCACTCCAGGCGATCGGCTGCCTGGGCATGCGCGCGTGCCACAGCAACAACTGCCCGGTCGGCATCGCCACCCAGCAGCCGCATCTCGTGTCGCGGCTGATCGTCGATGAATCAGCCCAGCGCCTCGCGCGCTTCTTCGGCGCTGCGGTCGAGCTGATCGAGATTCTCGCCCGGGCCTGTGGCCACGAGCATATTTCGGAATTCACCGTCGATGATCTGACGACATGGAAGAAGGAAATGACCGAGCTGTCGGGCATCGCCTATGGGGGCGTCGGCTAGATCCCGACGCAGAGTTCCGCCTAGATCCCGCCTAGATCCCGGCGTACCACTCGTAACCGCGGTCTTCCCAGAAGCCGCCATTGCCCTGCGCCACATTCTTGTAGCTGTCGACGACCTCGATCCGCATCAGATACTTGGCATGCTTATAGCCGAGCTGACGCTCGACCCGCAGGCGCAGGGGTGCGCCGTGGGCGACCGGCAACGCCTGGTCGTTCATGCTGTGGGCCAGGATCGTCTGGGGATGGAAGGCATCGAACAGATCGACGCTTTCATAGTAGCGCCCGCTGTCCTCATAGACGTCGTCGGCGCAATGGAAGATCACGTAACGGGCGTTGGGTGCCAGCTGGGCCTGCTCGAGGATGTGGCCGAGCGGCACGCCGGTCCATTTGCCGATCGCGCTCCAGCCCTCGACGCAGTCATGGCGCGTGATCTGGGTGCGCTGGGGCAGCTGTTTGAGATTCGCCAGCGACAGGCTCATCGGGTTGGCGACCAGCCCGTCGACGCGCAGCCGCCAGCTGCTGAAATTGTTGGCCAGGAATTCCTGATACGCCACACCGCCGGGCATCGTGGTCCCGTTGGCCTTGAACACCGGCGACATGTCCGACGGACTGAACTCGCGCGCCAGGGGCTGTCCTGCCAACAACGCGCGCTGGGCATTCAGGGTCGCGTATTCGGCAGATTCCAGAACGCCGAGGAACCCCGGCGCGCTCATCGCGCGATACCCGGCATAGCCGACCCCGGCGATCGCGGCCGTGGTGCCGACATGCAGAAAGGAACGGCGGGTGAGGAGTTTACGGGTCATGACTTGTCCTCCGGGGGCACGACGAAGCGGCCCGTGATCATGGAGCGAATTTCATTGATGGGTCCGGCGAGCAGCACCATCGCCAGATGCACCACGACGAACGCCACCGTCGCGCTGGCGGCGAGGAAGTGGATCGTGCGCGCCGACTGTCGGCCGCCAAACAAGTCGAGCATCCAGGGTGCGCTGGCGTTGATCCCCGGCGACATGGTGAGGCCGGTCATGATCATCACGACCAGCAACAGGCCGACGCCGAGATAGGCACCCTTCTGCAGCACGTTGTAGCGCTTGGCCGCATCGCCCTTGGGCAGCTTGAGGCGGGCATGGTTCCACAGGTCGTGCAGAATATGGCGCGGGCGCAGTTCGCGCCGCTCGGGCAACAGGTCGCGGCGCAAATGCCCGTTCAGCAGGCTGGCCCCCACGGCGACAAGGCCGTTGATGACGAACAGCCAGGCAAAGAAGAAATGCCACCGTCGGCCGGTGGCCAAATCCCGGTTCGTCGGGATCGTGGCCCAGCCCGGCATGGCGATGACCCGCACGTCCCCGTCGCTGTCGTTGGAGACCCCGAACAGGCCGGTGGTCTCGATGGTGATAGGCCCGATACGGGTGAAGCCCGCGAGCTCCCCGCCGTCGGGACGCGCAGCGAAAAACTCGATGAAGGCGGTGTCGTTGTCCGCGCCGAACTGGCCCCAGTAGAGAGCCGGGTGCGCGTTGAGGATCTGCAACCCGCTCATCAGCAGCAATGTGAAACACAGCGCGTTGATCCAATGGGTCAGTCGGGTCACCACGCGGTGGCGGTAGACGATTTCACGCGGCGCGGGCGCCGCGATATTATTATCCGGCGTTGCGGTCTCGGTCATGCTGCGAAATTCCCCGGATTGTCTATGGACGCAATAGCTGTATCGCGTGGCAACGCCACGGCCTCAGGAAGACAAACACCGCACCGCCCGAGAAATTCCAACGGTTCAGTACAACATCGCCAAAGCCCCGGTTATCAGGAGGTTTTGACGTCCCCCAGGACCCTGACTTCGCGCTGCGGGAACGGGATGTGAATGTCGTTGGCCCGCAGCGCGGTCCAGATCATCATCAGAAGGTCGGCCCCGACGCGGTTGTCGCCGTCGTCGATCCCCTCCATCCAGAATTCGACCAGGATATTGATGCCGGAATCGCCGAAGCTCTCGATTTCCGCGTCCGCCCGTTCGGCGATCGGCAGATCGTCGCCGGTGATCACTTTCGGGTGGCTCTGAACTGTTTCACGCACGATCTCGAACATCGCCTCGAGGTCGGTGTCGTAGGCAACCTGGAAGTTCAGCGAATAGCGCTGCTTCTGATTGTAGTGGGTCCAGTTGACGAAGGTCGTGGTGATAAACTGCTCGTTCGGCACCATGATGTCCTTGCCGTCGAAGGTCTCGAGCGTCGCGGACCGCATGGTGAGTTCGCGCAAGGTGCCGGAACGGCCGTCCTCCAACTCGATGAAGTCGCCGATGGTGATCGACCGATCGAGCAGGATGATGATGCCTGAGACGAAGTTCGAGGCGATCTGCTGCAGCCCGAAACCGAGGCCGACACCCAACGCCCCGCCGAAGACGGCCAGCGCGGTGAGGTCGATGCCGACCACGTTCAACAGCAAGAGCAGCATCACCACGTAGATGCCGATCTCGAACAGTTTCGCGACCACTTCGCGGGTGCTCACATCGAGCCCGGTTCGATTGCGGATGACCCGCTGACCCGTGGCGTTCGACACGCGGCCGAACCAGAACAGCAGGATGCCGAACAGGAACGTCCGCAGGACGGCGAGCAACGTGATCTCAATGTTGCCGACGGCGAAGGATACGCTTTCAAGATGGCCGGTGACTTCGTCCAACAGGCCGACGATGAACAGCAGGGCAATCGGCACGCCAATCCATTTCAGGATAAAGACGATCGTCGTACTGCCGATGAAGCGGCTCGCCAGGCTGTAGACCAGCAGGATGACGGCAACACCTTGCACGGCACGCACCAACCAGGCCTCGCCAACGACGGACAAGCTGATGGGGGTCGCGATCGCCAGCAGCAACACGACGATGATCGGGAGCAACAAGCTGTGCGCATTGTGCAGTGCGAGGCGCACATCGTGGAGTGTCCCCGGCTGCGGCACGTCGCGAAAGACCCGGACCCGGCCCTTGAGGATCACGGTCAGCACCCAGGCGCTCACCAGCGCCACGAGGGCCAGCCCAATCTGGGAATAGAATTCAGGCGTCCCCAGATGAACGACAATGTCGCGCCAAGCGGCCTCTAGTTGTTCGATCACGCGGTCCATCGCGGAATTCCTTCAACGCTGTGCGGCCATAACGATAGGCGCGCCATCTATTTGAGAAGATCCCGCGCGATCAGCATGCGCTGGATCTGGTTGGTGCCCTCGAAAATCTGGGTCACCTTGGCGTCGCGCATCATGCGCTCGACCGGGAATTCCTTCATGTAGCCGTACCCGCCGAGGATCTGGACGGCATCCGTGGTGACCTTCATCGCCGCGTCGCTTGCCAGCGTCTTCACCATCGCCGACAGCGCGCCATAGCCGTCCATCTCGCCGCGATCGTAGCGTGCGGTCACCTCATAGAGCAGCGCGCGCGCCGCCTCGATCTGCATGGCCATATCCGCCATCATGAACTGCAGGCCCTGGAACTCGGCGATCGGCTTGCCGAACTGCTCGCGCTCCTTGGCAAAGGCGACCGCCTGTTCAAGCGCCCCCTGGGCGATGCCGAGCGCCGACGCCGACATGGCGGGCCGGTTGAACTCCATGCATTTCATGGCGATCGCGAAGCCTTCGCCGTCGCCGCCGACCATGGCGTCGGCGGGAACGTGGACGTCCTCGAAGAAGAAATCACAGTTCGGGGTGGCGCCGTTGTAGCCCATCTTCTTGTTCTTCGGCCCACGCGTCACACCGGCCAAAGATGTGTCGACGATGAACGCCGACACGCCCTTGGCGCGCGGCGCGTCGTTGGTCCGCGCCAGCACCAGCACATAGTCGGCCACCGGCCCGCAGGTCACGAAAATCTTGTTCCCGGTGATCAACCAGTCGTCGCCGTCGCGCACAGCGCGGGTACGCAACGCCGCGGCGTCCGACCCGGCCTCGGGCTCGGACAGCGCGAATGCGACGAGGGTCCGCCCCTTCGCCAGAAGCGGGAAATACTTCGCCTTCTGCGCGTCGGTGCCCCCGAACAACAGCGGCAGCGCCATGCCGTTGCCGTTCTCTCCCACCATCACCGACAGCGACAGGGAATATTTCGCCAGCTCCTCGCGCGCGATGCACAGCATGGTCAGCGATCCCTCGGGCCCGCCATATTCTTCGGGCACGCTCCATTGCAGCAGGCCCAGGTCACCGAATTTTGGAATCACCTCGGCCGGGAACCTGTCCTCATGGTCGATCTCGTCGGCGATGGGCGCGACTTCGCGTTCGGCGAACCGGCGGATCTGGTCCTGGAAAATCCGGTCTTCCTCGGTGAAGTGGATCGGGGTGAAGCCCATGTATCTGTTTCCATTTCAGACGCGTTGGCCCGCGCCCGACAGGTCGAGTGCGGCACCGTGGCGACCGTTAGAAAACTGGGCCACGCAGTCGATTCGCCCCGACATAAATGTGCATCACCGGTCACACCGCTCTTTGCGCTCGGTGCGGTCACGCCATAAGGTTTCGCCATGGCCAATCACCTGACCCCCAGCCAGGTCGCGCGTTACGAACGCGACGGGTTCCTGTTTCCTGTCCGGGCGATGGCCGCGGACGACGCGCAGCGGCACCGTGCCAGCCTCGAGGTGATGCAGGCCAGCCATCCCGAACTGATGCATGGCGTGGAGGCGCAGAAACTCCACCTGGTGACAACCTGGATGGCCGACATCGTGCGGACACCCGATATCCTCGATGCCGTCGAGTGTCTGCTCGGGCCCGACCTCCTGTGCTGGACGTCGACCCTGTTCGTGAAGCCTCCGGACGGCAAGTCGTTCGTCTCCTGGCATCAGGACGGAAATTATTGGGGCCTCAGCAATCCCGAGATCGTCTCGGCCTGGCTCGCACTGTCCCCCTCCACGGTGGAGAGTGGCTGCATGCGCATGGTCCCGGCGTCCCATACATGGGACACGACCGTTCATGACGAGACTTTTGACGCCGACAATTTGCTGTCGCGCGGACAGGTCATGCAACGCGCATTCGATGGCAACGACGCCGTGGATCTGGTCCTGAACCCGGGCGAGATATCGCTGCACCATGTGAATGTCGCCCACGCGTCCGAACCCAATCGCGCGGCCGAAAGCCGGATCGGGATCGCCATCCGCTACGTCACGCCGAATGTGCGCCAACGCCTGATCGAGAAAGACAGCGCGACCCTCGTGCGTGGCGAAGACCGGGTCGGCAACTTCGAACATGAACAACCGCCGACCCATGATTTCGAGCCTGCCGCAATGTCGCGGCTGGCCCAGGTCGTTGCCCGGCGTAAATCCGCCGTCTATCAAGACGCGCCCGAATAACGCCCGAGGAAGTCCATGTCCCCTGCCCACACGATAAATTCCCACGGTGCCGCCATCCCGGCAGTCGGCTATGGCACGATGCTGTTCCCGGAACCCGAGCGCGCGGTCGAACTTATTCTGCACGCGCTCAACTGCGGCTACCGCCATATCGACACGGCGCGCAAATACGGCACGGAGCAATGGGTCGGCGAAGGCATCCGCGCGTCCGGCGTGCCGCGCGAGGAGATCTGGGTCACCACGAAGGTGACGGAAGAGAATGCGAAGGCCGACGATTTCGCGCGCTCAGTCGAGACCAGCCTCGACACCCTCGGCCTCGACTATGTCGACCTGCTGCTGATCCACTGGCCGCAGCCAAATGTGCCGCTGGCCGAAACCCTCGGCGCCCTGGCCAAGGCCAAACGCGACGGGCTGGCGCGCAACATCGGCGTGTCGAACTTCACCATTCCCCTGCTCGACGAGGCGATGGCCAAATGCCCCGAACCCCTGGTCACCAACCAGATCGAGTATCACACCTATATTAATCAGGACCGGCTCATCGCCGCGTGCCGCAAGCACGGTCTGCTCATCACTTGCCATGCGCCTTTGGCGCGCGGTGCGATGCTCGACGATCCGGTGATCCTCGATATCGCGGCAGCCCACAACAAAACCGCGGCCCAGGTCGCCTTGCGCTGGCTGATCCAGCAACCTGATGTCGGCATCGTGCCGCGGGCGCTGGAATTCTCCGAGATCGAGGAGAATATCGGCATCTACGAATTCACACTCAGCGACGCCGACATGGACCGCATCGGACAATTGAAGGCGCGGAACCTGCGGGTCATCGACCCGGAAGTGCGCCGGCCGGTCTGGGACGAGGAAATATCAGGATGAAGAATGGCGACATCACGACGCACGGCCGAAACCGGATCGAACTGGACGGCAAGATCGCCATCGTCACCGGCGCTGCCCAGGGCATTGGCCGGGCCATCGCCGAACGCCTGCTCGGTTCCGGTGCAGACGTGTGGTTGTGGGATCTCGACGAACGCGCCCTCACCGAGACGGCGGGACAGCTCGGCGACGGCGCACATGCTCTTCATGTTGATGTCAGCGCGTCCGATGACGTCGTCGCCGCCGCGCAGACGGTCGCCGATGAATCCGGACAGATCGATATTCTGGTCAACAACGCCGGCATTTCCGGGGCCAATGCGCCGCTCTGGGAGTACCCGGTCGACGAATGGCGGCGGGTCATGGAGATCGATCTCAACGGTGTCTTTTACTGCTGCAGGGCGGTCGTACCCCACATGATCGGGCGCGGTTACGGACGCATCGTCAACATGGCCTCCGTCGCGGGCAAGGAGGGGAACCCCAACGCGTCGGCCTACAGCACCGCCAAGGCCGGCGTCATCGCGTTGACCAAATCGCTCGGCAAGGAGCTCGCCGCCCACGACATCGCCGTGAACTGCGTGACGCCCGCCGCGGCGCGGACCGCCCTCTTCGACCAGATGACGCAGGAGCATGTGGACTACATGCTGTCGAAGATTCCACGCGAACGCTTCGTCGCAGTTGAGGAAATCGCGGGCATGGTCGCCTGGCTGGTCTCGGCAGAGAACTCGTTCACCACCGCAGCCACATTCGACCTCAGCGGCGGACGTGCAACCTACTAGGCCCGACACGCCGCGGCCGCAGGGCGTGGGCCGGTCCGTATGATCGGCAAGATCCAGTTCAACGATTGAAAAATGTGGCACCGCCTATGTCCCAGAACAGAAAAGCCCAGATCCGCGCGTTGCTGAAAAGCATCGAAACCGGTGACCCGGCACCGATCGCTGTGGTCAACCAGGCGAAGTACATCCAGCACAACCCCCAGACCCACGAGGGTAGCGAGGGACTGGAGGCGCTGTTCAAGCGTCTTTCGAAGACATCCCCGCGGGTCAACATCGTGCGCGCATTCGAGGATGGCGACTATGTGTTCGCGCACACGGAATATGACTTCGCGAAATCGAACATCGGATTCGAGGTCTTTCGGTTCGATGGTGATCACGTCATCGAGCATTGGGACAACATCCAGCCGCGGCAAAGTCCCAACCCGTCCGGCCTCACCATGGTCGACGGCCCGACCGAGGTGACGGACCACGCCCTGACCGCGGCGAACCGGCAGGTCGCAAGATGCTTCGTCGAAGACATTCTCATTCATCGGCAACTCGACGATCTGGAGCGTTACATCGACGGGCAGGATTTCATTCAGCACAGCCCGCAGCTGGCCAGTGGCCCGACCGCGCTTCGCGCGGCGCTGGAGGCAAGATCCGACAGGGGCTTTGTGACGGAATACCACCGCCTCCACCGTGTGCTCGCCGAGGGTAACTTCGTGCTCGCCGTCAGCGAGGGGTCGCGCAATGAGGTCCACACGTCATTCTATGATTTGTTCCGGCTCAGCGAGGAAAAACTCGTCGAGCATTGGGACACGATCGAAGCCGTCCCGCCACACAGCGCGTGGAAGAACGACAACGGCAAGTTTTAGGTCACGCCCGCCTTGGCCCGCGCTGCAGCCCGTCTGTTTCAGCCGAGCAGCGGCGGTGTCCCCAGTCTTGACCGCACATCGCCGAACGTTCTCTCGGCGGCAGACGCAACGGCGAGCAGCGTTTCCTCGTGACCGCCGGGCGCCATGAGCTGAAGCCCGACCGGCATCCCGAGTTGGTCCAACCCAACCGGCAGCGTAATCGCGCACCATCCAAAGAAATTGACCAGGCATGTGTTGCGCGCACAGATGTGCTCGGGTGGATCGTCATCTGCAAACACCGGGGCGCCATCAACGAGAACCGGCGGCGTTCGTGGCACCGTCGGGCAGGCAATGACATCGATGTTCGCGAAACACCGATCGGCCGTTTCGGCAAGCGACCGAACCCACAATTTTCGCTTGATATGATCGGTCGCCAGCAAACGCTGCATCCGCTCTGCGCCCTTTTGCAGGCGTGGCTCCAGTTGTTCGGCCCATTCCGGAAGTTCGGTTTCGATGAAGGCGAACAGGTCCGGCATGAGCAACCGGCCCCGCATGAAGACTTCCTCGAGATCACGGGATTCTGGCGAGTCCGCATCACCCAGTTGCGCGCCTGCAGCCTCCAGTTCGCTCAACGCCGCTTTGGCGGCCTCCGCGACGCCCGGCGAACACCCCCCCCAGAAACACGCATCCGCAATCCCGATCCTGAAATCACTCAAACGCGACTGTTCAAGATTATTGAGCAGACCCTGCGGATTTCGAACATGCGCCGGATCAAGGGCCGCAAACACATAGGCGGAATCCTGCACCGAGAGCGTCAGCGGTCCGGGCGTGTCGTGTTCCGGGTCGAGCGGCACGATGCCATCGTCCGACCAGCGACCGGCGGTGATCTTGAGCCCGACGACGCCCGACATGGCACCGGGAATGCGCACGGACCCCCGCGTGTCCGTGCCGAACGCGACGCGACAGGACCCTTCCCAGAGGCTTACCGCAGCTCCGCTGGAGGACCCGCCGGTTCCGCGCGGCAGTTCGGCGTCCCAGGGGTTCCGCGGCGCGCCCCAATGCGGGTTGTCGCCGATGCCGCTCGCGGCAAATTCCACGGAGTGGGTTTTCCCGGTGATCACCGAAAGCTGTCGCTTGGCCCCCTGAACGACAGGCCCTTCGCGTTCCCATTTCTCCGGCAAGCGCCTCGAGGTGCCCGCATAAGTGGGGAGGCCGTCGATGCCATAATGGTCCTTGAACGAGATGGGCAACCCCTGCAGCGGGCCCAGGTCGCGACCGGCAGCGAATGCCGCGTTGGCCGCCTTCGCAGATTCAGCCGCCATCTCGTCAGCCCACACAAGATAGGCGTTCAGTAGGTCACCGCAGTCTTCATGCCGCTCCTGTGCCGCATCCCATATCGCGCGCGCAGAGACATCGCCCGAACGCAAGGCAGCAGCTGTCTCGGCCAGCGTTGTGTGGTTCCGCATCGAAATCAGCTAGGCATTGGGAAGGATGATCACCTTGCCGTCGCGCTGGTTCATCCCGTGTGTGACCGCCTCTTTAATCTGCGCGAGCGGATAGGTCGCGTCGATCCTGGCGGACAATCGCCCGTCGAGAATATAGCCGCGCAGTTCGTCGTAAACGGCGGCACGGGACTCCGGCGTCGACCCCCGCCCCTGGAGCCATTTGCTGGTCCACATGCCCTGGAGACGCACATTCCGGAAAATGATGTCTTTCGGGGAGAGAGAGCACGGCTCGCCGGACAACAGGCCGTAGGAAACAATCACGCCATCTTCGGCCAGACTATCGGCAAGATGTTGCGTGGCTTCGCCACCCACGGCGTCAACGGCGAGCTTGATGTCGGCTCCATTCGTCGCCGCTTTCACTCGTTCACCCAGATCGGGCCCATCGACGATACAGATATCACCCCTGGCCTCCGCAATCTGGTCTTCGAGCCCCTCACGGCGCACGACATTGACTGTGTGAAAACCGTAGATGCTCGCGAGTTGCATCAGATAGTTGCCAACCGCCGAGTTCGCGGCGTTCTGGATGACCCAGTCACCCGGCTCGAGATCGACAACGGTGTTCAGGAGCTGCCAGGCCGCCGGCGGATTGGCCATGATCATGGACAACTGAATCGGATCGCCTTCGGGTGGAAATTTGACGGTCACCCGTTCGGCCGGCACGACGATTTGCTGGCGCCAGCATCCGCCTGAATACAACGGAATCATAACGCGCTCGCCTAGCTTTACATCGGTGACCGCATCACCAACCGCAACGACCATGCCGATCCCTTCACCGCCGGGAACAGCCGGCAGTTCCGGCTGGACGCCGTAGCCGCCGGCCAGGGTCAGCAGGTGGGGCGGATTGATCGCAGCGGCTTCGACGTCGAGCAGCACATCGCCGGGGCCGACCGGGTCCGTCTCCATGTCGACGATTTCGACAACATCCGGCGGATGACCTGTCTGTGCGAATTGCACCGCCTTCTTCAACTCACCCATGGTTGCAAACTCCTGGTTACGTTGCCGTCGCACCACAACGTGTCGCGCATCACCCAGATCGTCTGGGCGTCAGACTCTAAAACTAATATTTACGATCTACGAAGTTGACGCAGGTCTCGAGATAAATGAACTCGCGGGAAGTGCCATTCGGCACTCCCCGCTCTCAATGAATGGATTTCAATTCTGAGTGAGACGTTTACTCGCGATCCCACTGGCGCAATATCGGCTGGTTCGCCGCCCGCATCGTGTCCATGTAAGACGTCAAGATCTTCGTACCGGGCTGTCCCTTGGCGTCCAGCGCCGCTGCCCAGTTCTTGGCGAAATTCGGCATCAGCTTCGCCCATGTCGCACGATCTTCATCGCTCATGACAGACGTCGTAGCCTTGAACTGTTTCTCACAACGCGCCAACCCTTTGGCAGCACCACCAACAACGCGTTTAACGTTGTCCGCGTGCCAGGCTTCCGCCGCATCAACGAAAGCAACACGTACTTCCGAGGGCAAAGCCTCGAAGAAATCGAGATTGACGTTCATCCCGCCGCTCTGGATCGCGCCGAGGCGCGGGTCGATCATGTAGGGTGCCGGTTCGCAGAGCTTAAAAGCCCCCATGGCCTGCTTCCAGGCGAGCATGTTGTTAAAAATTCCGGTTGTCAGGCTGTTGTAGGCATCTCCTACATTGGTCTGCACACCTGCGGCCCCGACAGCCTTTACCCATGGCAAGTTCGGGCCTGCAGCACCAACTTTTCGTCCCTTGATGTCTGCGAGTGAATTGATCGGCGTCTCGGAGATGAGAACATAATTCTCGACCGTGCCGGTCGGGTGCAGGCCCATCTGATTGAATTGCTTCCAGCCTGCCTGATACTCCGGGAACTGCCCCTCAAGCTTCTTCATCGTACGACCGACGAGATCGAGATCTTGCGTCGTGAAGGGTGTTTTGAAGGACACCTCGTAGAGCGGCACCTTGTCCGCATGGAACGCGGTCACGACGATGCCGACATCACCCAGACCGGCCTCAAGCCCTTCAAGCTCGCCGCGCGGCTTCACCACCTGCCCGCTGTGCGCCAGGTTCCAGTTGATTTTGTATTTGCCCGTTCTGGCCAGGGCCTTGTCGATCTCGGGCACGAACGTATTCACAGTCGCCGCCACCACGGTCGTGACAATCGGCAAGCCCGAGAGGAACGTGACCTTGATCGTTTCCTGCGCTTGCGCAGATCCGCCCGCGGCGGTCAAAACAACAGCTGCGGCAGCCGCTTTGATGGCCGAACTCGTATTGATCGACATGTGGATTACCTCTCTTGTTGGCTTCGTCGCGACAAACACAACCAGCCGGTGGGCACGCGAGACGGGCTTCGAACACAGACCAGCGCCACGATACGGTTGATTTTTATAGTGAATACTAGGATATAAATCGCAGCCCAAACGTCAACAATTATATAGCGATCACTATGAATAATAATTCAGAGACCCCGAAACGTCGCAGTCGCGGGCGACCACGGGCGTTTGATCGCGAGGAAGTGCTCGATCGCGCCATCGAAATTTTCTGGGCAAAGGGATACGGACAGACTTCGGTCGAGGAACTCACCAGCCAAATGGGCATCAGTCCGCCGAGCCTATATGCGGCGTTTGGCAACAAGCACGACCTGTTCATGCACGCGATGGACCGGTACGCCGAAACGGTCGGCGGGTTGCCGACGAAGGCGTTTGCCGATGCGCCTGATGTCAGGAGCGCCGTCCAGGGACTTTTCGAAACGACCATTCGCTGCGCCACCACGACCAACCGTCCCAAAGGGTGCTTACTCGTCAGTGTTGCAAGTGAAATGGCAGTGCGGGACGAAGACGTCCGCAAGAAACTCGCACACGGTTACGCCACCCGTGTCAAAGCGATCTCCGATCGCGTGGCCGCAGAGCAGGGGGCGGGCCGACTACCCACGCACCCGACCGCCGAAAGGCTGGCGAAGATGATCGTCTCCGTGACCCACGGCCTCGTCGCAAGAGCGCGCATGGGCGCGAACCGAAGCGAGTTGTCCGGGCTTGCGTCGGACTTTCTGGATACGCTGGTTCCCGCATCCGACTGAACCGCAACCGCGGCTCGTGGCACACGCGAATTCAGGCGCCTGACAGTGCCTTGCTGCTCAATTCAACAGGTGCGCCGTGGGGGGTCGACAGATAGGCGTCCGTCCAGGCCGCACGCAGATCATCCAGGCTATCGCGGTCCGCAAGGTCCTGCTCGATGAGGAAGGTCTCCAGCGCCACAAGCCAGACATCATAGTAGTCCGAACCGTCGGTCGGGCCGCCGGCGTTCAACGCCAGTTTGAGCGCTTCACCGAAGTGGGATGCCCAATCGGGCCACGTGAAGCTGCCTGCTGCTGCCAGCGCGTGGGTCATCCCGAAGATCTGGGCATGCCACGGCTCGACAAATGGCCGTTCGGGCTCAGTCGGCGGGGGCAAGATAGCTCTCCCAAAGATCCGCCGTCACGCAGTGGCCGGGCTCGGCCTCGTCGCCCCAGATTTCACGACCGTCAAAGCGTACTGCGTAGAGATGTTGCGGCGCGTCTCCTTCCATCGTGAAGCTGATATCCGGAAAGACGTGGGCGCCGTGATGCAGAACGATTTCACCCACACGGTCGCGCAGATAACGCGGCAGCCGGGTGTGCCCCGAATGCATGTTCCGGGCCGTACGAACACGATCGCCAAGATTAAAGGCCGGTGCCGCATCGATCTCGCGGCTCGACGGGCGACCCTTGGGCAGGAATGCCAGAACGCCCGCCGCGTCCACCGGCGGGGTCACGCGCTCTGCATCCGCATCGGGCTGGCCGGCGCGCACCTCGCCGCGGGTGATCAATCCCTTTTCAACGGAGAGGTTCACCACACCGGCGGCCCATTTCTCGTAATAGCTCATGGTCAGGTAGTCGCCCGGCGGGAGCTGCTCGAGCGAATGCCGGTTGCCGTCGATGTTCCACCGCCCCCAGAAACCCATGAGGAACCGCAGCCCCAGGACCCGGCCCTCCCATGTCCCGTGGAAGACTGGTTCATCGGCCTCTACCGGAATGGGCCCGAAGCCCTCCACGCCGCCGAGATCATGAACGCTGTCCATCAGCTGGCCTCCGGCTGCATCGCCAGGCCGGTCCCGATCATGGAATCGCGCGTGACCAGGTCGGCCAGGCCGACCTCATCCAAAGCCTCGGTTCCGGCCGGACGCTGCGGGACAACGAGGTAACGGATTTCCGCGGTCGAATCCCAGACGCGTATCTCGATGTCGTCGGAAAGTTCGAGCCCGAACTCGGCGATCACCGCGCGCGGCTCGCGCACCACGCGGGCCCGGTACTCCGGCGACTTGAACCAGACCGGCGGCAAGCCCAGGACCGGCCACGGGTAGCAGGAACAGAGCGTGCAAACGACGACGTTGTGGACGCGCTCCGAGTTCTCGACCGCGACCATGTGTTCGCCCTGCATGCCCGAGAAGCCAAGCTCGGCGATCGCCGCGGTTGCATCGCCGAGCAGGCGTGCACGGTAGTCCGGGTCGCTCCAGGAACGGGCGACGACTTGTGCCCCGTTCCGCGGGCCGATGTCATTTGAGAACGTGTCGACGAGCGCATCCACGGCGGCCGGGTCGACGAGCCCCTTGCCGACGAGCAGGGTCTCGATCGCCTTGGCACGCAATGCCGGGTCGGACGGCAGGAGCGTGTGAGGATGACTGTGATCGTGAGGCGGTTTTTTTGTCATATCGGACTCGGTCCATGTCTGGATATTTTTCGTGTCCACTATTCAACAAAACCGCGCGAACTCAAAATCGCGCGGCGCGACCGCAACCACAGGCAACCGCAACCCAGCCCGTCCCGCCGCGCACTGGCCCGGAACGGGCGGCATGTGGCACGCTACGCGGCAGGGGTGCTGATCGCCCGTCACTGAACGCAATCGGGAAGACAATGCCGAGCCCCCTCTCCGATCCCGCCCTGCGCCGCCGGACCATCGTGCTCGTCGCCTCGCTGCTGTTCATGCTGATCGGCACGGGCAGCATCTATTTCATTGTCGTTGCCCTGAAACTGATCGCCGCCGATTTCGGCTGGCCGCGCGCCGTGCCGTCGATCGCCTATGCGCTGCAATACGCCGGCGCCGGGGTTGGCGGCATCTTCATGGGCTGGTGCCTCGACCGGCGCGGCATGGGGATCCCGGCGGTGGTCGGCGCCAGCATGATCGGCCTCGGCGGCATCCTCACCAGCTACGCCTCCAGCCCGCTCGAGCTCTACATCATCTACGGCGGCATGCTCGGCTTCTTCGGCCGCTCGACCCTGTTCGCGCCGCTGACCGCCAACATCTCCCGCTGGTTCGAGCACAACAGGAGCTTCGCCGTCGGTGTCGTCGGCTCCGGCCAGGGTCTCGCCGGGATGATCTGGCCGCAGGCCTTCCACCATCTCATCGCCGCCGTCGGCTGGCGCCAGGCGGCGCTGTATTATGGCCTGTTCGCGCTGGTGACGATGCTGCCGCTGGCATTGATCCTGCGCCAGACACCACCCGCGACGCGCCGGTCGGTGGCACGCGACAGACCGGGATCGCCGGCACTGGAGCATCCACCGATGTCACCGCGCGCGTTGCAGGCGGCCCTGTCGACGGCGGCGATCGGCTGCTGCGTCGCCATGTCCCTGCCGCTGGCGCACATCATCAGCCATGTGAGCGATCTCGGCTACGACCCGGCGCGCGGCGCCGAGATCCTGTCGTTGATGCTCGCCTGCTCGGCGCTCGCCAGCTTCGTCGGCGTCGGCTTTCTCGGCGGCCGGTTCGGCGGCCTGCGCGCCATCTTCGTCTTCTCGTCGGGCCAGGCGCTGCTGCTCGCGGTGCTCGCCTTCGTCGAAAGCCTGCCGGGGCTCTACGTCGCCGCCGCGCTGTTCGGGCTCGGCTATGGCGGCATCCTGCCCTGCTATCCGGTGATCGTGCGCGAATTGCTGCCGGCAGCCGAGGCCGGCCGGCGCACCGGGCTGGTGCTGCTGTTCGCCGGTATCGGCATGGCGCTCGGCTCCTGGCTCGGCGGCGCGGTGTTCGACGCGACCGGCACCTATCGCACGGCGTTCCTGATCGGTGTCGCCTTCAACGCCGGCAACCTCGCCATCATCGCCAGCCTGATCGGGCGCACACCGCGATTCCGGCATGCCTATGCGTGAGAGACTTTTTGTGCCGGAGAGTCCCGGTGTGCGCGGGCGGGCATCTGCGTGCTATCCTTCCGGCCATCAATAGCAGGAGACGTCAGCCATGAACGCCACCCCAGACACCGACGCGCCGGATCACAGCATTACCTCGGTCGAGCAGCTCGAAGCGCTTTATGGCCAGCCCAAGGGCGGTGCCGTCACCAAGGAAATCGACTACATCTCGGACCACTACAAGGCGTTCATCGAGAAGGCGCCGTTTGTCGTCATCGCCACCGGCGGGCCCGAGGGGCTCGATACGTCGCCGCGCGGCGACCCGGCCGGCTTCGTGCGCGTCGACGGCAACCATACGGTGCTGATCCCCGACCGGCGCGGCAACAACCGGCTCGACACCCTGAAGAACATCGTCCGCGATCCGCGCGCCGCCCTCATATTCCTGATCCCCGGCGTCGGCGAGACCCTGCGCGTCAACGGCCGTGCAAGCATCACCACCGATCCGGACCTCTGCGAGAGTTTCGCCATCAACGGCAAGCCGCCCAAGAGCGTCATCTGCGTGACCGCCGAGCGGGTCTATTTCCAGTGCCAGAAGGCGCTGATACGCTCGCGCCTGTGGGACCCGGAGGCACGCGTCGACCGCTCGACGCTGCCGACGGCCGGCGACATCATCGAGGCGCTCTCGACCGACGGCTTCGACGGCAAGGCCTATGACGAGGGTTACCCGGCATACATGAAAGAGGTCATTTACTGACCGAACGGGGCGAATGTCCCCACGGAGGAACCGACCCATGTCCCAGACCGCCGAACTCTCCACCGACCTCGACTATGTCGAAGCCGAACTCGACTATATCGTCGATGACGGCATCCCGGCGGTGCGCTACATGGACTGGCCGGAGAAGGAACATCTCGCCCACAAGCCGGCCTACAAGAAGCATCTCGCGCGCATCCAGAATGGCCGCGCCGACCCGGCACAATTCACCCTGCCGTCGCACGGCTTCGCCTTCGTCGACCACCACACGAAGGTGCGGGACTTCTTCGACGAGGACGAAGTGCGCTCGGTCTACTACCCGGAGACCGAGGCGCTGATCGCGGCCCATAGCGGCGGTGCAAACCGCGTGTTGGTGTTCGACCACACGCTGCGGACCGCCGAGCAGGCGCGCCAGCAGGCCGACCGGGTGCGCAAGGCGGTCTATTCGGTCCACAACGACTATACCGAGCGTTCGGCACCACAGCGCGTGCGCGACTTCCTGCCGGAGGACGAGGCCGAGGCCGCGCTCAAGCGGCGCTACGCCATTATCCAGACATGGCGGTCGATCGCGCCGTGTGTCGAACGGGACCCGCTGGCGCTGTGTGACGGCCGGACGATCCCCGAAGAAGGCTTCATCCCCTATGAGCGACGCTATCGCTATCGCACCGGCGAGACCTATCACATCTCCTACAACCCGGCGCACCGCTGGTTCTGGTTCCCGCAGATGACCCGCGACGAGGCGCTGGTGTTCAAGGTCTTTGACACGGACGCCTCGGCCGGCGTGCGCTTTACCGCCCACACCGCGTTCGACGATCCGAACACGGCGCCCGACGCGGCGATCCGCGAGAGCATCGAGATGCGCGCTTTGGTGTTCTATTGATCACCCCGGTGGGTGTCGGGCAACGATTTGTTGGTGAGGGCTAGCGCTCGATAATCAGGATTCATCGAGGCCAGAAGGGCTACCTGCAAAAACAGGAGAGCGCAGAAATTTCGCGAATACAGAGGGTGTTTCTGAAATCCTTGGCGCGCCCGGGAAGATTCGAACTCCCAACCTCCTGATCCGTAGTCCCGAACGAGTGAATAGTGAGGATCAACCAAGATCAAAGACGATAGAGAAGTTAGGCGATTTGCGTGGGTGACTTATCCTGGCTAGTCGCCGCTGATCGTGGGTGTTCGAGACGAAGTGTACCGTTTGCGTACCATTTCATGGACCACGAGGTCCGCCCAAGAGAGAGAATTCACCCACGCTCCGTACCCTCAACGCTCCTGCCTGTGTGGCGAAGAATTGGATACCGGCCTCATCCTCAAGCATCTCCAGGTGGCATCGTTACGCCATTTACAGACTGCGCCCCGCGATGTTTATCTTTATCGACAAAAGTGGCAATTCAGAGCATTCCCTGGAAGCGCACGGCCCTCGCTAAGATCGTGCACTCAACGCCGACATTCGCGCCAGGTCGACGATTTTGCCGTTGCTAACCACGGCCACCGGCGCCTGATGGTTTCTCAATGCCTCCACGACATTCGGCTCACCCAGAACGACCAAATTCGCCACACAACCCGGCGTGAGGCCAAAGTTCTCCACGTTCATTGATTGCGCGGCATTCGTTGTCACGAGATCATACAAACGTTCGATTTCGTCTCTGGATGTCATCCAAAGCATGTGTGAGGCCAGGAAGGCGACCTCCAGCATGTTGTTTCGGCCAAACGGATAGTACGCGTCCGAAATGTCATCCTGGCCCAAACACACCAGAACATCTTCCTCCAGCAACTCCTGCACGCGTGCGTGCAAGGGGCCGGTATGGGGGTCGCTGACAACCGGGACCCGCGCGCGCCTTAGAATCGAAACCAGCTTTTGAAAGTATGGCTGCGGGTAGAGGCTCATGGCGCGACAATGGTGCGCGAGCGCACGCCCCTCCCAGCCGCGGTTGATCGCTTCGACGGCCATGGCCTCCAATGTGCGCAGGCCTGCATCCCCCGCATCATCCAACAGCATCGATACATCTTTATCGAACTCCTGGGCGAGATCGAAACACACTCTTATGTGCTCATCGGCATCAGCGTCCGTGAACTCGATCCACGGAATTCCGCCGACAACATCTGCGCCCAATTGCATGGCCTCGCGCATTAATTCGGCAGCACCAGGCTCCCGCACGATCCCGTCTTGCGCGAACGCAACAACCTGAACTTCAACGATTCCGCTGAATTCGTCCCTGACTTCCAACAACGCCTTTACGCCTTCGAGCCTTGCTTTCGCATCAACATCGGCAAATGCCCGGATGTGCAGGTTTCCGTGTTGGGCTGCCAAAGCCACGGCGCGGCGTGCGTTGTCTGCAATCCACGAGGCATCGTAGTTCTCCTTCACCACACTCGCCCGCTCAATCGCGCTCATGGCTTTGCCCATGGACCCGCCGTGATAGTCCTTGATGGCATCGTCCCCCATCATGTCGAGGGTCCATACCTTGCAGAGGTGCAAATGAGGGTTTGCATATGATTCTGTGACGAGACCGTTCTTGGCATCTATTTCATCTGCCCCGGTGCCGCTGAGACTGTCGGACAGCTGCGTGATCAATCCACCCGAGACCCCGATATCGAATGTCTTGTCTCCACTTCCGCGCAAACGGGCGTGCCGGATAATCACGTCAAATTCGTCAGCCAATGTATTTCTCCTTCGTCGTCGATTCTTCAGGCGGCGCGTGCCGCGTTATCATGAGGTCGGCGATCGTGAATTGGTCCGTCACGTTCATGCCTTTGCGGTCGCGGACAGGTATTCCCCACACCGCGCCGCAACGCGGTCGTGGATAAGAGCACCCGATGCACTCATCCGCCCGATGTCATCATCAGACAGCGCGCGGGTGAAGACGACATCGAAAGCTTCGCGCGCTTTCACCGATTCCCACCAACGCTGCACAAGCGGCCGTTCAGATATCCATATATCCAATAGCCCGAGATACTCGACGCGCGCGAAATACGGTGTCAGCGCCACCTCAGCCAGTGAATATTCTGCCCCGGCGATCCAATCGCGCGATGAGCGGGACAAATGTTTTTCGAGGTCGCGCGTCATCATCTCGTAGGAGGCGATCGCGCGAAAAGCCACTGGCGCCTCCACACCCAGGTCAACGGAAGACCGATACATGTCATCTCGAATGGGATTACCGACGTTGACGTAGCGTTTCTCACGTTCTTCTGCGGGCATTGCCAGCATGCGGTCCCGGAACATCGCGCAAAAGCTCAGCGTGGACGCCGCTTCATGGATCTCGTCGTCAACGAGCTTCGTCCATAGACGCGCCTGCGCCCTTTCAAAGGGATCAACGGGCAACAGAGGCGTAGCCGGAAACGATTCTTCGATATACTCACAGATGACTGTCGATTCAAATATTACGTTACCATCATGCGCAAGCGTTGGAACAATACCTCTAGGATTTACCTGTAGGTACTCCTTTGAATACTGTTCACTCTTGAACAATGAGACAGTCTTTTCATCATATTCGAGCCCTTTCTCAAACAACACGAGCTCAACCTTTTGACAGCAGACCGCATTGTGATCGTGATAAAGCGTCAACATCTAACGTCTCCTGAGGCCGACTGGGAGGCATCCATTTCTCGCGCTCCGACACCGCAGCTTTACTTCAAGCATCCGGCGTAATTAGAATATTATTACTAAGAACAATTTGTTCTCGTACGAATATTTTTGTTCGAGCCCCAACGTTGGGTGAATGCCAAAAAATCACAGAGTCCTCGGTGGTAAATATAGTGATCAGTACAACAACGACCATCTAGGCACGCAACCAAATATTAGGGAGAGAATCAGCGATGTTAAAAAAAGGTCATTGGAGGAAAATTACAGGGGCATTGTCTGTTGCGCTGCTGTCGTTATCTCTGGGGTCGGGTGCAGCCGTCGCAGCCGATAAAATTAAGGTCGCCCTCGCACTGCCGGGCGCGGTCAGCGATAAGGGATTCAATGCGAGCGCCCACGCCGGTTTGATGCTCATCAAAGAGCGTTTTGGCGATGATGTCGAAGTTGCATTCTCCGAGAGCGTCCAGCGACCGGACTTTGTGGCGACACTGCGCGACTACGCAAATCGTGGATTCGATGTGATCTATGCCCATGGATTTCAATGGGGCGATGCGATTTCGAAGGTCGCCGCAGAAAATCCTGAGAAGCACTTCTTCAATGTCTACGGTTCCGGATCTGGTGACAATCTCGCCAACCTTCATGTGGCAAACGAACAACTCTTCCATGTGATGGGCCGCCTTGCGGCGCGGTTGAGCAAATCCAACATCGTGGGCGCTGTCGGCGGCTGGGAAATTCCGCCAATCCGAATTCAGGTGGATTCCTTCCGCCAGGGCGTGGAAGCCGCCGGGCTCGATACGAAGTTCGTCGCCATCTACACAGGCACTTTCTATGACGCGGTCAAAGGCAAGGAAGCGGCACGTGCGGTCATCTCGCAAGGCGCAGATGTCATCGCGCATATGGCCGACGCCACGGGTCTTGGCGTCATCCAGGCTGCTGAAGAGAAGAACGTCATGACGATCGGCTACTTCGCCGATCAGCTTCAGGTCTCACCGAGCTCCATTGCGTCGTCCGCCATCATCAATGTCGACGAGATGTTTGTGCAGGCCCTGCAATCGGTCATCGACGACAAGTTCCAAAAAGGTGTGAACAAGTTCGGACTGTCCTCTGGAATTCTCGAAGTGGGTTCATATGGCGCTGCCGTACCACAAGAGATCCAGGCGGAGGTTGCCAAGTTGGTCGAGGACATCAAATCCGGGAAAGTCAAAATCCCGGGACCGAATGTCCCTGAACTCATGAAGCAAAAAATCAACAAGCTTTAGTTCGTTCTACCCCTCAACGCTCCGTCCTCAATGCCTTCGAATTGAGGGCGGAGCGTTGATTTTCCGCATCAGGAAAGATTCCAAATGTCTCTCTTACGAATGGAAGAGATCACGAAGCGATTCCCTGGTGTCGTCGCGAACGATCAGGTGGACCTGGTCCTCGAAGAGGGTGAAATTCACGCTCTGCTAGGAGAAAACGGCTCCGGCAAATCCACACTGATGAACATGCTGTACGGCATCTACAGACCAGATGCGGGCCGAATATTACTCCGAGACAAAGAAGTTCAATTTTCATCCCCAACGGATGCAATCTCTGCCGGCATTGGAATGGTCCACCAGCATTTCATGCTCGTTCCGACCATGACCGTCACAGAGAATGTAATTCTGGGTTTGAAGGAACAGAAGGGCCGCTGGAATCCTCTTCTGGACACGCGCGGCGCTGAGAAGCGCATCAACGCTCTCGCCGAACAATACGGACTTGATATCGAACCAAATGCGCGCGTGTGGCAGCTCCCGGTTGGCGCACAGCAGCGTGTCGAAATCCTCAAATCCCTCTACAGAAACGCGGAAATATTAGTCCTCGACGAGCCAACCGCCGTCCTTGCACCCAAAGAAGTCGAACACCTCATCGAAGTCCTGAGAAATCTGGCGCGGTCCGGTAAATCCATCATTTTCATTTCTCACAAGCTCAATGAGGTGATCCAGCTTGCAGACCGCGTCAGCGTTTTGCGTAACGGCGTTCTCAGCGGACAAGTTGATGTGGCCGACGCAACGGCGTCGCAGCTTGCTGAAATGATGGTTGGTCGGCAGGTCGAAACCCCGAAGAAAAAGCCCAGAAAGTCGGGAGAGACGATCCTGACCACGGCGAACCTCGTGGTCAAAGACGACAGGTCTTTGATCGCGGTTGACGATCTGACGTTTGATCTCGCCAAGGGCGAAATATTTGGCGTCGCGGGCGTGGATGGCAACGGCCAGAAAGAGCTGACCGAAGCCATTGCCGGCGTTCGCTCCATCGAATCCGGAAACCTGGAAATTTCCGGCTTGTCTAAATCACGCGGCAAGCGGTTCCGGGAAATCGGACATGTGACAGAAGACCGCCACCAAACCGGGGTCGTTTTGCCTTTCTCGCTTTGGGAGAACTACGCCCTCAAAGTTTGCGGCACGCCGCCCTATGGCAATTGGCTGAACATGAATACCGGCGTGATGCAGGAACAGACCAGAGCCGCCATCGACCAATTCTCGATCAAGGCCACGGGCCCGGATGTCGCCATGTCGACTTTGTCCGGCGGCAACCAGCAGAAGGTCGTGTTGGCACGAGAACTGGCGCTAGACCCAAAATTGCTTCTGGCCGCCCAACCGACCCGCGGCCTGGATGTCGGCGCAGCAGAGTATGTCCATGAGCGACTGCTGAGCGCGCGCGACAGCGGCATGGCAATCATGCTTATTTCGACCGAGCTCGAAGAGGTTCTGGCGCTCAGCGACCGCATCATGGTGATGTATGAAGGAAAATCGATGGGCCTTGTCGATGCAAGCCAAGCTTCAAGAGAGATGCTTGGATTGATGATGGCCGGCGTTTCCCTTGAGAATATTGAAAACGGTATGTCCCAATGAGCGTCGGCCCGGACGCAATCCGCACGCGCGCAATCAAAGTTGCGAAGTCGACATCACTATCGTTAACGGCGATTGGGCTGGCACTTTTGGTCAGCGCAGTTCTGATTCTGCTCGCTGGATTCAACCCGTTGATCGCCTATGCCGCGCTTCTCAAAGGGGCGTTCGGTGACAGCTTCGCCATAGGCAACACCCTCGCGCGAACGACGCCGCTCATATTCACAGGGCTCGCGGTTGCTTTTGCTTTTCGGTGCAACCTTTTGAACATTGGTGCCGAAGGACAGCTCTATGCCGGCGCATTAGCCTCGGTGGTCGTCGGCATCTTCGTCACGGGACTGCCAACGCCCTTGCACATCATGCTGGCGATCGCGGCAGGATTTGCGGCGGGCGCTATGTGGGGTGGACTTGCCGGTCTGATGAAGTCTCAACGCGGCATCAACGAAATCGTTTCAACAATCATGCTGAATTTCGTAGCGATCTTTTTCGTGAGCTACATGGTGCAGGGTCCGATCGCCGAACCGCCGGGGTTCTTCCATCAAACCGCGCAAGTCGCGACCACGGCACGTCTGCCGATAATCGCTCCGAAATCGGACCTTTCAATAGGCATCCTTATCGCCGTCGGCTGCGCAATTTTTATCGCCTATCTCCTGTGGCGCACGCCATTCGGACTAAGGCTTCGTACGGTTGGCAGATCCGAAGGCGCCGCTCGATTCGCAGGAATTCCCGTGAATCGTTTCATGTTCGGCGCCATGAGTATAAGCGGCGGACTGGCCGGGCTTGCGGGGACTGTCGAGATTATCGGCAGCCAATACCGCCTGCTGGACTTTTTCTCACCCGGATATGGCTTCGATGGCATTGCTGTCGCGTTCCTGGGCCGGTCTGACCCGATCGGCGTCATTTTCGCGGCATTCCTTTTTGCGGCGTTGCGTATCGGCGCCAATCAGATGCAGCGGACAACGGGACTGCCCACATCATTGGTCCTGGTTATCCAGGGAACGGTCATCCTGTTCATTCTCGGCGCCGGAATATTGCAGTGGTACCGACAACGCCAACAAGAGAAGGGGGCCTAAGGAATTATGGAAGCCTTCTTCAGTGTCCTCGATGCAGATTTTTTCAGTGCCACACTTCGACTTACGACCCCGCTACTTTTTGCGACCCTGGGCGGGATCCTGAATGAACGCGCCGGCGTCATTAATATTGGCCTGGAAGGCACAATGTTGATGGCGGCACTTATCGGTGTGTTCGGTGCGTGGTTCTCGGGGTCCGCATGGTTCGGCCTGTTCACAGGTATCTTGATCGGAGGGCTCATCGCATGGATTCACGCGTTCGTTTCCATTTCCCTCAAGGCCAATCAAATTGTCTCGGGTGCCGCGATCAACTTGATTGGGGTCGGGCTCAGCAGTTTCCTGATACGCATCGTGTTTGGACTGAAGGACCAGCAGCGGGTCGTTCCGCATTTTGAACCGGTTTCAGTTCCTTATCTCTCAGATATCCCTCTCATCGGCCCCATCCTTTTCCAGCAGCACTCCCTGGTATATGTCGCGCTGCTGCTCGTGCCCATTATGTGGGTCATACTTTTCCGTACGAGATGGGGGTTGATGATTACCTCTGTAGGAGAACACCCGGAAGCTTCCGCAACGGTCGGTATTAACCCGCTCCGCACACGGTACATTGCGGTCATCCTGTCCGGCGCGCTCGCGGGCGCTGGCGGCGCATTCCTGTCTCTTGGACAGCTTCACTTTTTCCAAGATGAGATGGTTGCAGGACGAGGGTTTATAGCGCTCGCGGCCGTGATATTCGCGCGTTGGAACCCCGTCGGCGCGCTCATAGCTTGTTTGATTTTCGGTGGCGCGGACGCTCTCCAGTTCCGGGGACAAGCGGCCGGGTTGGCCGTGCCCCATCAGTTCATGCTTATGTTCCCGTATGTTTTGACGCTGGCCATCCTTGTCGTGGTGGGCGGAAAAAGCCAAGGCCCAGCAGCGATAGGCCAGCCGTATAGCAAAGGCTGATATTCTCAACGGGTTGCCAAAACTTTGGTCGATCAACCGGCCTTGATGACATCAAATATGCCGGCAAACCCAGACCAAATTTTCACTACCTTCTGGCAGAGGGTAAAATTTCCAGAATCATAGGGGGCACATGATATGCAGGGAAAAATCGCGCTCGAAGAGCATTTTGCCGTCACGGAAACTCAAAATCCGGTTGCGCCAAAATCACTGCAAGCTGACTTACTCGACTTTGAGGCGAAGCGCCTCGAGGAAATGGACCTATTCGGTATCGAGTTCGCTGTCCTCTCTCTCAACGCGCCGGCAGTTCAGGAAGTCCTGGACGTCGAGGGTGCCGTAGCACTCGCCCAGCAAACCAATGACATGCTGGCTGAGCAGGTCGCCCGCCATCCCTCCCGGTTTGCCGGATTGGGTGCTCTTCCCCTCCAGGATCCGGACGCGGCAATCACCGAACTACACCGATGCGTAAATGATCTCGGGTTTGTCGGCGTGAACGTGAACGGGTTTAGTCAGAAAGAGGAAGAATACTCACATCTTTATTACGATCTTCCCGAGTACCGGCCCTTCTGGGCGGAGGTCGAAAAACTGGGCGTTCCCTTCTACATGCACCCCCGCAATCCATTGACGGATCATATGCCAATGTATGACGGCCACCCCTGGCTGACATACGCCACCTGGGCGTTTGCCATGGAAACATCAGTCCATGCCCTTCGCCTCATGTGTTCAGGATTGTTTGACGAACATCCGGACCTGCAACTGATCCTGGGTCATCTCGGGGAACGAATTCCCTTCGACCTGTGGCGCCTGGATCATCGATTGGAAGTGGACCCCAAAGGCGTGCCCGCCAAAAAATCGATCCGCCACTATATGCAAAACAATGTTCATGTGACGACGAGCGGTCAATTCTATGACCCGCCACTGCATCTGACGATAACCGAAGTTGGCGTGGACCGTGTTCTCTTTTCCGTCGACTACCCATTTGAACCCATGAAGGACGGCTGCGAATGGTTTGACCACGCTGACCTTTCCGACGGCGACCGCAAAACCATCGGTCGAACCAATGCCATCAAGCTATTTGGCCTGCCGTTGAGTGCGTGAAGAATTAGAGAGTGACCATGAAATTCGGAATCGGCCAGCCTGTACCCAGAAAAGAAGACCCGCGCTTCCTGACCGGCCGGGGCCAGTATGTCGGGGACCACAGGTTTCCCAACGAATCACACGCCATTGTCCTGCGTTCGCCGCACGCCAACGCCCGCATTGTCTCCATGGAGACCGATGCGGCAAAGGAGCTACCCGGCGTCCTCGCGGTCCTCACCGGGCAAGACTATGTGGATGCGGGCCTGGGAACGGTCGAGTGCGTCACCA
>JABIVD010000006.1 GCA_018667335.1 Rhodospirillaceae bacterium
AAAGGTCGCGCGTGTGCGCTTGACCAACGGGTTCGAAGTCACGAGCTACATCCCCGGTGAGGGCCATAATCTTCAGGAGCATTCGGTCGTTATGATCCGCGGCGGTCGCGTCAAGGATCTTCCCGGTGTTCGCTATCACATTATCCGCGGCGTTCTGGATACCCAGGGTGTTTCGGACCGCCGCCAGCGCCGTTCGAAGTACGGCGCGAAGCGGCCCAAGTAACGAGGTTTACTGATATGTCACGCCGTCGCCGCGCAGAAAAACGAGAAATCCTCCCTGATCCCAAATTCGGTGATCTGATCGTCAGCAAATTCACGAACATTGTGATGCTCGACGGCAAGAAATCGATTGCCGAGCGCATTGTTTATGCAGCGCTCGACGACATTGCGTCCAAGCGCGGCAGCGACCCTGTCCGCACGTTCCATGAGGCGCTGGAAAACATCAAGCCGCAGCTCGAAGTCCGCTCGCGGCGCGTCGGCGGTGCCACATATCAGGTGCCGGTGGAAGTTCGTTCCGAACGCGGCCAGGCGCTGGCATTTCGCTGGTTGATCCAGGCGGCGCGTGGCCGGCCGGAAAACACCATGGAAGAGCGCCTGTCGCGCGAGCTGCAGGATGCCGCAGAAAATCGCGGAAATGCAGTGAAAAAGCGCGAAGACACCCATCGGATGGCAGAGGCTAATAAGGCCTTCTCCCATTACCGTTGGTAGCCGTCTAGCGAAGTCCGAACGAGAGAATTCAGATATGTCCTCCAATCGAGAAACCCCGATCGAGCGCTACCGGAATATCGGTATCATGGCGCATATCGACGCCGGCAAGACCACCACGACCGAGCGCGTCCTCTATTACACGGGACGTTCGTACAAGATCGGTGAAGTCCATGACGGTGCCGCGACGATGGATTGGATGGAGCAGGAGCAGGAGCGGGGCATTACGATCACGTCCGCTGCAACCACGGCTTTCTGGAACGACCACCGCGTTAACATCATCGATACGCCCGGCCATGTGGACTTCACGATTGAAGTCGAGCGCGCCCTGCGTGTGCTCGATGGCGCGGTCGCCGTGTTCGACAGCGTCGCGGGCGTAGAGCCCCAGTCGGAGACGGTCTGGCGCCAGGCGGACAAGTATAAGGTTCCGCGCATCTGTTTCGTGAACAAGATGGATCGCATTGGCGCTGACTTCCACAATTGCGTCGATATGATCATTTCGCGTCTCGGGGCCAACCCGATCGTGCTGCAACTGCCGATCGGCACCGAGGCCGAGCTCCGCGGTGTGGTTGATCTCGTGCGGATGAAGGGAATCGTCTGGAAAGACGAAAGTCTGGGCGCCGAGTTCGAGGAAGTCGATATTCCCGCCGACATGGCCGAAGCAGCTGCCGAATGGCGCGTGAAGCTGGTCGAAGCCGCTGTTGAGCAGGACGATGAAGCCATGGAGGCCTACCTCGAAGGCACGGAGCCCGATGAGGAAACCCTCAAGGCCTGCATTCGTAAGGCCACGCTGTCGCTGTCTGCGGTTCCGGTCCTGTGCGGATCGGCCTTCAAGAACAAGGGCGTGCAGCCTCTGCTCGACGCGGTCGTGGATTATCTGCCGTCGCCACTCGATGTGCCGCCGATCATGGGTATTGTCCCGGGGACAGACGACTCGGTTGTGCGTGAGCCGTCCGATAACGCACCTTTTTCAGCACTTGCTTTCAAGATCATGACCGATCCGTTTGTCGGGTCCCTGACATTTGCGCGCGTCTATTCGGGTAGTGTCGAGGCCGGCTCGTCGGTGTTGAACACGATCAAGGATAATCGTGAGCGCGTCGGCCGCATGTTGCTGATGCACGCCAACGATCGCGAAGACATCAAAATTGCCCGCGCCGGCGATATCGTTGCGCTCGCGGGGATGAAGAACACCACGACGGGAGACACGCTTTGCGATTCCGCCGACCCGGTCATCCTGGAGCGGATGGAATTCCCCGATCCCGTTATCGAAATCGCGGTTGAGCCGAAGACGAAAGCGGATCAGGAGAAAATGGCGACGGCGCTGCAGCGTCTGGCCCAGGAAGACCCGTCGTTCCGCGTGACGAGCGATGAGGAAAGCGGCCAGACCATCCTCAAGGGGATGGGCGAGCTACATCTCGAAATTCTCGTTGATCGCATGAAGCGGGAATTCGGGGTCGAGGCCAATGTTGGCGCGCCGCAGGTTGCGTATCGCGAGAAGATCACGAAGCCGATCACGATCGATTACACCCATAAGAAGCAGACGGGTGGTTCTGGTCAGTTTGCCCGTGTGAAGATTGATTTCGAACCGACTGACGTCGGAACCGGCTTTGTGTTCGAGAACAAAGTTTTTGGTGGCTCGGTGCCGCGGGAATTCATTCCCGGTGTCGAGAAGGGCATCAGGCAGGCGCTTGAGGCCGGCAGTATCGCAGGTTTCCCGGTCATCGATTTCCAGGCCACGCTGACGGACGGCGCATCCCATGATGTGGATTCATCTGTCATGGCCTTCGAGATTGCGGCCCGTGCAGCTTTCCGCGAGGCCCTGGAAAAGGGTTCGCCGCGGTTGCTCGAGCCGGTCATGAGTGTCGAGGTTGTTACCCCGGAAGAGTATATGGGCGACATCATCGGCGATCTGAACAGCCGGCGTGGTCAGGTTGGTTCCATGGACGCACGCGGTAATGCGCGTGTCGTCACTGCCATGGTGCCGCTCGCCAATATGTTCGGTTATGTCAACACGCTGCGGTCCATGAGTCAGGGTCGCGCCACTTTCACCATGGTGTTCAATCATTACGAGCAGGTTCCGCAGGCAGTCGCGGACGAAGTCGTCTCGAAGTTGGCTTGACGCTGTAGTAGGAATTTTTACCGCTGAGGATTTGTAGGCGGCGGTACCAGACGGAGACTGAGTGATGTCGAAAGAGAAGTTTGAACGAACGAAGCCGCATTGCAACGTTGGCACGATTGGCCATGTTGATCATGGCAAGACGACGCTGACGGCAGCGATCACGAAGGTGATGGCGGAGGCCTCAGGTGGTGACGCGATTGCGTTTGACCAGATTGACAAGGCCCCCGAGGAGCGCGAGCGCGGCATTACGATTGCGACGGCACATGTTGAGTATGAGACGGACGCCCGTCACTACGCGCATGTGGATTGCCCGGGCCATGCTGATTATGTGAAGAACATGATCACGGGTGCGGCGCAGATGGACGGCGCGATTTTGGTTGTGAACGCAGCGGACGGCCCGATGCCGCAGACGCGCGAGCATATTCTTCTGGCCCGCCAGGTTGGTGTACCGGCACTTGTTGTCTACCTGAACAAGGTTGATCAGGTTGATGACGAGGAGCTTCTGGAGCTGGTCGAGATGGAAGTGCGCGAGCTTCTGTCCTCGTACGACTTCCCGGGTGACGACATTCCGATCGTGAAGGGCTCGGCGCTTGCAGCGCTTGAGGGCCGGGACGAGGAGATTGGCGCGAACTCGATCATGGAGCTGATGGGGCAGGTAGATGCGTATATCCCGCAGCCTGA
Source organism: Rhodospirillaceae bacterium (assembly GCA_018667335.1). GTDB lineage: Bacteria > Pseudomonadota > Alphaproteobacteria > UBA6615 > UBA6615 > UBA8079. The sequence goes on from JABIVD010000006.1 coordinate 3,506, forward strand.
TCGCCCGCGGGACCAGCCGTTCCTGATGCCGATCGAGGATGTGTTCTCGATCTCGGGTCGCGGCACGGTTGTGACGGGTCGTATTGAGCGCGGCATCGTGAATGTTGGCGACGAGATCCAGATTGTTGGGATCAAGGACACGCAGACGACGACGTGCACGGGCGTTGAGATGTTCCGCAAGCTGCTGGATCAGGGCGAAGCGGGCGACAATGTTGGTGTTCTGCTTCGTGGTACGAAGCGCGAAGAGGTTGAGCGCGGCCAGGTTCTGGCGGCGCCCGGCTCGATCACGCCGCACACGAAGTTCAACTGTGAGGCCTATATCCTGACGAAAGAGGAGGGTGGCCGTCACACGCCGTTCTTCACGAATTATCGTCCGCAGTTTTACTTCCGCACGACGGATGTGACGGGGACGTGTGATCTGCCCGAGGGCACCGAGATGGTGATGCCGGGTGACAACATCACGATGGTTGTGAATTTGATTGCACCGATTGCGATGGATGACGGTCTTCGCTTCGCCATTCGCGAAGGTGGCCGCACCGTCGGCGCCGGCGTCGTCACCTCCATCATCGAATAGGCATACAACGGATCGGCGGTTTCCTAGGGAGCCGCCGGTTGTTTTAACGGGACACCGAAATGGACAATCAACATATACGGATCCGGCTTAAGGCCTTTGATCACCGCGTGCTCGATCAGTCAGCACGTGAGATTGTGGGCACGGCCAAGAGGACCGGTGCAGAGGTTCGGGGTCCCATCCCGCTGCCAACACGTATTGAGAAATTTACGGTTCTTCGCTCGCCGCACGTAAACAAGAAGGCGCGTGAGCAGTTCGAGATCCGTACCCACAAACGTCTACTCGACATTATTGATCCGACGCCACAGACGGTCGACGCGCTTATGAAGCTCGATCTGGCGGCGGGTGTCGACGTGGAAATCAAGCTTTAAGGGGCCGAGATGCGTACCGGCATCATTGCACAGAAACTGGGTATGACCCGCATCTTCGACGATGGCGGCAATCACATTCCAGTCACGGTTTTGAAGGTCGACGGCTGTGACGTCGTTGATCAGCGGACCATTGAACGCGACGGTTACACGGCCCTCCAGGTCGGAACCGGCAACGCAAAACCCAAGCGTGTTGGCAAAGCCATGCGCGGCCATTTCGCCAAGGCGAAGGTCGAGCCACGCCGCCGGGTGACCGAGTTCCGTGTCGCTGATGACGCGTTGCTGGATATCGGTTCGCGGATCAGCGTCGATCACTTCGTGTCAGGTCAGTTTGTCGACGTGACCGGCACTTCGATCGGCAAGGGTTTCCAGGGCGCGATGAAGCGTCATAACTTCAGCGGCTTGCGCGCGACCCATGGTGTTTCGATCTCGCATCGTAGTCATGGTTCCACCGGGCAATGTCAGGATCCGGGCAAGGTCTTCAAAGGCAAGAAGATGGCCGGTCACATGGGTGCAACCCGGGTGACCACCCAGAATCTTCGCATTGTGACGACCGATACGGATGAAGGCCTGATCCTGGTTGCGGGCGCAGTGCCTGGTTCCAAGGGCGGATATGTCCTGGTGCGCGACGCGGTGAAGAAGACGCTTCCCGAGGATGCGCCGTATCCGACGGTCGCGGCAGAAGCTCCGGTCGAGGAAGCAGTAGAAGAAGATGTCGTTGCTGATGGGGCGACTGATGACGCCGCTGCGGCAGAGACGCCCGCTGATGAGAGTGCCGCTAGCGCAGACGACGCCGCTTCGGACGATACGGAATCGAAGGACTGACCCACATGAAGCTCAAGGTCCTCAATCTCGAAAACAAGGATGCCGGAGAGATCGATCTCGACGAAGGTATCTTTGGCGCGCCGCTCCGCAAGGATCTGCTGGCGCGTGCCGTAAATTATCAGCTCGCAAAGCGTCGTCAGGGTACGCACAAAACCAAGACCCGCGGTGAGATCAATGGCAGCACGGCGCGGCCGTGGCGCCAGAAGGGTACGGGCCGCGCGCGCGCGGGTGACCGTAAAGCCGGTCATTGGCGTGGTGGTCAGACGACCTTTGGTCCGCAGCCGCGCGACCATTCGATGGAATTGCCGAAGAAGGTTCGTAAGCTGGCATTGAAGATCGCCCTGTCGTCCAAGCATGCGGATGGCAAACTGGTCATCCTCGACGCCGCGAGCGCGGCGGAGCCGAAGACCAAGGCCGTCGCCGCACAGCTTAAGGCAATGGGGCTTTCGTCCGTCCTGATCGTTGATGGTGCCGAGCTCGACCGCAATTTCGAGCTTGCGGCTCGCAATATTCACGGCGTGAATATTCTGCCTCAGCAGGGTGCAAACGTTTACGACATTCTCCGCTGCGACACGCTTGTGTTGACGCGCCAGGCTGTCGAACAGCTTCAGGAGCGCCTCCGATGAGCTCTAACCGTAAACCACGCGGCCGGATTCAGGTTTCGAGTGAGCGCATGTACGAGATCGTTCGCTCGCCGATCATTACCGAAAAAGCAACGCTGGTATCTGAACACAATCAGTTTGTGTTCAAGGTTCCGGTGGACGCGACAAAGCCCGAAATCCGGGCCGCAGTCGAAGGTCTGTTCAACGTCAAGGTCACGGCTGTGAACACGATCCTGCAAAAGGGCAAGACCAAACGCTGGCGTGGCCAGCCAGGTCGCCGAAATGATGTGAAGAAGGCCGTCGTGAGTCTCGCCGATGGCGATTCGATCGATATCACGACGGGCGTCTAGAGGGTTCGAAATGGCACTTAAGCAGTTCAAACCGAACACCCCGGGACAACGTGGACTCGTCCTCGTTGATCGCTCGGAACTTTGGAAGGGTGGCCCTGAAAAGTCACTTGTCGAGGGTCTGAGTAAGAAGGGTGGCCGTAACAACACCGGTCGGATCACCGCGCGACGTCGTGGTGGCGGGCATAAACGCCTGTACCGACATGTCGATTTCAAGCGTCGCAAGTATGACATACCGGCGAAGGTCGAGCGGATCGAATATGATCCCAACCGTACGGCATTTATCGCGCTGATCACCTATGAAGACGGTGAGAAGAGCTACATCCTCGCACCGCAACGCCTGAATGTTGGTGACACTGTCATCGCGGCGCAGCGCACGGACGTAAAACCCGGCAATGCAATGCCGATACGCTCGATCCCGATCGGCACCATCATCCACAATGTGGAGCTCAAGGCCGGTGCCGGTGGCAAGCTGGCGCGCTCAGCAGGGACGTATGTTCAGCTGGTTGGCCGTGACCGTGGATACGGGCTTCTGAAGCTCTCCTCCGGCGAAGTTCGCATGGTCCGTCAGGAATGCATGGCAACGATTGGTGCCGTGTCGAACCCGGACCAGAGCAACATCAAACTTGGCAAGGCCGGACGCAAACGTTGGCTCGGCAAGCGCCCGTCAGTACGCGGCGTGGCCATGAACCCGATCGATCATCCTCATGGCGGTGGCGAAGGCCGGACATCCGGTGGCCGTCATCCAGTAACCCCATGGGGCAAGCCGACCAAGGGTAAGCGTACGAGGTCTAACAAGAAGACCCAGTCGCTGATCCTGCGTCGGCGCGCGAAGTAGAGGAGAACGGCAGTGGCACGTTCTGTATGGAAAGGTCCGTTTGTCGACAGCTATCTGCTTAAGAAGGCAGAGGTGGCGCGGGCGTCAGGCCGTAACGATGTGATCAAGACTTGGTCCCGCCGTTCTACGATCCTGCCGCAGTTCGTCGGTCTGACATTCGGTGTTTACAACGGTCATAAGTTCATTCCGGTCCTGGTGACGGAGAACATGGTGGGACAGAAGTTCGGCGAGTTCTCGCCGACCCGGACCTACTTTGGGCATCAGGCCGACCGTAAGTCGAGGCGGGGATAATATGGGCAAGAAATCTACACCGCGTAGCCTGGCCGACAACGAAGCCCGGGCCGTCATCAAGAACCTTCGCGTCAGCCCGCAGAAATTGAACCTTGTTGCGGCACAAATCCGCGGCAAGCCGGTGCAGCGTGCGCTTATGGATCTCGAATTCTCGCGTCGGCGTATTGCGCAGTCGGTCAAGGTCGGCCTCGAAAGCGCGATTGCGAATGCGGAAAACAATCATCAGCTCGACGTCGACCGTCTGGTCGTCGCCGAAGCCACGGTTGGCAAGGGTATCGTGATGAAACGTTGGCGCGCACGTGCGCGTGGACGCGTCGCAAGCATCCAAAAACCATTCGCCCAGATCACGCTCGTCGTTCGCGAGCAGGGAGAGGCATAAGTATGGGTAATAAAATCAACCCGATCGGGCTTCGTCTCGGCATCAACCGTACCTGGGATTCCAGGTGGTTCGCCGACGGGAAAGCCTATGGCAATCTCCTGATGGAGGATCTCGAACTGCGTCGTGTGCTCGAAAAGCGCCTCGCGGGAGCGGGTGTCAGCCGGATCATCATCGAGCGGCCGGCCAAGAAGGCCCGGATCACCATCCATTCGGCACGTCCGGGTGTGGTGATCGGCAAGAAGGGCGCCGACATCGAGAAGTTGCGCAGTGACATCGCCAGCATGACGGGGTCGGAGGTCAGCCTTAACATCGTCGAGGTGCGTAAGCCCGAGATTGATGCGGTCCTCGTCGCCGAAAACATCGCTCAGCAGCTTGAGCGTCGTGTCGGCTTCCGCCGAGCGATGAAGCGTGCTGTGCAAAACGCCATGCGCCTTGGTGCGCTGGGCGTGCGTGTGATGTGTGGTGGCCGCCTGGGCGGTGCCGAAATTGCGCGGACCGAGCAGTATCACGAAGGTAGTGTGCCCCTGCACACCCTGCGTGCCGACGTGCAGTACGGCACGGCGACTGCCATGACCACTTACGGCACTTGTGGCGTAAAGGTGTGGGTCTATCGCGGTGACATCATGGAACATGATCCGATGGCGCAAGACCGCCGGATTGAAGAACAGCAGTCGGGCGGAATGCCGGCTCGGTAGCCGCCCGGAGGTTTAGAGATGCTAAGTCCAAAAAGAACCAAGTACCGAAAACAGTTCAAGGGCCGCCTGCACGGCGTTGCCCAGTCCGGTAACTCGTTGAATTTCGGCTCATATGGGCTGAAGGCAATGACGCCGGGTCGTGTGACGGCTCGCCAGATAGAGGCAGCCCGCCGTGCAATGACGCGTCATATGAAACGCGCCGGTCGTGTGTGGATCCGTGTTTTCCCGGATGTGCCTGTCAGCCAGAAGCCGGCAGAAGTGCGCATGGGTAAGGGTAAGGGTACGACCGAATATTGGATGGTCCGGGTCAAGCCGGGACGGGTGATGTTCGAGATTGATGGTGTACCGGACGACGTTGCGCGCGAAGCATTTGAGCTCGCTTCGGCAAAGTTGCCTATTCAGACACGTGTCGTGTCGCGCGTGGTGGGATAATTGTCATGAAAGCGGCGGATATCCGGGCGAAAACTGAAGACGAACTTCGCGACGAATTGCGTGGTTTGAAGAAAGAGGCGTTCAACCTGCGTTTTCAGCAGGCGAGCGGCCAACTTGAGAATACGGCGCGTGTGCGCGATGTGCGACGGGATATCGCGCGGGTGCAGACAGTGCTTAACGAGCGCCGACTGGCGCAATAGGAGTTATCAGGATGCCGCGACGCGTTCTTACCGGCACGGTGGTGAGTAATAAGATGGACAAATCGGTCACGGTTCGCGTGGACCGACGTGTTCGCCACCCGATTTACAAAAAATTCATGACCCAATCGAAGAAGATTGCGGCCCATGACGCTGAAAACAGCTTAGCAATTGGGGATATCGTTCGCATTCGTGAATGCCGACCGATTTCGAAGTCCAAGCGTTTCGAAGTGATTGAAAAGGTTGGCGCTTAAGGCTTTTCGCCGGGGTCGCCATTGAGGGCATAAGACAATGATTCAGATGCAGACCAACCTGGAAGTCGCTGACAACAGCGGCGCGCGCCGGGTGCAGTGCATCAAGGTGCTGGGCGGATCAAAGCGCATGACCGCCGGCGTTGGTGACGTAATCGTGGTGTCCGTTAAGGAAGCCATTCCGCGTGGCCGCGTGAAAAAGGGTGAAATCCATCGTGCCGTTATTGTGCGCACGAGAAAGGATATCAGCCGCTCGGATGGCAGCACGATCCGTTTCGACAGCAACGCCGCTGTTCTCATCACCCCGCAGGGCGAGCCGATTGGCACGCGCATTTTCGGGCCGGTGACGCGTGAACTTCGCGGGCGGCGTTTCATGAAGATCATTTCGCTGGCGCCGGAGGTGCTTTGATGGCGACAACTGCGAAAACCAAAATGCGGGTGAAGCGCGGCGACCAGGTCGTCGTTCTCACAGGCCGCGACAAGGGCAAGACTGGTGAAATCTTGCGCGTTGATCGCGAGCGTAACCGGGTTCTGGTCCAGGGTGTGAATATGGCGAAACGCCATCAGCGCCCGACCCAGACATCACCTGGCGGTATTAACGAGTTCGAGGCGTCGATCCATGTATCGAACGTCGCCTTGATCGACCCTGACACAAGAAAGCCGACCCGCGTCGGCTACAAGACTCTCGACGACGGCCGCAAAGTTCGTTTTGCCAAGCGGTCCGGCGAGATCATTGACCAATAGGTGTGACATGAATACACGATTGGCCGAGCATTATGAGAACGTCCTCAAACCGAAACTGAAAGAACAGTTCGGGTATCCGAACGACCTTGCGGTTCCGCGGCTGGACAAAATCGTTCTCAATATGGGACTTGGCGAAGCGACGCAGGATTCGAAAAAGATCGAAGCCGCGACGAACGAAATGGGACTGATTGCCGGGCAGAGGGCACAAATTACGACTGCCAAGCAATCGATCGCGAACTTCAAACTCCGTGAGGGAGTGGCCATCGGTTGCAAGGTTACGTTGCGCCGTGAGCGGATGTTCGAGTTCCTGGATCGTTTGGTGACCATCGCTTTGCCGCGTGTCCGTGACTTCCGCGGGCTACGTCCGACCAGTTTCGATGGACGTGGCAATTATGCGATGGGACTGCGCGAGCAGATTGTGTTCCCAGAAATCAATTATGACGAGGTCGACGAAATTCGCGGCCTCGATGTAATCATTTGCACAACGGCAGATTCGGATGACGAAGCGCGCGAACTATTGCGCGGCTTCGAAATGCCGTTCCGCAAATAGACGTCGGTCAGGAGACCTAACGATATGGCAAAGAAGAGTGCGATCGAGAAGAACAATCGGCGGCGTAAACTGGTAGAGCAGTACGCCTCCAAGCGCGATGCACTGAAGGCGATTGCGCGCGATTCTTCACGTCAGCCTGAAGAGCGGTTTGCTGCGCGTATGAAGCTCGCGAAGCTGCCGCGCAATTCCGCGAAAGTGCGTATTCGCAATCGCTGCGAGATATCGGGGCGTCCGCGGGCGTATTACCGCAAGTTCCGTATGTCTCGAATTGCGTTGCGCGAATTGGGTTCTACAGGCCGGATTCCCGGTCTCGTGAAGTCGAGCTGGTAGGGGAGCACACACATGTCAATGTCTGATCCTCTGGGCGATATGCTCACTCGAATTCGTAACGGTCAGCGCGCGGGCCTCGGCTCCGTGGTGTCCCCCGCTTCACGGATGCGCGAGCGTGTTCTCGACGTTCTGCAGACGGAAGGTTTCATTCGCGGATACAGCGTGGCGGAGATGCGCCAGGGTATTTCCGAAATCACAATTGAGCTGAAATACATGGAAGGCACACCTGTCATCCGTGAAATTCAGCGCGTATCACGCCCCGGTCGTCGGGTGTATTCGAAAATCCGCGACTTGCGCCAGGTTTATGGCGGGCTGGGGATTGCAATTTTGTCGACGCCCAAGGGTGTTCTGTCCGACAACACCGCGCGAGCGGAAAATGTCGGCGGCGAGGTCCTGTGCCACGTCTTCTAGACGTGCGCACGGTTAAAGGAGACACGGAGTATGTCGCGAGTAGGTAGCAGCCCGGTCGCCGTCCCTGACGGCATCGACATCCAGATCACTGGTCAATTGGTTTCGGCCAAGGGCAAGCTGGGCGAGTTGGCGGTAGAATTGCCTTCCGATGTCGAAGTGACACAGGATGGCGGCAAAATCGTCGTAAAGCCGCGTTCGACAAGCAAGCGCGCCCGTATGGCGTGGGGCACGTCGCGCGCATTGGTCAATAATCTTGTGTTGGGCGTATCTGACGGGTTCAGCAAGACTCTGGAGATCACCGGCGTTGGTTACCGTGCAGCCGTCCAGGGCAAGACCCTGAACCTGCAGCTCGGTTTCAGCCACGACGTGAATTTCCCGATCCCCGAGGGGATCTCGATCAATTGCGAGGGTCAGACGACCATCGTGATATCGGGCGCCGACAAGCAGGCCGTTGGCCAGGTTGCCGCGGTAATCCGGAGCTATCGCAAACCGGAGCCATACAAGGGCAAGGGTATCAAGTACGCGGGTGAGGTAATCATTCGCAAGGAAGGTAAGAAGAAATGACGTCGACCCTACGCAATCTGGCAATCCGACGACGCAATCGCGTTCGCTCGAAGTTGCGGCGCGTCGCGAAGAGCAGCCGGCCACGTCTCAGCGTGTTCCGCTCGGGCCGACATATCTACGCGCAGGTCATCGACGATGTCGCTGGCGCAACACTCGTCTCGGCTTCGTCGAAGGACAAGGAATTCAAGACCGGAAAGGGCTGGAATATGGATGGCGCTTCCGAAGTCGGCAAGATGATCGCCGAGCGTGCCAAGGCTGCCGGCGTTTCCGACGTCGTGTTCGACCGCGGCAGTTATCTTTTTCATGGTCGGGTGAAAGCCCTGGCCGAAGCCGCACGTGGCGGCGGTTTGAACTTCTAAGGGTCGGCAGGAATGGCACAGGCACCACAACGCAATCGCCGCGAAGGCGGCCGTCGCGACGATCGTGAACAAAGCGAGTTCGTCGAACGCCTCGTCAGCATCAATCGTGTGGCGAAGGTCGTGAAGGGCGGACGCCGCTTCGGTTTCGCCGCCATCGTCGTGGTCGGCGACCAGAAGGGCCGTGTCGGACATGGCTCCGGCAAGGCTCGCGAAGTTCCCGAGGCAATTCGGAAGGCCACGGAATCGGCCAAACGGGCGATGGTCCGTATCCCGCTGCGTGAAGGCCGGACACTACATCATGACGTGCAGGGTCATTTCGGCGCCGGTCACGTGGTTCTACGGGCCGCACCGGCGGGAACGGGTATCATTGCGGGCGGTCCGCTGCGCGCGGTGTTCGAATGCCTTGGCGTTCAGGACGTCGTGTCGAAGTCCATCGGAACGTCCAACCCGCACAACATGATCAAGGCGGCTTTCGAGGCGCTTGAGAACATGATGTCGCCGCGTGCCGTTGCGGCACGTCGCGGATTGAAGGTCGCCGATATCATCGGACGCCGTAGTGTTCAGGATTCGGTCGGCGGTGGCGAAGAAGCCGAAGCCGCAGAGGCGGAGGCCGACAATGGCTAATGCAAAGAAGACTGTTCGTGTCACGCAGCATGGCAGCGCGATCGGGCGCCGGAGCGATCAGCGGCAGACGCTGATTGGTCTTGGGCTCAACAAGCGCCATCGCACGCGTGAACTGGAAGATACCCCTGCCGTTCGCGGCATGATCGAGAAGGTTAAGCATCTCGTTCGTGTCGAAGAAGCGGATTGACGGAATTAGATCATGAACATCAATGACTTGTCTGACAATCAGGGCGCGCGTCGCGCACGTAAACGCGTCGGCCGTGGCCCCGGATCCGGGCTCGGCAAGACCGCCGGCCGTGGCATGAAGGGGCAGAAGTCCCGCTCCGGCGTGGCGATAAAGGGTTTTGAGGGTGGCCAGATGCCGCTGTATCGGCGTTTGCCGAAACGCGGTTTTACCCCGCCGAACCGGGCCCGCCTGACGGAACTTACTTTGGGTCGCCTGCAGATCGCGATCGATGCCAAGAAGCTCGATGCGGGCAGCGCGATCACCGAGGATGCGCTTGTTGCCGCCGGTGTGGTTCGCCGCAAGCTTGATGGCGTGCGTTTGCTGGCGTCGGGCGAACTCACCGCAAAGGTTAGCCTGGAACTGACCAGTGCCACGCGTGGTGCCGTCGCGGCGGTCGAAAAGGCCGGTGGCTCAATCACCGTGTCAGTTGAGCCGAACGTAAAGACACCACGTACGGTCAGGACTGTTCCTGGTAACGATGCAGCGCCTGCAAAGAGCGACGCCGCAGAGGAAAGCACGGAATAGTAATCGGAATTTGTATTGATCCGAGACCGTGATCACCCACATGGATCGTGACGAGACGTCGCGAACGGAAATTTAGATGGCGAGTACAGCCGAGCAAATCGCCTCCAGCTTGAACTTTGGCGCCTTCGCGAAGGCGACCGAGCTCAAGAAGCGCCTGTGGTTTACCCTGGGTGCGCTGATTGTTTACCGGCTGGGCACCTTTATTCCGATTCCCGGTATCGATCCGGCCATTATCGGTGACATCTTTTCCCAGCAATCCGATGGAATTCTCGGCGTTTTTGACGCATTCGCCGGCGGCGCTCTTTCACGCATGAGTATCTTCGCGCTCAACGTTATTCCATATATTTCGGCTGCAATTATCATGCAGCTGATGACGGCCATCTCGCCGAGCATGGAACAGCTGAAGAAAGAGGGTGAGACCGGTCGCAAAAAGATCAACCAGTACACCCGATACCTGACGGTGTGCCTCGCGATCGTACAGGCCTATGGGCTTTCGGTCGGGCTCGAGAGCCTGGCGACATCGCAAGGTGCCGCGGTTGAGAATCCGGGGCTCTTCTTCCGCGCCAGCACGGTCATCACCATTGTCGGGGGCACGATGTTCCTCATGTGGCTGGGTGAGCAGATTACGGCGCGCGGCGTTGGCAATGGAATTTCACTGATTATCTTTGCGGGGATTGTGGCGGCCTTGCCGACTGCCCTGGCGTCGACCCTCGAATTGGGACGCACGGGTGCGTTGTCGGCGTTGTTCATTATCGGTTTCCTGATCTTCGCGATCGCAGTTATCACGTTCATCGTGTTCGTCGAACGTGCCCAGCGCCGGATCATTGTTCAGTATCCGAAGCGCCAGGTCGGCAACCGTATGTTCGGCGGGGAATCCTCGCACATCCCGTTGAAGCTCAATACGTCGGGTGTGATTCCGATCATCTTTGCGACGTCGATTCTTCTGACGCCGGTTTCGATCGCTGGTTTTTCCGGCGGCGGCGGCGGGATTTTGAACTCGATCACGGCCGTGATTGGACGTGGGCAGCCGCTGTTTTTCCTGTTGTTCGCCGTGCTCATCATTTTCTTCGCATTCTTCTATACGGCGATTGTCTTCAATCCCGAGGAGACGGCGGACAATCTGAAGAAGAATGGTGGCTTCGTGCCGGGCATTCGACCCGGCAAGAATACGGCTGAATTTTTCGATTATGTTCTGACACGACTGACGGTTGCCGGCGCGGGCTATCTCACACTGGTCGCCCTGTTGCCGGAAATACTGATTTCAAGATTCTCGGTGCCGTTCTTCTTTGGTGGCACGAGCCTGTTGATTGTTGTCGTGGTCTCACTGGATACGGTGGCACAAATCCAGAGCCATCTGTTGGCCCATCAATATGAGGGGCTGATCCGTAAGGCCAAACTTAAGGGCCGACGCGGCTAGCGCGTTACGGGGTAGTGGGGCGATGAATATTATCCTTCTGGGACCGCCAGGTGCGGGCAAGGGTACACAAGCCAAGGTGCTTGTTGACAAGTATGGCGTGGTCCAGCTGTCGACAGGGGACATGCTTCGCGCGGCCGTCGCGTCGGGAAGCGAGCTTGGGAAAGAGGCAAAGGCCGTGATGGATGCGGGCAAACTCATGCCTGATAACATCATGGTGGAAATCATATCGGCACGTATCGCCGAGCCAGATTGTGCGAATGGTTTTATTCTCGACGGATTTCCGCGTACGACAGCGCAGGCTGATGCGCTGGATAAGATGTTGGAAGAAAAGGGACTTCCGCTAGATCAAGTGATCGAAATAGCGGTCAACGACGCTGTCCTTATCGACCGCATCAACTCTCGCGTCGCAGAGACGCCGGAAGCAGAACGACGTGACGACGACAATGCCGAAACACTGAAACGTCGGCTTGATGTGTATCACGAGCAAACCGCCCCGATACTGCCGTATTACGATTCCCGGGGCATGTTGAAGAAAGTCGATGGAATGCAGGCGATCGACGAAGTGTCCATACAAATAGAGGCGATCATTTCGGCAGGCTAAGCTGTTGACCCTATGGCGGAAATTCATATAATCCCGCCGCTCGGGCAACCTTACCAAATTTGGCCGTTTTGACCGCACCGTAACCATGAAGGAGTTCGGAACGTGGCGCGTATTGCTGGTGTCAACATTCCAACA
>JABIVD010000005.1 GCA_018667335.1 Rhodospirillaceae bacterium
CGTGACGGTCGAGTAGCACCCGCGTCTTTGGTTCGTGTGAACCGCGTTCGGCGTTTGTTAACCACAATACGTGCATAACAGGATCGCTATTCTCGGAATAGGCGAGAGGGATCTGATATGCGTTCAGCCGTAGATCTTCGGGCGCTGCGCGACGATTATCGCGAGGGCCGGAATGTCATTCACGCCTACAACGCGCGTGCGGGCCTCGAGACCAATGCGCCCGAGGCGATCGAGATTGCCTACGATTTGCAGGCGGGACAGTACATCCGCAACCATGCCAGCGAGCCCGATTACTACAATGCCTACACCGATGAGCAAGCGGCGCTCCTCAACACCCATTTCCCGGACTGCGAGAGCCTGCTCGATGCGGGCTGCGGCGAACTGACCAACACCGCGTTGTTGTTTGGGAAACTCGAAGCTGTGCCGAGCCTGTTCGCATTCGATCTGTCCTGGAGCCGGGTCCATGTGGGCCTGAACCATTTCCGGTCCATGGTCGATGCAGGTTGTGTGGGGCGCACGCGGGCCTTCGTCGGCGAGATGTCGGGGATACCGCTTCCGGACAACAGCATCGATGTGGTGATGACGTCCCATGCGCTGGAGCCCAATCATGGCCGCGAAACTGAGCTCCTCGGCGAACTGTTGCGTGTGTCACGCCGCGGCCTGCTGTTGTTCGAGCCGTCCTACGAGCTCGGCGATGACGCCCAGCGATCAAACATGGAACAGCATGGTTATGTGCGCAGGCTTCCCGACCATTGTGAGCAGCTTGGCGCGGACGTTCTGGAACATCACTTCACCGACGTGAACTACAACCCGCTGAACCGGACTTCTGTGACAGTCGTGCGTAAACCGGAAGCCGCCATCACAAATGCACCAGCGTTCGTCGATCCGGTGTCCCACACGGCAATGGAATTCGATGATGTCGACCGGGTGTATTTTTCCCCCGAGCAGGGTGTCGTTTATCCGACGCTGCGGGGCATCCCGATACTGCGCGCGAGTGCCTCCGTCCTGGCGACAGGGTTTCGCGATCCGGCCTAGCGGCCCCAGATCAGCATCACGGCGAGAATGAACGTCACATAGCCGACGAACATTCGGTGGACCAGCAGGTCCGGAATCCAGTGCGACGCACGAATGCCGAACGGCGAGCCGATCAGCGCGCCCGCAGCGAGCCCGCCCGCGGCGGGCAGGTAGAGATACCCCAGCGAAAAGTCCGGTAGGCCATGTTCGCCGAACCCGCCATAGACATAGCCGCCCGTCGCCGACAGACCGAGTAGCCCGGCCAGTGCCGAGGCGGTCGCGGCGACCATCGCCATGGAATAACGGCGCTTGCGCAGGTAGGGGCCGATCACGATCGCCGGGCCGGGCCCGAGCAGGGAGCCGGTGATCCCGGTCACCACGCCGTGGGACCACAGGCCGGGTCCGCGCACCTCGTGCAGGTCGCCGCCGCCATCGACCGTCTCATGGCCCTTGTAGAAGACGCCGCGAAGGATGGTCAGGACGAGGAAGCCCATGAAGATCACCTTCAGCACGTTGCCCGGCAGCAGATCACCGAACAGCGAACCGGCCACCGCGCCGATGATGATGTAGGGCACGAAGCGGAACATCAGGGGCAGCTGCAGGTCGCCGATCCGATAACGCAGGATCGCCACATAGGCCGAGGTGGTGAACATCACCGCCAGCGAAGTGCCGACCGACAGATGCATCACGTGATGTTCGGGCACGCCCTGGAGCGGCAGGCCGATGATCAGGATCGGCGCCATTGTGAAGGCGCCACCCACGCCGAACATGCCCGAGACGAAGCCGGCGAGCGCGCCGGTGGCGCAATAGATCAGGATAATTTCGTAAAGCACTCTGTCCCCCGTCCCGCTATCCGATGCGACCGTGCAGAAGCATCACCACGAGTACGGCTGCAAGATAGACCAGATAGAGGCGAGACTGCAGGTGATCATCAAGCCGCCGGGAGAGGAGTATGCCGAACGGTGCCCCCGTCAGCCCGCCCGCGGCCAGGCCCACAAAGGCGGGCAGGTAGATATAACCGAAGCTCCATGCGGGCAGACCGGGCTCGTTGAACCCGCCGACGATATAGGCGCCGCCGGCGAACAGGCCGAGGCAGGCCGCCAGCGTCGAACAGGTCGCCACGGTCGTCGCCATGGAGAATTTGAGCTTCCGCAGAAACGGCGCGACCAGAACGGCGGGGCCAGGCCCCATAAGGGACCCCAGAAGCCCGGCCAGACTGCCGGAGATCCAGTATTCGAGGCCCCGCACACCGGTCAGGTCGGTGCCGCTCTGCAGGTTGACGATCCGTTTGGCGAGAAGTCCGCGTGAGATGGTCAGCGCGATGAAGAAGATGAAGATCGCCTTGAGGATGCTGCCGGGCATGGCGTCGCCCAGGGTGGCGCCGATCACCGCGCCGACGGCGACCAGCGGGAAGAAGCGCGCCACGAGCCGCCAGTTCGTGTCACCGGCCCGCCAGCGCAGGACCGCGCTGAAGCTTGCCGTGATGAAGATGACGGCCTGGGTCGTGCCGACGGTCAGATGCATGGTCCGATCGCCGCCGATGTCCTGGAATGTCAGCGCGATCAGGAGGAGGGGGGCGACGGCAAAACCTCCACCGACGCCGAACATGGCCGCCACGACGCCGGCAAACATGCCCGACGCCACATAGATCAGGATGGTCTCGTACAGCACCCGGGCGTCAGATCGTGTGGGAGATCATGATGACGAGCACGACGGAGAGGTAGCCGATGAACAGCCAGGCCTGGGTGCGATCCTTCATCCAGTGTGAAGCACGGATGCCGATGGGTGACCCGACCAGCGCGCCGAGAGTCAGCGCCGCGAAGCCGGGCAGGTAGAGATATCCCAGGCTGTGGGCGGGCAGGCCGACCTCGTTGAAGCCGCCGACGATATACCCGCCTGCGGCCATGATGCCGACCAACCCGGCGAGGGCGGCATTCGAGGCCGCGATCACCGGCATCGCGAAGTCGAGGCGGCGGAGTTGCGGTGCCAGCAGGATCGCCGGGCCGGGCCCGAGAACTCCGCCCGAGGCCCCTGAGAGCGTGGCGAAGAACCAGATGGTGGGCCCACGCGCGGCCGAGGCATCACGGCCCATCCCGACTTCGATACGGCGCGATTGCAGGATCAGCGCGCGCACGATCGAGATGGCGACGAAGCCGATGAACATGAGTTTCAGGGCGATCCCCGGCAGCGCATCGCCGATGCCCGCGCCGATCAGGGCACCGACGGCGACAAAGGGTGCGAGCCGCCGGATCAGTGGCAGTAGGAGATCGCCGGCCCGGTAGCGCAGGGCCGTCGTCAGGATGGCGGTGACGACCTGGGTCGCCAGAGAGGTGGCGATGGTCAGATGCATGATGTGGACATCGGCCACGCCCTGGATCGTCAGGGTGATGATCAGGGCGGGTGCCAGCGCGAAGGCGCCGCCGACCCCGAACAGGCCCGACACGAAACCGGAGAACACGCCCGCGGCGAGGTAGATGACGATGATCTCGGTCAAGCGGTGGTTTCCCGGGCCGGCGGCTTTTTGCGAATGCGCATTCGGTATAGGCTATTTTTGGGCCAATTGAGAAATGGGGGGATGCGATGAATTTTGCACAAGCAATATCTTCGGGATTTCGGAACTATGTCGGATTTACCGGTCGAGCGTGCAGGTCGGAGTTCTGGTTTTGGCAATTGTTCGTTTTTGTCGCGTCGATATGTTTATCGGTGTTGGACTTGGCGGCATTCGCATCAGCAAATTGGAGTCCGCTAAGCACGGTCTTTTCGCTGGCGATATTGCTGCCGGGAATTGCTGTTGGTGCGCGACGCCTGCATGACATCAACAAATCGGGTTTTTGGCTGTTTCTCTGGTTCCTGCCTATTATCGGTTGGATAATCATGATCGTTTGGGCCATCAAAAAAGGTGATCAAGGCGACAACCGCTTTGGCTCCGACCCTCTGGCTGCACTAGCAGCGGAGCCCGCGCAAAGCTGAGCCGGCCTTAGCGCTTTCCGTCTGCCGTACCAAAGATCCGCAAACTGATGTGACCGTTCGGGCGTTTGCTTTTGCGCGAGCCCACGCTAAGTAACATGCGCATACATCATGAAGAGAGACGTCCCGTGAGCGATTTCGATTACGACCTGTTTGTCATTGGCGCCGGTTCCGGCGGTGTTCGTGCGGCCCGGTTTTCCGCTGGTTTCGGCGCGAGTGTTGCGGTCGCGGAAGACCTGCACATGGGCGGCACCTGCGTGAATGTGGGCTGTATCCCCAAGAAGCTGTTCGTCTATGCCGCCCATTATCATGAGGATTTCGAGGACGCCGCCGGTTTCGGCTGGACCGTCGGGCCGCGGGCGCACAACTGGCGCACCCTGGTCGAGAACAAGGACAAGGAGATCTCGCGGCTCAACGGCATCTACCAGCGGCTGCTCGAGAATTCCGGTTGTGAAGTGATCAATGGCCGCGCGACGGTCGTCGATGCGCATACCGTGGCTGTCGGCGACAAGACCTATACCGCCGAACGTATTCTGGTGGCTGCCGGCAGTTGGCCAACCGATCTCTCCTACGAGGGCGGTGAGCATGTTATCACCTCGAATGAGGCCTTCTATCTCGACGAATTCCCCCAGCATGTGGTGATCGAGGGCGGTGGGTATATCGCCGTCGAGTTCGCCGGCATCTTCCATGGCCTTGGCGCCGAGGTGACCCTCGTCTATCGCGGCCCGATGTTCATGCGCGGCTTCGACGACGACATCCGCGAACATCTCGCGGGCGAGATGGACACGCAGGGCATCAACCTGAAATTCAACACGACCTTCGAGCGTGTCGAAAAGACCGACGAGGGCTATCGCGTCCATCTTTCCGACGGCAGTGCGCTCGACACCGATTGCGTGATGTCGGCCATCGGGCGTCGCCCAAAGGTGACCGGTCTCGGTCTCGAGGAGGCGGGTGTCGCGCTCAAGGAGAACGGCGCGATTGTCGTGGACGACCATTTCCAGACCAGTGTTCCGTCGATCTATGCGATCGGCGACATCATCGACCGCTTCCAGCTGACGCCGGTGGCGCTGGCCGAAGGCACGGCGCTGGCCAAGACCCTCTACAACGACACACCGACCACGGTGGACTATGAGAACATCGCGACCGCGGTATTCAGCCAGCCGCCCATCGGCACGGTGGGACTGAGCGAGGCGGAGGCCCGCGCGGAGTATGGCGCGGTGTCGGTCTTCAAGAGCAGCTTCCGGGCACTCAAGAACACGCTTTCGGGTCGCGCCGAGCAGACCCTAATGAAGATGATCGTGGACAAGAAAAGCGACCGGGTCGTCGGCGTCCACATGATCGGTCCGGATTCCGGCGAGATCATCCAGGGCATCGCCATCGCCCTCAAGGCTGGCGCAACCAAGGCGGTGTTCGATTCAACGATCGGCATCCACCCGACCTCGGCCGAGGAATTCGTGACCATGCGCGAGCCGGTCGCCGAGGCCGCGGAGTAGGTGCCGAGTAGGTGATGCGTATTTGATAGCGCGTTGAATTCGTGCGATTCTTGCTGGCGTTCGCGCCCCTGAGGGCCTATAGGCATGGCCCGCGCGATAGCGCGACCTGGTAGAACAAGAAGATGGACGGACCGGGCGTTTTACGGCGCCGGACCGGATACTGAGATGTCGAAAAACTGGCAGCCCGAGAGTTGGCGTAGTCGCGATATTCTGCAGGTCCCCGAATATGGGGATGCGGACGCGTTGGCCCGTGTCGAGGAAACCCTTCGCAAACAGCCCCCGCTGGTGTTTGCCGGCGAGGCGCGCGCCTTGCGGGCGCAGCTGGCCAAGGTGGCCGAGGGGCAGGCATTTCTGCTCCAGGGCGGCGACTGTGCGGAAAGCTTCGCCGAATTCCATGCCGACAACATCCGCGACACCTTCAAGGTGCTGCTGCAGATGGCGATCGTGCTGACCTATGGCGCCGCTTGTCCGGTCGTAAAGGTCGGGCGCATGGCCGGCCAGTTCGCCAAGCCGCGTTCTTCCAACACGGAAGAAGTCGATGGCGTATCCCTGCCGAGCTATCGCGGTGACATTATCAATGACACAGCATTCACCCCGGAATCGCGTGAACCCGATCCCGATCGTATGCTGCGCGCCTACAACCAGGCCGCCTCGACCCTGAACCTGCTTCGCGCCTTCGCCCAGGGCGGGTTCGCGGATTTGAACCAGGTGCATCGCTGGAACCTGGACTTCGTGAAGTCGAGCCCCCAGGGCGCGAAGTTCGAGGAACTGGGCGCGCGGATCGACGAGACGCTGGCCTTCATGGCGGCGTGCGGCCTGACCAGCGCCAACGTCCCGCAGATGGCCGAGACGGATTTCTACACCAGCCACGAAGCGCTGTTGCTGGTCTATGAGCAGGCCCTGACCCGCCAGGATAGTTTGACCGGCAAGTGGTACGACACCTCGGCACACATGCTCTGGATTGGCGACCGGACCCGGCAGCCTGATGGCGCCCACGTCGAATATCTCAGCGGCGTCGAGAACCCGCTCGGGCTGAAATGCGGCCCGTCGATCGATATCGATGATCTGCTGCGGCTGACCGACATCCTGAACCCGGAGAATGACCCGGGCCGCCTGACCCTGATCTGCCGTATGGGCGCAGAGAAGGCCGAGGAGCATCTTCCCGGTCTCGTACGTGCGGTGGCAAGTGAAGGCCGGAACGTCGTGTGGTCCTGCGACCCGATGCATGGCAACACGGTGTCGTCGTCCAGCGGCTACAAGACCCGCGCCTTCGATGCGATCCTCTCGGAGGTCGATACGTTCTTCGAGGTGCATCGCGCCGAGGGCACCCATGCCGGCGGCGTGCATTTCGAGATGACCGGCCAGGACGTCACCGAATGCATCGGCGGCGCTCAGGAGATCACCGAAGAGGGTCTGAGCGACCGGTATCACACCCATTGTGACCCGCGCCTCAATGCCAGCCAGTCCATCGAATTGGCGTTCCAGATCGCCGAACGGTTGAAACGTCAGCGCGATCTGACGGCGGCAGAGAATGCGGAACGTTTGGCAGTGGCCAACTAGCCGAGACGTCGTTCGGTATCTTCGAATGGGTCCCAACAGCGGGCTTTCCCATCCGGCCGTCACGCGCCAAACTGCAATTTCGCTCAATTAGGGGCGACCAGCGGGGACGATATGAGCACCGTTAAATCCAGTGACGCCAAATCTGCTGATGCCGTAGCCGGTTCATCCGAGGTGGGAACTGCACGTGCGGAACCACATCCGCGCATCGACGAGATTTCGGCACTTACAGATACCTATTTCAACAAGACGCGCGCGATCGTCGGCAAGTTCGGCGACACCAGAGTTACCTATGCGGTGTTCATGCGCCGACCTGTGATCTCGGCGCCGCGCCTGGCGCTCGACTGGTTGGAGGCCGTCGCCGCCGCGCGCAATGCCAGCTTCGAAATCGATCTGCGGTTTGACGAGGGCCGCTGGGTCGGTGCGGGCGAGCCGCTTCTGTACATATCCGGCTCTTTCCACGATCTGGTGGATCTCGAAACGCTCTATCTGCAGAAGCTCGGGGCGGCCTGCGTCGCCGCCTACAATGCGGCGGCCATGTGCGTCGACCTGCCGAACGTGTCTTTCATGGCGTTTGATGCGCGTCACTGCACGGGCCCGGACATGGCCGAGATGATGGCCTACGCGGCCTCGGTCGGCTCCGGCCGGGCGCATCGAAAGGTGGGCGCGATCGGCTTCGTCGGCAACGCAACAGACGCGACGGCGCATTTCTTCGGCCAGGAGCGCGGGCTCGGCACCATGCCCCACGCGCTAATCGGTTATGCCGGATCGACCGTGCGCGCGGCCGAGATGTTCCAGGAGACCCATCCCGACGAGCCGCTGACCGTGCTTGTCGACTATTTCGGACGCGAAGTCACGGACAGCCTCGAGGTCTGCCGCCGGTTTCCGGAGATGGTACGGGCCGGCAGGTTGTCCCTGCGCCTCGACACGCCGGGCGGTCGTTATATCGAGGGGATCGACCCTTCTCAGAGCTACGCGGTCCTCGAGCGCCATGCACCCGACGCGATCCGCGGCTATCGAACGGAGGCCGAGCTGCGCCATCTGATCGGCGGCGGCGTGTCTGCTGCGGCGATCTGGCATTTGCGTGAGCGCCTCGACGAGGGCGGCTTCGAGGGTGCCAAGATCGTGGCGTCGTCCGGCTTCGGCCCCGAGAAGTGCAAGGTCATGGCGGCCGCCGACGTGCCGATCGACGCGATCGGAACCGGCTCCTTCCTGCCGGGCGACTGGCAGGAAACCTATGCCACCTCCGACATCGTCGAGTATGGCGGCACGAAGCGGGTCAAGGTCGGTCGCGAGTTCCTGCTGCGCCGATAGAGCCTCGTGATGGATGATTTTAGGGATTGTCTTGGTTTGGTCGCGAACTTCGCCGCGATCGCGACGGCGTTCGTCGCCTTGGTCGGTTCTGGCTGGTACGTCGTCGAGCGCTGCAAAAAGAAACACCGTCTCGAAGCCTATCTCAAGGCCGAACGCGACAAGGGTGCGGACAAGGGGCAGAGGTCGGTCCTGCATCTCATCGCCAGGGTCGGACTGACCGAGCAGGAAATTCTGCAGGTCAGTTTCCGGAGCAAACACATTGGGCGAGTCCTAACGACGAACAAGGCCGATGGGATCGCGAAAGACATCCTTCTCGAATATCGCGACTGATCGCCGATACAGCGCGTTGACACTCCGCAGCGTGGTGCCTACCGTCCGCCGCGTTCCACCCCGTCCCGGTTCCCGATTATGACCGACAGTTTGAAAATCTCACTCGCCCAGCTCAATCCGGTTGTCGGTGATATCGAAGGCAATGTCGCCAAGATCCGTGCCGCGCGGCTCGCCGCTGCGGACAGCGGCGCTGATCTGGTGATCGGCACCGAATTGTGCATCACCGGCTATCCGCCCGAAGATCTGATCCTGAAGAACGCCTTCGTGCGCGCCGCAATGGCGGCGGTCGAGGCACTGGCGGCAGAAACAGCCGATGGCGGCCCGGGCCTGATCGTCGGCGCACCCTGGTTTGACGGTGAGGACAGCCGCTACAACGCGGCCGTCGTGCTCGACGACGGCAAGGTGCAGACGGTTCGATGCAAGTGGGATTTGCCGAACTACGGCGTGTTCGATGAAAAACGCATCTTCAAGGCGGGCGAGCTACCCGGTCCGGTGAATTTCCGTGGCGTGCGCCTGGGCCTCGCGGTCTGCGAGGACATGTGGACGTCGGATGTCTGCGAGACCCTGATGGAATCGGGGGCGGAGATCCTCGTGATTATCAACGGCAGCCCCTATGAGCGCGACAAGGTCGACGTGCGCATGAACTACGCCGTGGCGCGGGTGACCGAGACCGAACTGCCCCTGATCTATGTGAACCAGGTGGGCGGCCAGGACGAGCTCGTGTTCGACGGCGGATCCTTCGTGCTCGGCGCTGACAGGCGCATGGTCGCGGCCTCAAAGCAGTTCGTGGAAGACCTGACCCTGACGGAATGGGTCCGGACGGGAGAGGGCTGGACGTGCAAATCCGATGACATGGCCGAGTGGATCGAGGGCAGCGAGCGTATTTACCAGGCGATGGTCCTTGGCCTGCGCGACTATGTGAACAAGAACGGGTTCTCAGGTGTGGTGCTCGGCCTGTCGGGTGGCATCGATTCCGGCATAACGGCCGTTGTGGCAGTCGACGCGTTGGGCGCCGATCGGGTGCATTGCGTGATGATGCCGTCGCCCTATACGAGCGAAGACAGCCTCGAGGATGCCCGCGAACTCGCCGAACGGCTCGAGGTTCGCTACGACAGCGTGGGCATTGGCCCCGCCATGTCGGCCTTCGACGAGATGCTGACCGAAGCGTTCAACGAGCCGGCCTCGGGCATCACTGCGGAGAATATCCAGAGCCGCGCGCGCGGCCTGACCCTGATGGCGATCTCCAATACGACGGGCGCGATGCTGGTCACCACCGGCAACAAGTCGGAGATGTCGGTCGGCTACGCCACGATCTACGGCGACATGGCCGGGGGCTACTCGGTCATCAAGGATGTGTACAAGACCGACGTGTTCAAGCTGTGCCACTGGCGCAACAAAAACCATCCCGCGGGCGTGTTGGGCCCGGATGGGGGCGTGATCCCGGAGCGGATGATCTCCAAGCCGCCGTCCGCCGAGCTGCGTCCGGACCAGAAGGATGAGGATTCCCTGCCGCCCTATGAGGTGCTCGACGCCATCCTGCATGGCCTGATCGAGGAGGACCTGGGCGGGGCGGAACTTGAAGCCAAGGGGTTTGAGCCTGCGACCGTGCAGCGCATCTGGCGCCTGCTGGAGCTGTCGGAATACAAGCGTCGCCAGGCACCGCCGGGGGTGAAGCTCACCAGCCGTTCATTCGGACGGGACCGACGTTACCCGATCACCAACGCATTCCGGGGCAAGGCCTGACGGCCAACCCTTTGAATTGCTTTGATTTCCGGGCCGGGGTATACACCGCCCGTGATGATCAATCGTTCCCATCGATGTTGCTGCCCCGGCGGACGAATTACCGCCTGACAGGCCCTGTCCGCGCGCGGATGATCCGCGCGCACTCCGCAATCAGTCCCGGGAACTCATGATGACCCTTCATCTCCACAATACTTACACGCGTCAGAAAGAACTGTTCGAGCCGATCGATCCGGCCAATGTGCGCATGTATGTCTGCGGGCCGACGGTCTATGACGACATCCATATCGGCAACGCCCGCCCGCTGGTGATCTTCGACGTACTCGCCCAGTTGCTGCGCCAGAAGTACGGTATCGGTCACGTGACCTACGTCCGCAACATCACCGATGTGGACGACAAGATCATCGAGCGCGCGGCCGAGAATGGTGAGGACATCGACGCGCTGACCGCGCGGACCACGGAGAACTTCCACACCGCGGCCGCCGCGGTTGGATGTGTGGCGCCCGATATAGAGCCGCGCGCGACCGATCACATCGCCCAGATGATCGCGCTGATGCAAAATTTGATCGCCAAGGAGCATGCCTACGAGGCCGAAGGTCATGTGCTGTTCCATGTGCCCTCGATGCCGGAATACGGCAAGCTTTCGGGCCGCAACCGCGACGAGATGATCGCGGGCGCGCGGGTCGAAGTGGCGCCCTATAAGCGCGACCCGTCGGACTTTGTGCTGTGGAAGCCATCGAGCGACGAACAGCCCGGATGGGACAGCCCGTGGGGCCGGGGCCGCCCCGGCTGGCATCTCGAATGCTCTGCCATGAGCGAGGAACATCTCGGCCGTTCCTTCGACATCCATGGCGGCGGCGTCGATCTGGTGTTTCCGCACCATGAAAACGAGATTGCCCAGTCGCTTTGTGCGCATCCCGATGAGAGCTTCGCGCGCTACTGGGTGCACAACGGCTACCTGATGAGTGAAGGCGAGAAGATGTCCAAGTCGCTGGGCAACTTCTATACGGTCACCGGCCTGCTCGACGAGTTTCCCGGCGAGGCGCTGCGCCTGGCGTTGCTCAAGTCGCACTACCGTCAGCCGCTGGACTTCTCCAAGGACGGCGTCCGCGAGGCGCGCCAGGAGCTGAACCGCTTCTACCGTGCCCTGGGCATGCGTACCGCGGCACTGGAGGGTGAAGTGGGGCCGAAGGACACATCCTATGTCGTCCCCGCCGACGTGGTGGCGGCACTGCAGGACGATCTGAATACGCCGCTGGCCATCGCGGGACTGCATGTTGCGGCCGACGCCGTGTTCGCGGCCGAGACCCCGGCAGACGTTCTGCGGACCACGGGTGCCCTGAAGGCCGCCGGGCGTTTTCTCGGACTTCTGCAGACCGATCCGGAGGTCTGGTTCCAGGGCGATGGCGACGCGGCCATCGATGCATTGATTGCAGAACGTATCGCGGCACGCGGTGCGAAGGATTTTGCCCGGGCCGACGAGATCCGCGACGAGCTCACGGCGAAGGGTGTCGTTCTCGAGGACGGCGCCGGCGGGACCACCTGGCGCCGCGAAGGTTAGCCGGTGGCCGAGCGTATCCATATATTCGACACGACCCTGCGTGACGGCGCGCAGACCCGCGGCGTCGATTTCTCCGTCGATGACAAACGAACGATCGCCCGCGCGCTCGACGAGGTTGGGATCGATTATGTGGAGGGCGGCTGGCCGGGTGCCAACCCGGTCGATGACGCATTCTTTGCGTCCTCTCCCGGTCTCAAAAATGCGCGATTTACCGCGTTTGGTATGACCCGGCGCCCGGACCACAGCGCCGCCAATGACCCCGGCATCAACGGGCTGATTTCGACCGTGGCGGATTCCATCTGCATGGTCGGAAAGACCTGGGATTTCCATGTCGATCTGGCACTCGGCATTCCGCGCGAAGACAATGTTGTGATGATCGCCGAGAGCATCGCCTATGCCGTGACGCGCAAGGATGAGGTGCTGTTCGACGCCGAGCATTTCTTCGATGGTTATAAGGCGAACCCGGACTATGCGTTGTCATGCGTGAAGGCCGCCCATGACGCGGGTGCGCGCTGGGTCGTGCTGTGCGACACCAACGGCGGCACGCTACCTCACGAGATCTCGCGCATCGTCGCCGAAGTGTTGACGCATATACCCGGTGACCGGGTCGGCATTCACACCCATGACGATACCGGCAATGCGGTCGCCAACACGCTGGCCGCGGTCGAGGCAGGCGTGCGCCACGTGCAGGGAACACTCAACGGATTGGGCGAGCGCTGCGGCAACGCCAATCTCGTCACAGTCCTGCCGAACCTGATGCTCAAATATGACGGCGCCTATGAGACCGGCCTCGACGCGGCCGGATTGCGGCGATTGACCCATGTCTCGCGTCTCCTCGACGAACTGCTCAATCGTGCGCCTGACCGCACCGCGCCCTATGTGGGTGAGGCGGCGTTCACCCATAAGGGCGGGTTGCACGTCTCGGCGGTGCAGAAGGATCCCGCGACCTACGAACATGTCGACCCCGAGATCGTCGGCAATGCCCGCCACATCGTGGTCTCGGATCAGGCCGGCCGTTCCAACATTCTCTCGCGGCTGCGTGACGCCGGGATAGAGGTCGACAGCAAGGATCCGCGGATCTCCCGCCTGGTCGAGGATGTGAAGGCCCGCGAGTTCGAGGGCTATGCCTATGACGGAGCCGAGGCGAGCTTCGAGCTCCTCGCGCGGCGCGCGCTGGGCGCGGTGCCAGAGTTCTATCGGGTCGAGAGTTTTCGCTCCGAGGTTGAACGGCGCTTCAATGCCCGCGGCGAGGTGACGACGATCAGCCAGGCCGTGGTCAAGATGAAGGTCGGGGAAACCCACTCCATGCAGGTGGCCGAGGGCAATGGCCCGGTCAACGCGCTCGACGACGCCATGCGAAAATCCCTGCTGCCGAAATATCCCGAGCTCGAGGCCATGCGGCTTGTGGACTTCAAGGTACGTATCCTGACACCGCAACAGGCGACGGCGGCGGTCACGCGCGTGATGATCGAATCGTCGGACGATACCGGTCTGCGCTGGGGCACAGTCGGGATCTCGCCGAACATTATCGATGCGGCCTATGAGGCGCTGGACGACGCGATCGTCTTCAAGCTGCTGCAGAGCCGCAGCTAGCCGAAGCTGCTCGCACCGATCACACCGAATTGAAGCCCTTGTCATGCGCAAGCCACCGGTCGGCGCGGTAGATTGGCGCGTGGTCAATCACGTGGCCGAGGAGACAATAATATGATCGCCCGTTTGCCGTTAATTCTGCGCATCAATGTGTTTGCATTCCTGTTCGGTATCGCCGCGATGGCCTTCGCCGTCCCGGTTGCGTTTGCGGATGTCGACCAGTGGGAAAAGGACTGGCCGCGCACAGATTTTTCGAAGAACGGCGTCGATCTCGATGAAATCTTCTCGGGCGGGATCGGCCGGGACGTGATCCCGGCGATCGATGCGCCGACCATCGGGGCTCTTTCGGTTGCGCGCGACACGCATGACCCGCGAGAACCGGTGATCCGGGTCACCGTCAACGGCCACACCCGGGCCTATCCGTTGTCGGTCCTCATCTGGCACGAAATCGTCAATGACGAGCTCGGCGGCGTGCCCATCGCCGTCACCTTCTGCCCCTTGTGCAATACGGCGATCGTGTTCGACCGGCGGATGGATGATCAGGTGCTCGACTTCGGGACCACTGGGAATCTGCGCTTCTCCGATTTGGTGATGTATGACCGCCAGACCGAAAGCTGGTGGCAGCAATTTACGGGCGAGGGGATCGTGGGAAGCTTGACCGGAACCCAGCTCACCATCATTCCGAGCCGGGTCGAACCCTTCGGTGTCTTTGCCGCCGCGTTCCCCGATGCCGATATCCTCCAGCGCCCGCCCGGGTTTCCGCGTAATTATGGCGTGAATCCCTATGACGGCTATGATTCGGGCGAAGCTCCTCTGTTTCCGGGCATACCGCTGCCGGACGGAATCGCACCGATGGCTTATGTGGTCGCGGTGGGAGATCAGGCGTGGACCCTCGACCGGCTGAAGGCGGAAAAGCGCATCGAGGACGGCGATCTCATCCTGACCTGGGAGCCGGGACAGCTTTCAGTCCTCGATATCGCCTACATCAAGGAAGGCCGCGACATTGGCTATGTCACGGTCCAGCGCAAGACGCCTGCCGGTCTACAGGACGCCATTCACGACATGACCTTCGCGTTCGCCTTCAACGCCTTCAACCCGGATGGCACGCTCCACAAATAGAGGCTGCGTCCCTCGGTTACTCCGCGGCCGCCGCGTAGTCCGGAACCTCGAGCTCCGGCAGCACCTTATCCATGAAGAGCTGCATTTCCTCCAGCACCAGGTCCTTGGGCTGCTGGGCGAAATGCCAGATCAGCGTGATGTACTCGAACGGGGCCTGATCGAAGATCCCGCGCCAGTAGGCGATCGCGTCGTCGACCGTGCCGCCGGACAGGAAGCTGGTGTTCTTCATCGCCTGGAAAGCGGCGTCATCGCTCGAATCCGCCTTGTCGACATTGTGGTTGGCGAACGTGCTGTAGAAATTCTTGAAGATGTCGACGTCGTATTTCTTCACCCGGCGCTCGAACTCATCATGGTTCTTCGCAATCCGTGTCTGGCGAACGATGTTCTGGCGCTCACCGAGCTGGAAGTTGTGGCCGTGCTTCTTGGATTCTTCCAGATACATCTTCGCCAGATCGATGACGGTGTCCGACGGATTGAAGTAACAGGGGTGGAAACCGTGTTTGGCGCAGTATTCGATGGTTTCCGGGCTCTTGTGGACACCCAGGAATACCGGCGGGTGGGGCTTCTGCAGGGGTTTCGGCACCACGCAGATGCGCCGCACGGCACCATCTGCGTCGATCTCGCCTTCGGCGCCGGCCTCGCGCGCGATGTCGATGCCCTGATAGCCGACGACACCTGTGTCGATCGGATAGGGGGCCTGGTAGTGCTTGCCGCGCAGTTCCACCGAATCCTTGGTCCAGCAATCGAGGACCATCTGTACGCGTTCTTCGAATATTTCACGATTGTGCTTGTCGACGTCACTGCCGTCGGACGTCGATGCCTGGGCGTCGGTCGCCTGGCCCAGGATGTTGGTCCAGCGTGACTGATAGCCACGCGCGAATCCGACGAAATATTTGCCGTGAGAGAGGTGATCGATGATCGCCGTTTCCTCGGCCACCCGGATCGGATCCTGGGTGGCGAGCACATAGCCCAGCGCACCCACATGCATGTTCTTGGTGTGGGCCGCCCAGTGCGCGTTCAACACACCCGGGTTCGGGCCGACCTCATAGCCTTCGGAGTGGAGATGATGCTCGACCGTAGACATGCCCCAGACGCCCATTTCATCGGCGGCCTTGATGATGTCGGTCATCCCATGAACCGTCTCGTAGTAGGCGTCGCTGTCAGCACCCAGCGGGCGCCGCGCCTTGCGGTCTTCCTCTCCGTCCGACGGTATCATCGGATACAACTGCACAATTACCTTGGGTTTTGCCATGGTCGGTTCCTCCCGGAATATTCGGTTTCGTTGCTGCCTGGCTGATCAGGCGTCGATCCAGCCGTCTTCGGTCTTCAGGCGATGCGCGACAAAGGTCGGTTCGCGTACGATCGCCTCGATGAAACATCCCTTTTTCGCGGCTTCGATGAGCCGCAGTCGATCTTCCACCGATGCGTCGCTGTCGAATTCGATATCCATACGCACGCCCTTGGGCGCGGCGACATAGGGATCGCGTCCCTCGACGGTGGCTTCCCATTCCGCGTGGCAGTTCACGACGGCGTCACGCACATCGATCCGCATTTTCTTGGCGAATGCGCGAACCTGGGTCATCAGGCAGCTGGTTAGCCCGGCCATGAAATAGGCCATCGGCACGGGTGCGGTGCCGTCACCGCCCTGGAACCCCGTCTCGTCGGACGCCATCTCCCAGCTCATTTGCTTGGGTTCGCGCCAATGTACGGTCATTTCAGAGCGCATTTTTCCAACAGCACGCGCCTCGCAGTCAAAGACTGCGGTAAAAGACTTCTGCATCGCTTCCGACATGGACATGCTCCGGCTTTGAAGCTTTCAATGCGATAGTGTAGCGGTATTTCTGTGGCGCCGTCAGGCGCGTGTTTGAGGGAAGATTCATGGCCGGTACCGACCGTACACAGGCGCCGACGCTCGGTGGGCCACGCGTGGTTCTGATCGAACCCCAGCTCAGTGAGAATGTCGGGGCCGTGGCGCGCGCGATGCTGAACTGCGGGCTCGACCGGATGTCGCTGGTCAATCCGCGCGAGGGCTGGCCGAATTCCAAAGCCTATGCGATGGCGTCGGGGGCGACCGAGGTTCTGGAGGCCGCGCAGGTCTTCGCGACGGTGGAAGAGGCGGTGGCGGATGTCTCCGTATTGTATGCCACCACGGCGCGCCCGCGCGAACTGACCGTACGTGTTCTCACCCCGCGCGAGGCGGCGGCCGATATGCGGGCCGTCCAGGCGCGCGGCGAAAAAGTCGGCGTGCTGTTCGGCCCCGAACGGTCGGGGATGACGAACGACCACATTGCGCTGGCCGACACGGTGATTTCTGTGCCTCTGAACCCGGCCTATTCCTCGCTGAACCTCGCCCAGGCGGTGTTGCTGGTCGCCTATGAGTGGTTCACCGCCGCCGACGAGACGCCGGCGGACACACTCTCGATGTCGGGCACGCGGCTCGCCGAGAAACAGGAGCTGATCGGCCTGTTCGATCGGCTGGAGACCGAACTGGACGATGGCGGGTTCTTCCGTGCTCCCGATCTGCGGCCAACCATCATGCGCAATCTGCAGTCCATGCTCCAGCGTGGCCGCCTGACCGAGCAGGAGGTGCGGACCTTCCACGGGATGATCAGCGCGCTCACCCGAAGCTGGCAGCACACGCAGAACGCCAAGCGGCGACGGGAGCTTGAAGGCGATAAGTCTGCAGATTGAAGAAGCCGGGCTGATATATACTTTCGTGACGACAAGGGGCGCATCGGCGTGACTGAAATAACAACCTCTCAATTTGATCTGCTGCCGCTGCATGGCACGAATGCCTGGCTGGTGGACCAGGGAGTAGGTGACGTCGGCCTCGCTGAAATTGTGCGGGGGCTCGGGCAAAATCTTGTGGAGCGTGGGATCGCCCTGCACAGGATTGCCGTCGGCGGCATGTTGCTCCATCCGGTGTTCGGTGCGCGCGATGTGATCTGGGACGCCCGCTCAGACCATGTGAAAAGCGAGATGGCGACCCGCAACATCATCCATTCCGAGGAATTTCAAAACTCGCCGTTCTTCAATGCGTTGAGCAACGGTCTGCCGTTTGAGCGATACCGATTGGACGGAGAAGAATCGCTTCCCTTTCCCATACTGGACACGCTCCGGGACGAGGGCGTCACGGATTATCTGGTTTTTTACCGTGACTATGGCCGCCGGGGCCTGACCCTCTGGGAGGGATTGCCGCAGGGCCTGGAAGGGACGGTCACCTCGTTTTCCACGCGGCGTCTGAGTGGCTTTACAGATGAAGAGGTTGCGTATCTGACGGCGCTGAACGGATTGCTCACCTTGATAGTCAAAACCAAGACCACCCAGGAGCTGTCGATGACGCTGCTGGAGACATATCTCGGGACATATTCGGGTGGCCACGTGATGGATGGGCTGGTTGAACGCGGCGATGGTCGGCGCATCGAGTGCGTGATCTGGCAGTGCGATTTGCGGGGCTCGACTGCTCTCGCGGAAACGCTACCTATGGAAGACTATCTCGCCACTCTGGATGCCTATTTCGATTGTACCGCCGGGGTGGTCCTCGAACATGGTGGCGAGGTGCTCAAGTTCATCGGCGATGGGGTCCTGGCGATCTTCCCCGTCGACACCGAAACGCGTCGTGTTGAGAGCATGTGTCGCTCGGCAATTTCCACCGCGCGCGAGGCACTGGAGCGTGCGGCCCGTATGAACACGAAACGCGAAGGTTCGAATATGCCGCCGATAAAGTTTGGCATGTCTCTGCATGTTGGTGAGGTCGTATATGGCAATGTGGGAACCGACCGACGGCTCGACTTCACGGTGATCGGCTCCGCTGTCAACGAGGCCGCGCGCCTTGAAGGGCTAACCAAAAACCTCGATGTGCCAGTCGTGGCGTCGGCGAAATTCGCGGACGCGGCACCGGAGACGCTGGTTACGCTTGGGGCACATAAAGTGCCGGGTGTCTCGGGGGAGCTTGAGGCATTTACGCTTCCGGAATTGACCGCGTCCTAGTTTTTGGTGGCTGCCTCACGAAGGCCGATCGCAAAGTGAATGGCCAGCGTCCCCAGAATCACCGCGCCGCCGATCAGTGAGAGCGTGCTCGGCGTCTGGGAGATGAACCACCAGGCCCAGATCGGGCCGAGCACGGCCTCCAGCAGCATGATCAGGCTGACCTCCGGCGCGGGCAGGTGGCGCGGGCCGAGCATGATCATGAAGAATGAGATCGGCAGGACGACGAACCCCAGGAGGCCAAGCCAAAGCATGTCCAGGGTGACCACGGCGATCGTGGGCGCGACGATCAGCGCCAGGGCGGCGACCATATAGCCGCTCAGGGCCATGGCGGGCGCCGGATCATCGATCTGCGCGTGGCTGAGAACGACCACCATGCCCGCCCAGGTCAGCGCTGTCGCGACGGCCGCCAGATTGCCGAGCAGATCGCCCCGGCCGAGACCCTCGGCGAAAATGACCGCCATCGCACCGATCGCGATGATGATCGTGATGATTGTCCGACCGGGCACGCGTTCACCCAGGAATACACGCGCGAAAATGGCTGCAAACAGCGGCGCACAGGCGACGATGAACAACGTATTGGCGACGCTGGTGGTCACGATGGCGACGACCCAGCCGATCGATGAGCCGGTGAAGAGGAGGGCCACCGCCAGATATGAGCCCTGCCGGAGCCGTGTGAATATCTGCCCGAGATCGCGCCGGTAACGCACGACGACGAAGAGCGTCATCGCGATACCGAGGAGGAGGCCGCGCCAGAACAGCGACGTGCGAATGTCGGCGGACACAAGTGAGGTGATCAGCCCGTCAGGTGACAGTATCGCTACACCCGTGGCGGTTATGGCTATACCCTTGAGATGATTGCCGGATCGGGAACTGGACGCCATATGTCGATGCACCTCGGAAGCGTGAAAAACGGGCGTTCGAACACGCCATACGAGTTTGACATAGTGCCGCCGATCCCTATAGTGCGCGCCATTCCCGTGTATGAGGACCGGCAACGACCGGATCCCGTATCGCGTGTTATAGCGCGGTGCTGATCGGGACAACAAAGACAAGAATGGATCTGTAATATGACTAAGCGGCATTCCGCGAAGTACAAGATTGATCGCCGTCTCGGCGAGAATCTCTGGGGCCGGCCCAAGAGCCCGGTCAACCGCCGTGAGCACGGCCCGGGCGAGCATGGTCGCCGCCGCAAGAAGCCGTCGGATTACGGCCTCCACCTGATGGCCAAGCAGAAGCTCCGCAAATATTACGGTGATGTCGGCGAACGTCAGTTCCGCCGCTATTACGATGAAGCCGTGCGCCGCCGCGGTGACACGGGTGAGAATCTGATCGAGCTCCTGGAGCGCCGCCTCGATGCGGTCGTGTACCGGATGAAGTTCGTCCCGACGATTTTCGCCGCGCGCCAGTTCGTCAACCACGGACATATCCGGGTGAACGGCAAGAAGGTGAACATCCCGTCCTTCTCAGTGCAGGATGGTGACGTGATCGAAGTGAAGGAAAAGTCACGTGAGCTGCCGCTGGTGCTGGAAGCGATTGCTTCATCCGAGCGCGATCTGGCCGAGTATATGGATGTCGACCTGAACAGCTTGAAGGGCACCTATCTCCGTGGTCCCAAGCTGGCCGATGTGCCTTATCCTGTGCAGATGGAGCCGAACCTGGTCGTCGAGTATTACTCGCTCTGATCTGTCGTTCGATCCGGACAAATACAAAAGGCCGCCCTCTGGGCGGCCTTTTTCGTTGTGCGTCGGGCGGCGGGGCGGCCGCTAGCTGGTCGCGTCCTCGCGCAATACAGCCAACACGTCTTCGATGTCGGGGCGCGTGGTGTAGTGGCGCTCGGAGAAGCGGTGGCTGACATTGCCCGCCGCATCGAGAACAACGATGGCCGGGTGGGGCACGCCATAATAGAAGCTGCCTTGCGGATAGTTCTCCGCCAGCAGGCCGAACGCCCGGATGATGTCCGAGTTCACGTCCGACAGCATCGGATAGTCGATCTTCTGCCGTCGTTCGAGGCGCCGCAGCTTGCCGACATCGTCATATGTAACGGTGGCGACCTCGTAGCCGAGCTCTCGGATTTCATCGATCCTGTCGTTCCAGGCGACCGCCTGGACAATGCAATAGGGTCACCAGGACAGGGACCGGGAGAAGATCAGGATCAGGCCGCGAGTCTTCTTCAGGGTGACGAAGCTTTGTACCTGATTGCTCTGGTCGGGGACCGTCAGGTCATGGGGCAGGGGCGTGCCCACCTGCACGCCCTCGCGGATGGCATCCGCGACCTGCGCGGTTGCTGTGTTCGACGACGCCAGGCCGAACAGCAAGACCGCGGCAAAAGCCAGCGCCCATGCCTTGCGCCATGCCAAGCGTACGTTGTGGGCTATTTTCATACGAGCCTCAGTTTGGGTGCGTGAAACGTCACGCCGAGACCTGTAGTGCTTGATTGCGCGGCGACGTTCAAAACACGTTCGTTTGAAGACAGCTCACGCAAATAGCTCTACTGGCTTTTCGGGCCGCCCGCTTCTTCGACCGCGTTGTTCACGATCGTGGCGATCTCATGATCCTCTGTGTAGCCGTGACCGTTGTAGGTGTGGGTCACTATCCCTTCGGCATTCACGACCACCACCATGGGAATGGCTGTCCCGCGATAGCGGCTGCCCTCCGGGAACCGATCGTTGAACAGCCCGAAGGCGTTAATCACGCCGCGGTTTTCATCCGAGAGAAGCGGGAAGTCGATCTTGCGGATCTTGGCGAAGCGCTGAATGGTCGCGACATCATCCGCGGTAACCGACACAACCTCGAGGCCGAGGGATCTGATTTTTTCAATATTTTCGTTCCAGACGACCGCCTGGTGAATGCAGGTTGGTCACCACGCAAGGGAACGCGAGAACAGCATAACAAGGCCCTTCGTTCCCCGCAGGGTCTCGAAGCCGCGTACCTGATCGCTCTGATCGGGCACCTCGAGCATATGCGGGATGATCTTGCCCGCAGCGACGTTCTGCGCTTCGGCAGTGCCGGGATTGTGCAGGCTTGCGGCACCGATCAGCGCCGTGATGGCCAGTGCCTTGCCGAGCTTCGTGGAGAGTAATCTTTTGCCGAACATAAAACGGGGCTCCGACGTGAACTGTTACCTACTAAACACCGTCGATATCAGATTATTCCGTTATATTTCAATTTTCTTATATTCACGTATGCTTTACCGCCGAACCTAGACGTTGCGGGCGCGCTGCTTCGGTTCGCGGATCGGCTTGGGATGCCCCAGTTTCTTGTTGGTCTTGGACGTCTTTGCCTTGGACTTCTGCAGCGGCATCGGCGGGGTCGTGTTGATCTCCGCGCCCTTCTTGAAACGGCGGCGTGACGCTGCGCTGTTCCCGGGGAATGGATCCATATCGTCCTTGTCGGTCGCAGCGTACTGGACCTCGATCTTGTTGCCGTCCGGGTCAAAAACGTTGACCTGGACCATGTTGATGTCGAGCAGAGGCACCATCTCATAGGGTGCGTCATGGTCGCGCAGCTTGCGCTGAAACGTCTTCATGCTGCCGCCGGCGCGCAGGGCGAAATGCTCCACCTGGGCTTCGCCGGGTTTGATTTTCTTGACCGATTCCACGAGGTGGACGATCGCGTTGGTGCCGCAATAATGCCACGCGCCGCCGAACTGGAAGTTCGGGCGCTTGCCGCGCTTCAGGCCAAGGACGCCTTCATAGAAGGCGGACATATCGTCCAGTTGGGCCGTGCGGATATTCACATGGTCGAGCCAGAACATAGCCATCGTGGTTCTCTCCTTTTTTCACCGTTGGCGCATTTTGCGCTGTGTTAGCCGGTGATTCAACGCGTCAGGCCGTCACATAGGGCACTAAACGATCCGGGTGCGCCAGATTTCGGCGGTGTAGATGATCAGCGCCAGCCAGATGAAGGCAAAGGTGATGATCTCGGCCGTGCCAAAGGGCTGGGGGAAGAAGGTCACGGCGAACACCAGATAGAATGATGGGGCGATGTACTGCATCAGGCCGATGGTCGCGAGTTTCACGCGCCGTGCCGATGCGGCGAACATCAGCAACGGCAGCCCGGTGACGATACCGGACAGGGCGATAAGGGCGTCGAAACCGTGCCCGTGTTGGCCGAAAGAGCCCGTTCCCCGGAATTCGAACAAGAGCAGTGCGCCAAGTGCCAATGGCGCGATGGCCACGCATTCGACGAACAGTCCGACCGCAGCACCGGCGTTCACGGTTTTGCGGAGCAGGCCGTAGAGCCCGAAAGAAAAGGCGATGACCAGCGCGATCCAGGGCACCTGGCCGAATGCGACGATCTGGATGCCCACGCCGATCGTGGCCAGTGCGACGGCGATACGTTGGCCGTTCGACAGGCGCTCGCGCAGCACCGCGAATCCCAAAAGCACATTGACCAGCGGGCTCAGGAAATATCCCAGGCTCGCTGCGAGCAACTGGTCGGTGACGACCGAGAAGATGAACATGCTCCAGTTGACGCTGATCAGGGCCGAGGTCAGGAACAACGTGGCCAGCACCCGGGGGCTGCGGATCGCCTGGGCAAGTGCTGCCCACTGGCGCCCGATGAACAGCACGACGGCCGTGAACGGGATGCACCAGAGGAAACGATGGGCAACGATCTCGACGACCTGCATTTGCTGGATCGCCTCGAAATAGAAGGGCGTGAAGCTCCATATCAGGAACGCGCCGATGCCCATTGCCAGCCCGGAGGTTTCCGCGCCGGAGAATTGGCGGCGGCCATTCGTCGATGTCGGGGGCTGAGACAGGAGAGGCGCTCCGGCAGAGCATGAGATGGAGAGGGGCAAACAAAACGGGCCGCGAATATCGTGGCCCGTTTACATTAGCGGAAGGTCTTTGTTCAGGCAGCTTCGCGGGCGATGCCTTTTTCCTCGAACATCTGCTCAAGTTCGCCAGCCTCGAACATCTCGCGGATGATGTCACAGCCGCCGACGAACTCGCCCTTCACATAAAGCTGCGGGACGGTCGGCCAGTTGGTGAATTCCTTGATGCCGTCCCGGATCGCCGGGTCGACAAGCACGTCGGCGCTGCCGAACTTCACACCCACATGGTTCAGGATCTGGACCACGGCGGCGGAGAAGCCGCATTGCGGGAAAACCGGGGTACCTTTCATGAAGAGCATGACTTCATTCTGGTCGATGTCGGTCTTGATGCGCTCGTGCACGGGGTTGTCGGTCATATCGAACTCCGATTGATGTGATTAGCTGGCTTCCGGGGTCGCGGTCTGGAGAGCGAGCGCATGGAGCTCGCCTCCCATGCGGCCCTGGAGGGCGTCGTAAACCATTTGATGTTGCTGGACCCGGGATTTTCCGGCGAATGCCGAAGACACGACATAGGCCAGATAATGGTCGCCATCACCGCGCAGATCGTCGATGCGGATTTCGGCATCCGGCAACGCGTCTTTGATCAGATTCTCGATCTCGCTGGCAGCCATTGGCATTTGGGTAATTCCCCCGGTGATTGCGGTGTCGCGCCAGATCAGCTCTCGCGTGACGCCATATACGTTGGTAACCAGCGCGAATGGGCATCGCGTAGTCCCGCGACGGATATAGGCTTCGCCTCTGGGAGTGTCAACGCGACCCCACCCACGGTGCCAATACGCTCCATGTGCACGCCCGCGTCCTTTGCGGCGGCGGTGAGCGCCGTAGCATCGGCGCATGTCACGATGTAACGCGCCTGATCCTCGCCGAAGGCCCAGGCATGGGCCGGTAGATCGTTCTCATGGCTGATATCCGCACCCAGATCGCCGGCGATTGCCATTTCGGCCAGCGCGACCGCGATGCCGCCGTCGCTGACGTCATGACAGGCGTTTATCTGTCCTGCGTGGATCGCCGTGCGGACAAATTCGCCATTCCCGCGTTCGGTATCCAGATCAACCGGCGGCGGCGCGCCGGCTGTGCCTCCCGCCTGATCGCGCTGATAGATGGAGCAGCCGAGCCAGCCCGCCGTTTCGCCGACGACAAACACCGCGTCGCCTTCGTCGATGAAGGCGCCGCCGGGGGCCTTTGTCAGGTCGTCTATGATGCCGACACAGCCGATCACCGGGGTCGGTAGGATGGCCTCGCCATTGGTCTCATTGTAGAGCGACACATTGCCCGACACGACCGGCGCGTCGAGTGCCTCGCAGGCCGCGCCCATGCCCTTCACGGCGCCGACCAGCTGGCCCATGATCTCGGGCCGTTCGGGATTGCCGAAGTTCAGATTGTTGGTCACCGCCAGCGGGGTCGCGCCGACTGCTGTGACGTTGCGCCAGGATTCCGCGACCGCCTGCATGCCCCCCTCGACCGGGTTCGCGACGACATAACGCGGTGTGCAATCGGTGCTGATTGCCAGGGCCTTGTTGGTGCCGTGGATCCGCACAAGCGCGGCATCGCCACCGGGGCGGCCGACCGTATCGCCCATGACCATGTGATCATACTGTTCCCAGACCCAGCGCCGCGAACACAGGTCAGGGCTGGCGACGAGTTGCAGCAACGCCTCGGCCAGGTCGTCCGGCGCGGTCACGTCATCGGGGCCGAGGACCGCGCGGGGTGGGGTCGCGGTCCAGGGGCGCTCATATTCAGGTGCGGCGTCGACCAGCGGCGGCACCGGAATGTCCGCCACCACTTCGTCTTGCCACATCAGCAGCAGCCGTTGACTGTCGTTGGTCTCGCCGATCACGGCGAGATCGAGTTCCCATTTATCGAAGATGGCCCGCGCCATTTCCTCGCGGCCGGGTTTGAGCACCATGAGCATCCGCTCCTGGCTTTCCGACAGCATCATCTCATACGGCGTCATGTCCGTTTCGCGCTGGGGCACATGGTCGAGGGTCAACGTGATCCCGACCTCGCCCTTGCTCGCCATCTCGACCGACGAGGAGGTCAGACCCGCCGCCCCCATATCCTGGATTGCGATAATCGCGTCGGTCGCCATCAGCTCCAGGCAGGCCTCAAGCAGCAGTTTCTCGGTGAACGGGTCGCCGACCTGCACCGTCGGGCGTTTTTCGTCGGAATCATCGTCGAACTCAGCCGACGCCATGGTGGCACCGTGGATGCCGTCGCGCCCGGTCTTGGCGCCGACATAGACCACCGGCAGGCCGACCCCGGCAGCGGCGGAGTAGAAAATTTTATCCGTGCTGGCGATCCCGACGGTCATGGCGTTGACCAGGATGTTGCCGTTGTAGGCGGGATCGAAATTCACCTCGCCGCCGACCGTGGGCACGCCCATGCAGTTGCCGTAACCGCCGATCCCCGCAATGACCCCGTCCACCAGATGTCGTGTCTTGGGATGGTCGGGCGACCCGAAGCGCAGCGCATTCATGTTGGCGATCGGGCGCGCGCCCATGGTGAACACATCGCGCATGATGCCGCCGACACCGGTCGCAGCCCCCTGGTAGGGCTCGATGAAGCTCGGATGGTTGTGGCTCTCGATCTTGAAGATCGCTGCGAGCCCGTCGCCGATATCGATGACGCCGGCGTTCTCACCCGGTCCCTGGATTACCTGCGGGCCTTCGGTCGGCAGGGTCTTGAGCCAGAATTTGGACGATTTGTACGAGCAATGCTCCGACCACATGACGGAGAAGATGCCCAACTCGGTGAAGTTCGGGGTGCGGCCGAGGATTTCAAGGATCGTGTCGTATTCGTCGTCGCTGAGACCCATCAGGTCTTCGGGACGTGCCGCCCTGTCACTCATGCCGCAATCGCCTCTGCCAGGGCTGTAAACATGGGAGCACCGTCCGTGCCGCCGAGCAGCGGGTCGGCCAGCCGTTCCGGGTGGGGCATCATCCCCAGCACGTTGCCGGTTTCGTTCAGGATGCCCGCGATGTTGGCCAGCGAGCCGTTGGGATTGGCCGCATCCGTGATTGCGCCGTCCGGTGCGCAGTAACGGAATGCGACGCGCCCGTTATCTTCGAGCGATTTGAGCGTGTCCGGGTCGGTGAAGTAATTGCCGTCATGATGGGCGACCGGCACCCGGATGACATCGCCCGCGCCATACCCGCTGGTGAAGACCGTGTCGCTCCGCTCGACCCGCAGATCGACGTCGCGGCAGATGAATTTGAGGCTGGCATTGCGCATCAGCACGCCCGGCAGCAGACCGCATTCGGTCAACACCTGGAACCCGTTGCAGATGCCGAGCACCGGCACGCCGCGCCCGGCCTGGGCGACGACTTCGCGCATGATCGGGCTGTTCGCCGCCATGGCGCCCGAGCGCAGGTAGTCGCCATAGGAAAAGCCGCCGGGCACGGCAATCAGATCGACCTTCGGCAGGCTGCTATCGCCATGCCAGACCATTTGCGGGGCGTGACCCAGCGCAGCCTCGAGCGTGACGGCGATATCGCGATCACAATTCGATCCGGGAAAGACGATGACGGCTACGGAGGGTGCTGACATGGGCGCTTGTGGGCCTTGCGGTAACCTTGGAATTCAATCCATTCCTGCTATCAGCCGGGCTTGCGAGTCGCAAAGCGGGTCGCTTGTGGATGACAGGACTGGACGTTTTGCGGTGCGCCGCCGCCGCAGACAGTCAGGCGCTTAATCAGGTCTCGATTTCGACCGTGTAATTCTCGATCACGGTGTTGGCGAGCAGTTTCTCGCACATCTCAGCGACCCGGGCCTTCGCAGCCTCGGCATCGCCGTCGGCGAGTTCGAGCTCGATGAACTTGCCCTGGCGCACGCCTTCGACACCGTCGAATCCGAGCCCTTCGAGGGAATTGTGGATAGCCTTGCCCTGGGGGTCCAGGACGCCGTTCTTAAGGGTGATATGTACGCGTGCTTTCAACGGAACCGCCGACAAATTGGGTTACTGGATGGTCGAGGGACCCTTGATATCCTGTTGCCCTGATTCGGGCGTGATACCCAGCCGCCGCGCCACTTCCTGATAGGCCTCGGCGACCCCGCCCATATCGCGGCGGAACCGGTCCTTGTCCATCTTCTCGTTGGTCTCGACGTCCCAAAGGCGGCAGCCGTCGGGCGTGATCTCGTCGGCCAGCACGATCCGCATCTGGTCGTTTTCGTCATACAGGCGGCCATATTCGAGCTTGAAGTCGATCAGGCGGAGGCCGACCCCGAGGAACAGGCCGGTCAGGAAATCGTTGATCCGCAGGCTGAGCGACAGCATGTCGTCGATTTCCGGCGGTGCGGCCCAGCCGAAGGCGGTGATGTGCTCTTCGGAAATCAGCGGATCGCCGAGCTCGTCATTCTTGTAATAATATTCGACGATCGAGCGGGGCAGGGCCGTGCCTTCCTCGATATTGAAGCGCTTGCAGATCGAGCCTGCTGCGATGTTGCGTACGACCACTTCGACCGGGACGATCTCGACTTCCTTGACGAGCTGCTCGCGCATATTCAGGCGGCGCACGAAATGGGTCGGTATGCCCACTTCTGCCAGCCGCAGCATCAGGTATTCGGATATCCGGTTGTTGAGGACACCCTTGCCCGTGATGACGCCCTTCTTCTCGTTGTTGAAGGCGGTCGCATCGTCCTTGAAATACTGCACGAGCGTGCCCGGCTCGGGGCCCTCGAAGAGGACCTTGGCCTTGCCTTCGTAGATTTTTCTGCGTCGCGTCATGGTCTTGAAATCCGCGGTGTTGATGCGCTTCGGATGGTGTTTGCACGCCCGCGAGGTATAGCAACAGTGGGGCGGGTGAACAATCGGTTCAGGCGGCGACCGGTGGACAGCTTCTCCCGGACCCGGTGGCCGATGATAGAATAGTGCTTCTCGCGGTCATGGGCCGCGAAAACAAGGAGATAGCGCGTGACCAATGATGCATCACAGATACTGCCTGCGGTCATGGCCGATCAGGTGCCGCCGCGGACAAAGCCGTCGAATTATCCCGAGCCGTTCTTCAGCCGGATGCAGGGACGCAGCAAACGACAACTCGGCGATGTATTCGGTCTCGCGAACTTCGGCGTAAACCTCACCGAATTGGTGCCTGGGGCTGAATCCGCGCTACGCCACAGCCACAGTCGTCAGGATGAGTTTATTTATGTGCTGGAAGGCTCGCCGACGCTCGTGACCGAGAGTGGCGAAACGCTTCTCGCGCCCGGCATGTGTGCCGGCTTTCCGGCCGGCGGCGAGGCGCATCAGCTTCAGAATCGCACCGATGCGACAGTCGTGTTTCTGGAGGTCGGCGACCGGGTCCCGGGGGATTCCGTCCATTATCCTCGCGACGATATTCAGGCCGAACTCGATGGGTCCGGGCAGTGGGTGTTCCGCCATAAGGACGGAACCCCCTACTGAGCCAAGCGACTTAGGTTTAGTAGTCGGCGCGGCCGCCGGAGATATCGAACACCGCGCCAGTGGTGCCCGAGCAATCCTCCGACGCCGCCCAGACCGCCAGCGCCGCGATCTCATCAGGCTCGATCAGGCGGTCCAAAGGCATGGCCGAGGCGATCTGTCGGGCATATTCGGCGGGCAGGCCGTCAAACAACTCGGTGTTGGCGCCGCCGGGCGCGACTGCGTTGACGAGGACGCCCGATTTCGCCGTTTCCTTGGCCAGTGTCTTTGTGATGCTGATGACCCCCGCCTTTGCCGCGGCATAGGGTGAATTTTGCAACGTGGCCATCTTGCCGGCGTTCGAGGCGATGTTGACGATCCGGCCATAGCCGTTTTCAAGCATGTGCGGGGTCACGGCGCGGCAGCACAGGAATGTGCTGGTCAGGTTGAGGGTGAGCATCCGTTGCCAGTTCTCGATCGGTTGTTCCCAAAGTGGGGCGACTGTCCCGACGGAGCCGGCGTTGTTGACGAGGATGTCCACTTTGCCGAACGCCGCAACGGCATCGTCGAGGCCCCGCGCGATTGCCTCAGGATCGGTGACGTCGATGGTATCTCCGCGAACGGCCCCACCGGTATCGAGCGCCTTGATGGTCTGCTCCGTTCGGGCCGCATCGATATCCCAGATGCTCACGCGTGCACCCGAGGCCAGGGCCCGTGCTGCGATGGCCTGTCCGATGCCCTTGGCACCACCGGTGACGATGGCATGGCGGTCTTTGAGATCGATCTGGTTCATGGATTTCTCACTTCGCGGTTCAATTTTATGGAGATCATAGACCCGGCCGGGGGCGATTTTGCGCCGATTTCGCGCCGATTTCGCGTCGCCGGTCTTGCGGTCAGGGCACCAGCACGACCTTGCCGGTGACGTTACCGCCCTCGAGCAGCTGGTGTGCCGCCGCCGCTTCGGCGAGGGGCATTGTCGTATGGATGTGTGGCGATATTTCGCCCTCTGCGAGGGCGGACATTGCAGATTTCATGGCACCGCGACGAATGCCGGGCTTGTCATCGAGGACATGGATGCTGAACAGGCGAAAGCCGATGCTGTCGCCGAACTTTGCCCGCATGTGGGCAAACAGGTCCGGGTCCGGGTCGCCGCCGAGATAGCCGAACATCACGACCGTTCCCATCGGGGCGAGCATTGCAAAGTCATTCGACAGACCGGGCCCGGCGACGGAATCGTAGATGAAATCGACGCCTTCGCCACCGGTCAGATCTGCTGTTCGCGCGCCGATATCCTCGCTGTTGCGATCAATCACCGCGTCGGCGCCTTGTTGCATCACGTATTCCGATTTTGCCTTCGAACCGGCGATTCCGAAGACCGTCAGGCCCATGCTTTTCGCAACCTGGATTAGCGCGCTACCGACGCCCCCCGCGGCCGCGTGCACGAGGATACGATCACCAGCCCGCGGTGTGCTGGCGTAGTTCAGCAACAGCCAGGCCAGTTGGTAGTTTCCGAGTG
The DNA here is from genome assembly GCA_018667335.1 of Rhodospirillaceae bacterium. Taxonomy (GTDB): domain Bacteria; phylum Pseudomonadota; class Alphaproteobacteria; order UBA6615; family UBA6615; genus UBA8079. The sequence continues at coordinate 30,400 of JABIVD010000005.1, forward strand.
CGACCGCCTGCGCGGCATCGACATTGTCCGGCATGGCGAATGCCGCGGCGGCCGGCACAACCATTGCCTCGGCGTAGCCCCCGCCGCGTTGCGGCAGTTCGCGTGAATTGACATAGACCCTGTCACCGACCGCAATTGTCTCCACGCCGTCGCCCACAGCATCGACGGTGCCGGCCAACTCGTTGCCGGGGACCACAGGCAAGGGCGGTATCCATTCATAATTGCCCCGGCGCATCAGAACGTCCGGCACGCCGACCCCGATGGCTTTTGCACGGACCCGAACTTCACCCGGCCCGGGCTCGGGATCGGGGACGTTTTCGACGCGCAGGACTTCGGGCCCGCCGAATTCGTGGAAGCGAACGATTTTCAACGTCCGTTACTCCTCATTGCCGTTCTCTTGCTTGTTCGTCAGAGTTGAGAACAAGGATAACAGGGGAAACGATATGACCGAACGTGAAAAGGTCTGGGAAGACATCACCTACTTCAGCGACGGGATCGAAATCGCGGCGCATCTCTACACGCCGAAGGACTGGAAGCCCGGTGATCCGGCGCGTCCGACCATCGTTTGCCTGCACGGCTACAGCGGCATGAAAGAGGTGTACGGCATGGATGTGCCGCGGCGCTTCTGGGAGGAGGGGTACTTCGTACTGGCGCCCGATCATCGCGGATTTGGCGAGAGCGGCGGCGATCGAGGCCGGCACCGGCCGCTCGAGCAGGCCCAGGATGTCTATGACGCCTTCACCTATATGGAAACGGTTGCGGGCGTTGATCGCGACCGGATGGGCTGCTACGGCACCAGCTGGGGCGGGGCGTCCGTCATCTGGTGTGCGGCCTTCGATGAACGCATCAAGGTGATCGTCAACTCCGTCGGCGTGTCAGACGGGGAGCGCTGGATGAAGCAGGCGCGACGGCCCCACGAATGGCTCGATTTCAAGGACAAGGTCGCCGAGGCGGCGCGCAAGCGCGTGACCACCGGCGAGCATACCTACTGGCCGCTCCTCGACATCATGCTCACGGACCCGCACACGCTGGACATCATTCAGAGCCAACATCAGAAGCACGAACATTATGTGTCCGACTATGACCTGGAGAGCGCCGAGACCTGCCTGCGGTTCAAGCCGGAGGCGGTCGCGCACCTGATTTCGCCGCGGCCGGTCCTTGTGGTCTACGCCGAGGATGACTGCACGGTACCCCCGGAGGAACAGTTCGGCTGTTACGCGCAGTTGGGTGAACCCAAGAAGCTGGTCAAGCTGCCCGGGGCACACCACTACGAATCCTACTATTTCGTCAGCCCCGAGATGCACGAGATCGGCATGTCGGAGGCGGTCGCCTGGTTCGAGAAGTATCTCTGAGGGGGGAATGAAAAATGTCTGATTCAGAAAAAGAGTACGGAACGCTGCACATCGAACGGCGCGACAATGTCGCGACGATTCATATGTACAATCTGACCGATGGCATCGTCGCCGGCCGGAAGCTCGATTTTCACTGGGAAATCGCCATGGCGTTGGGCGAATTGCGCGACGACCAGGATATTCGCGTCGTCGTGATGACAGGCGCGAAGGATGGCGAGTTCATGGTCTCGCCGCGCACGCCCCATTACGAGGATCCGGGGGCGCTTGCGGGCCACAACGAACCCAAGGGGTCGTGGAAGATCTTCAACGGGATTATCCGCGCCCACACCACGCTGACAGAGATGGAAAAGCCGGTGATTGCGCGGGTGAACGGCGACGCCGCCGGGTTCGGGCAGAGCCTGATGTTCGGCTGCGACATGATCATCGCGCGCGAGGATGCCCGGATCGCGGATATCCATATGGGTATGGGCGATGTGGCGCCCTACGGTCCGCCGTTCGCGCTGGTGCCGGGCGACGGTGGCGCATCACTCATCCCGCTCTACATGTCACCCGCCCTGGCGAAGGAGTATCTGATGCTCGCCAAGGAATATACGGCCCGCGAGATGGCCGATATGCACATCATCAACTATGCGGTGCCGATGGACGAACTGGATGCGAAGGTCGACGGGATTGTGGCCAAGCTTCTCGAGAAGCCGCCGCTGACCCTGGCCTGGACCAAGCGCTCGGTGAACCGCTACATCGCCGACCAGCACAACCGCACGCTGGATGCGGCGGCGGCCTACGAGATGGTCAATTTCCTGCAGTGGGAGCGCGCGGGCTACAAGCAGGACATGGACTTCGAGTAGGGAGCGGCGGCCATACCGCCACCCTCACGCTGTCGGTGCGGTCGGGAATTCGTCCGGCCAGTTGTCGAGCAGATGCTGCAGATAGGCCTTCAGCGCGTCCGGGCTGACCTGTGACCCGGCGCCGACCGCGTCCGCACCCGCGGGCGGGTCGGGGTCCAGATGCAGGGAATCATGCATCCGGTTCCGCATGTTGCGGAACGCGCACATGGTCGTCAGCTCGACGATCTCGGCCTCGTTGAAGACGGCGGCGACCGTGTTGAAAACGTCGTCCCGGTTCTTCGCCGTGTTCAGCGTGACATGCTCCGTCCAAAGCAAAGTCGCCTTCTCGCGGGCCGTCAACAGATCGGACTCCATGTAGTTGTCCGACTGAATGACCTCGAGTTCTTCTTCTGTTACCCCCGCCACCCGACCGAGCGACACATTGTGATGGGTTCAGTAGAAGCAGTCATTGATGGTGCTCGTCTTGATGTCGATGAGGGTCTTGATCTTCGCGGGCAGGATACTGCCCGCGCCGTTGCGCTGCATCGCGGCGATCAGTGGCGCAAGCCAGCGGGCGACCAGCGGGATGTGTGAGATCAGCTTCAGGGAATTGATCGTCGAGGCGCGCGCGCCAAACAGAATATCGTTTGCTGCGTAGTTGGTCTCGATGTCGTCTTTCAGATGACCGGGCGCGTTTGTCGCGTCGATCAGGCTAACCCGGGCCATTGTTTTTCCTTTTGCTGGAGTTTGGGCGTCAGACTTTTGGCCACACACGCCGGCCCGCATGGGGGCTGCCGGGTGCATGGGTAACGTATTCGAGGACGTGCGGGCCGGACCATTCTTCGTTGCGGTCGGCTTCGATGAAACGGGGCTCGAACGAGTAATCGTCCGGGCCCAGTTCGGTGCCCTCCCACAACACGCCGTGCTTGGCCCAGCCGGTGACGGACAGCATCTTGCGGCCGCGGATGATGCCGCGCGAAACCGCAATGCGCGGGAAGCGCTCGGCGCGATACCAGCGTGCCAGCATCTCGTTGTGATCGGTGGTGTCTGCGTTGAACGAGCCGATCTGCATGGCCGGGGGCGGTCCCGCGCCATAGGGCATGACCCGCTCCTCGGGGCCGTTGACGACCTTCTCTTCGACAAACACACAAACGCGATGATTGCGCCATGCGCCGAGCCTGTCCGCATTTGCGGTGTACAGCGCATCGACCTCGTTGTTGGGGCCGAGGAAGGTGTCGGTCGACAGGCCGGACGACAAAACCACATTCTGCCAGCCCGTGGGGATGGCTGGATCCGTCGTTTCCTGTTTCGCTGGTGCGCCCTCGATATAGGGACGGGGAGGATGCGCGATGATGTCGTAGTGGCCTACCCAGGCGACGCCCTGGGCGGCTCTCACGGCCGGCAGGAACTCACTGTGCATCCATGCCCAGTCGGCTTCGCGGTCCTCGTCCGCCAGATCGAACCAGTCGGCCCGTAAAACTTCACCCATCACGTAATTCCTCTTTCTCGCGTCGAATTCGGCTAGATCATGACTTCGCCGCCGCAAACCGCAAGTGTCTGGCCGGAGATGAATGAGCTTGCAGGCGAGGCCAGGAACATCGCCGCGCCAATCAGATCGTCGGGCGTGCCGGCGCGCTTCACGAGCCGCTTGTTCTGGATGAACTCGTGCAGATCGTCATCCATGCTCGCATGCTCGACTTCCGTCGTCGTGTAGCCGGGCATCAGCGTGTTCACGTTGATGTTGTGATCGCTGAGCTCACGCGCCATCACCCGCGTCATGCCAATAATCGCCGACTTCGAGGTGACGTAATGCATGAAGCCCGGGACACCCTGCGGCACGGTGCCCGATGAGATGTTGATGATTCGACCCTGGCCGGCGGCCATCATGGGTTTCGCAACGGCGCTCGAGCAGAGATAGGAGCCGGTGATGTTCACATGCATCACCTTGTTCCACTCCTCGAACGGAATGTCATAGAAGGGGCGCTGGGGCAGGGTGGCGAAGATCGCAGCATTGTTGATCAGCACGTCGATCCGGCCATAGGTATCCAGCGCGGCGGCGACCATCGCATCGACGGAGCCCGGGTCACCGACATCGGTCTCGACCGCCAGGGCCGTGCCGCCTGCGGCTTCAATCTCGGCAGCGACGTTGCGCATATTCTCGCCATTGAGCTCGGCGAGGACGGGCATCGCACCTTCCGCTGCGAACGCCAGCGCGTATTCGCGGCCCAGGCCCTGACCGGCTCCGGTGATGACGATGACGCGATCACTCACGTCGAAACGGTCGTTTCCCATGGTCTATCCATTCCGTGATGTTGGTTGGAGAATATTATTCATCTGCGTTGGCGACCTCGATCAGGTTGCCGTCGGGGTCTCGGAAATACACCGATATTATCGGACCGGTAGCGCCCGTACGCGGGACCGGCCCCTGGATGATCTCGATATCCATAGATTCGAGATGTGTAACCAGCTCTTCAACCGGCGTATCCGTCAGAAAACACAGATCGCCGCTGCCGGGCGTGGCCCTGTCGGCCTTCGGTTCAAATTCGTTTCCTGCCGCGTGCAGGTTGATCTTCTGATCACCGAACCGCAGCGCGTGGCGCCGCCCTTCGGCAAATATCTCGACATCCATGCCCAGGACGTCCGTATAGAACGCACATGTCGCTTCAATCGACGCGACGGTCAGGACCAGATGGTCGAGCGATCGGACTTTCATTGGGCGCCCAGCGACAGGATCACATGCTCGTAGGGGGTCGCGTCGGGCCGCCCCGGCGCAAAATGCCAGACCGCATCCACATCCGGGCGTTCGGCCGACGGCAGGGCGACCAGCGTGCTTGAGACGGTCCCGTAGCCCTTGTCGGTGACGATGCACATCGTCTCGCGTGGGTCCTCGTCGCTGGAGTGCAGGCGCGTGGCGAGCAGGTTTTCCCAGGCCGACCAGTCGCCTGTCTCGACATCCGGTTCGTCGGCGGCCCGGAACCGCGGCAGAAAACGCCCGACCCGCGCGCTTTCCGCGTCGTTGAGTTCGCGCGAGGTGATCATGTGCAGGCCCGGCGGGATTTCGACCACTTCGACCTTCGGTTGTTCCGTCCCTCGGATCCAATAGGCGTCATGATTGTCCGCGACGATGAGATTGAAGGAGCGGTACGCGCTCCCGTCCAGCTCCAGCATGGCCTCGGCGGCCACTGCGGCGTCGGGGTGGTCGACCGCCTCAAGGACCAGCTCGCCGCGCGAACGTTTGTCGATTGTGGGGCCGAGAGAGCCTTCGCGGTTCAGAATGGCGGCTGTGACACCGTTGTCGTTGAGCGCGAGCCATGTGCCGCCGGCCAATTCATCCAGCCCGCCGACCACATCTTCGCGGTCCGGCCAGTGGCGCGCGGGAGATTGCCAGGCGCGATCGATCATTTCGTCGCGGTTGGCTGCGATCAGCAGCGGCCATGAGTGGCCGGGGCGGCGAAGAATGACGAGGGTGCACATGAGATTTCAATTCAAACCGGGGCGATGGAACACTATATCTATCTTCTAAGAACGACCGGCAAGAAAGCAACGGAGAGTGATTGGTTATGGCGACTTTTGATGAGCGCGAGAAGGGCTTCGAAAACAAGTTCAAGCTCGACGAGGAGTTCAAGTTCAAGGCGACCGCGCGTCGCAACAAGCTGCTGGGTCTGTGGGCCGCAGATCTCCTGGGTTTGAATGAAGCCGAGGCGCAGGCCTATGCGCAGGAAGTCGTGAAGTCCGACTTCGAGCGTCCCGGTGACGACGATGTTCTTGAGAAGGTGTTCGGCGACTTGCAGGCCAAGGGCGTCGACTCGTCCGAGCATATCGTGCGCAAGCACATGGACGAGCTTCTCATCGAGGCCATGCAGCAGGTCCACGACGGCGTCTGACGCCGTTCGTGCATGCGCACGATGATTTCAATCTGAAAGAAGAATGCCCGGGGGCAGTCGATGGATGACGTGGTTCAGGCCGCAGGGCACAATTGTCTCGTGCCGCTCGTGGAAGATGAAGATTTTTCGGCGCCGTTTCGCAAGTCCGCCGAACGGGTGTCGGGCCGGGTTGGCATGGTCGCCAACAATGTGCGGGCGATGGCGAATTCGCCTGAACTGGGCGCCACCATGCGGCAGTTTCTGGACGATGTCTGGGATCAGGGCGAGCTCCCGAAGCCCCTCAAGGCGCTGATCCGTCACAAGGTCTCGAACATCAACGCCTGCCTCTACTGTTCTGCACACCAGGTGCGGGTGATGGAGAGTCAGGGGGTTGCGCGCGAAAAGATCGACAACATGCACGACTTCCGGTCACACCCGGAATTTTCGGACAAGGAGCGTGCCATCCTCGCCTATTGCGAGGCGCTGGCGCTTGATGCCGGTACGATTCCCGAGGATGTGGTCGCGACATTCGTTGACCAGACGACCGCCCAAGAGCGTACTGAAGTGACGATCGTCGCGGCGACGATGGGATTGCTGAACCAACTGAACGACGGGCTGCGGGTGCCGCTCGAAGAGCCAATGCTGGAGATCGCCAGCGGCATCTCCTTCGAACCTCGGTAAGGCAGCGGACATGGCACGTATCGATATCGGACACATCACGCTCAACTGCGCTGACGAAGGCGAGGGGGCGGCATTTGTATTCATTCCCGGGCTCGTCGGCCTGCATGATGCATGGTCGTTTCAGCTCGAGCATTTCGCACAGCGATATCGCTGCGTGACGTTCGATCACCGTGGGACGGGCGAAAGCGACAAGCCGACAGGTCCCGGCGCCTATTCGACCCAGGCTATCGCCGATGATGTCATCGCGCTGATGGACACGTTGGGGATCGAGAAGGCGCATGTCGTCGGCACCTCGACCGGCGGTTGCATCCTGCAGAACCTTGCGCTCGATCATCCCGATCGCGTGCGCGCATGCATCTTCAACAACACATGGGTGACGGCGGATGAGTTCATCACCCGGGTGGCGCTCACGCGGAAACGCATCGCAGAATCCTATGGCCCCGAGGAGTATGTGAAGGTCTCGTCGATGTTCACATCGGGTGCCGATCAGTTTCGTCATAATTTCGACGCCGTCATGGAGCTTGAACGCAGGGCGCTGGAGACCATCGGGTCGGTGGAAATCCTGACCGCACGCCTCGATATGATGCTGGCGCACAACCGTACCGACGAGATCAGTTCCATCGACAGGCCGGCACTCGTAATTGGCACCGTCGATGATGCGACCATCCCGTATTATTTTGCCGAGGATCTGCACGCCGCCATCCCGGGCTCGCAGGTGATGATGTTCGATGATGGCGGTCATTATTCCTATCGCCGGCATCCCGAGAAGTGGAACGCGGCAGTCTCGGCGTTTCTGACGGAGGCGGAGAAGACCGTCTAGACGGTCTTTTTCAAACCCAACGCACCGACTAGGGGGAAACCATGGCCAAGGCGTATTGGATTGCGGCGTATCGGGAGATACACGACCCGGCGAAACTCGCGGCGTATCTCGAACTCGCGGGTCCGGCGATCGTCGCCGGCGGTGGAAGGTTTCTTGCCCGCGGCCCTGCCGCAAAAGTCTATGAGGCGGGGATTCCCGAGCGCACGACGCTCATCGAGTTTGAATCCCTGGATGCGGCGGTCGCGGTGCATGACAGCGCGGCCTATCAGGAAGCGCTGAAGCTTCTCGGCGACGGCGTGACACGCGATCTGCGGTTCGCGGAGGGGCTCGATTAGCCCCTCCGAACCTCGAAATACAGCCGGCTAGAAAATATCGTAAGGGTGCCAGCCCTCGCGGTGCTCGATCTCGATCACCCAAAGATCGGGATCACGCGCGACCGCGCGATCTATATAGGCGTCGGCTTCAGGCTCGGGGATCGCGGCTCCGTCCAGCGCCGGGAACCAGGTCAGTTGGCCGTCCAGGTCTCGCGTCTGGGTGAGGATCCGGCAGCCCCTGTCGAGCTGATTGAGCTTCAGGATCACCGTGCCCGACTGACGCTCGCCCTTGCGCACGAGCGCGATGGGAACACTCTCGTCAGAGGCCCGGCGCAGACCGGCACTGACCCATAGGTCCGTCGGCAGCCGGTTATCGCTCAAGGCTGGGCTCCGATCCGCATAGGATCAGGCGCGGTTCAGGCCGCGCCGAACACGCGGGTGAAGATCGTGTCCACATGCTTGGTGTGATAGCCGAGGTCGAAACTCTCGGCGAGGTCGTCGTCGGAAATGAGCTTGCTCACCTCCTCGTCGCCCTGGAGAAATGACAGGAACGCACCTTCGCGCTCTGCCTCCGGCAATCCCCAGACCTTCATCGCGTTGCGCTGTACCGCCTGGTAGGAATTCTCCCGGCTCATGCCGGCCTGGGTGAGGGCGAGGAGGACCCGCTGGGAGTGGATGAGCCCGCCGAGCTTCTCCATGTTGGCCGTCATGGTCTCGGGGTAGACCAGCAGCTTTTCGACCACGCCGGTCAGGCGCACCAGCGCAAAGTCCAATGTGACCGTCGCGTCGGGGCCGATCATCCGTTCGACTGAAGAATGCGAGATATCGCGTTCGTGCCACAGGGCTATATTTTCCATCGCCGGCACGACCGCCGCACGGACCACCCGGGCAAGGCCCGTCAGGTTCTCCGTCAGGATCGGATTGCGTTTGTGGGGCATCGCGCTGGAGCCCTTCTGGCCCGCCGCGAAAAATTCCTCTGCCTCGCGTACTTCCGTGCGCTGGAGGTGCCGGACCTCGACCGAAAGCCGCTCCACGGCACCTGCAACCACGCCGAGCACGGCGAAGAACATCGCGTGCCGGTCGCGCGGGATGACTTGCGTCGAGACTGGCTCCGACGACAGGCCCATTTTCTTGGCGACATGAACTTCGACCGACGGGTCGATGTTGGCGAATGTCCCGACCGCGCCAGAGATCGCGCAGGTGGCGATTTCCGCGCGGGCTGCGACCAGCCGTTCCCGGCAACGCGCGAACTCTGCGTAGTGGCCGGCCAGTTTGACGCCGAAGGTTGTGGGCTCCGCATGAATGCCGTGGCTGCGGCCAATGCAGACATCGTCTTTGTGTTCGCGCGCACGTTTCTCCAGTGCGGCGAGCAGCCCGTCGAGGTCGGCCAGCAGGAGATCGGCGGCCTGGGTGAGTTGCACGGAGAGGCAGGTGTCGAGCACGTCGGACGACGTCATCCCCTGATGCACGAAGCGCGCGTCATCGCCCACATGCTCGGCCAGGTTCGTCAGGAATGCGATGACGTCATGGTGGGTCTCGCGCTCGATCTCGTCGATCCGGTCGATTTCCCAGGCGCCCTTGTCCCACACCGTTTTGGCGGCAGATTCGGGAATCACGCCGAGCGCGGCCTGGGCATCACAGGCATGCGCCTCTATTTCGAACCATATCCGGAACTTGTTCTCCGGTTCCCAGATATCGGTCATTGCGGGGCGGCTGTAGCGGGGGATCATTTGTGTCGGCTTTCGCTTTGCGGGACGTTCGGACGGCGACCTAACTCTGTCAGCGAGTGATACCTCGGCAAGGCGAGTCGGGGATTGTGGACGGCTATTACAGGCGATCGGCGGAACCGGCACAAAACCGGCATCACACAGGAGTACCGTTAATACATTTTAACGAAGCTTTAACGGGTCGCGGGCGATGCTATCGCACACGCATGAGGCGAGAAACACGATGTCTGTGACCTACCCAGGAACGATCCCGGCGCGCCGGACGATATTTAAAAGGCAGAGCCGCTGGCCTGGTCTCGTGCGTCGGCTGATTGTGCTTTGCTTGGTGATGATCGCCACTGCCTAAGGCGCGTTCCGGTTCGTTCAGATAAGCCCCAGCGCGCGCATGCTGGCGTGCCGTCCCCGCGCGATAATGACGTGATCATGCAAAGCCACGCCAAGGCTTTGTCCCGCCGCCTCGACGGCCCGGGTGATCTCGATGTCGGCATCGCTCGGCGTCGGGTCGCCCGATGGATGGTTGTGGACCATCACAAGCGCGCTGGCATTGAGTTCGAGTGCCCGTTTGATGACTTCACGTGGATAGACGGACGTCTGATCGACCGTGCCGGCGCTTTGTTGTTCAGCGGTGATCAAACCGTTTTTGCGGTCCAGAAACAGAACATGAAAGCTCTCGCGCGACAGGTGCCCGATGGCCGCGCGGCAATAAGCCAGAACCTTGTCCCAGGAATCGAGAATATGGCGTTCCTGCAAGTCCTCGCGGGCCTGGCGAATGCCGGCCTGATGCACGGTCTTGACCAGTCCGGCGACGCCCGGCCCGGCACCCTCCACCTGGATGATGTCAGCGCGATCGGCGGCCAGCACGCTGGCCAGGCTGCCGAAGCGCTCGATCAAACGTTTGGCCAGTGGTTTGGTGTCGCGGCGGGGTATGGCGCTGAACAGGATGAGTTCGAGGAGCTCATAGTCCGGCATCGACGCGCCGTCGTCGGCGGCAAACCGCTCGCGCAGCCGGCTGCGGTGGTCTTGCTGATTATCGGGCGCGGCCATGGGTCCGTCGGCGTCAGTCGTAGGGCGGTTTGTCCCAGCCCTTGGGCGAGTGGGTGAAAATCTCGCAACCGTCGGCGGTGACGCCAATCGAATGCTCGAACTGCGCCGACAGAGAGCGATCCTTGGTCACGGCGGTCCAGCCGTCGCCCAGAATTTTCACGTCAAACCGGCCGACATTGACCATCGGCTCGATCGTGAAGAACATGCCTTCACGCAATTCGGGGCCGGTGCCGGGCTGGCCGAAATGCAGGATCGACGGGGCGTCGTGGAACACCTGCCCGAGCCCGTGCCCGCAGAAATCGCGGACCACGGAGAAGCGCTCCGCCTCGACAAACACCTGGATCGCGTGGCCAATATCACCAACTGTGGCGCCCGGACGGACGACATTGATCCCTTCCCACAAAGCCTGATGGGTGATCTCGACCAGCCTTTCGGCGAGCCGCTTGACCTTGCCGACGTTGTACATCCGGCTCGTGTCGCCATGCCAGCCATCGAGAATGACCGTGACGTCGATGTTGACGATGTCGCCATCGCCAAGCCGTTTGTCTCCGGGTATGCCGTGACAGACGACGTGATTCACCGACGTGCAGATTGATTTCGGGAAGCCGCGGTAGCCGAGCGGGGCAGGGACCGCGCCATGGTCGAGAATGAATTCGTGGCAAATACGGTCGAGTTCTTCGGTCGAGACGCCGGGCACCACATGTGGTGTCACATGGTCCAGTGTCTCGGCGGCAAGTTTTCCGGCCTGGCGCATGCCTTCAAAGGCATCTGCGTCGTGAATGCGAATGCGGCGCGCTTCGGAATCGAGGGAGGCGGATTGCGTGTCGTTCATCTTTGTATTCGGCTGCCAATTGGTGATTTGAATTCAAATGTTGATCGGCAACGGCCGGGTGATCTCGATGCGTTCGGGCGAAACGTCGCACGCATAGCAGATTGCCTCAACCCCCCGACGCCGGGCGTCCGCGAACGCGGCTGCATAGTCCGGATCGATGTCGTCGGCCAGTCGAAAATTGTCGCAATCGCCACGCTGGACCACGTAGACCATGACTGCACGCGCGCCGGCTTCGACGGCATTCGCCAGCTCCCGCAGATGCTTCGTGCCGCGCTTGGTGACGCTGTCGGGGAACGCCGCCGTGTCGGATCCATCCGTCTCGTCACGCTTCAAAGTTACATTCTTGACCTCGACATAGCAGTCCGGCCGACCCGGGTTTTCGAGCAGAATATCGATGCGGGAATTCTCGCCGTAGCGCACCTCGCGGCGGCGGCTCTCATAGCCGGAGAGTTCGGCGATCCGCCCGGCCGCGATCGCCTCTTCAACCAGCGTGTTGGGCAAGGCCGTGTTGATTCCCACATGGTGTGTGCCGACCCGAATGATCTCCCACGTGTATTTGAGCTTACGATCCGGGTTGCGGGCGGGCGAAACCCAGACATCCGAGCCCGGTTCCTTGAGTCCGAGCATTGCGCCCGGATTGGGACAATGCGCCGTTATCTCGGCCCGCACGCCGTCGCTGTCGACGATCTCGATATCGGACAGGAAGCGCTTGTAGCGCTGGGTCAGGCGGCCGGGAATGAGCGGGTCGGGGAATTCCATGATGCCGGGAAACTATGAAGACGGAATGCGATGATCAAGACATCCTGTGTTTTGACTGTCATTCGGGTGCATGATAGGGCGACGGATTGGTTCAGTTCAGTATGGAACAACGCGCATGAAACCTGTTCTGCTTTTGATGTTCGTCCTCGCGCTCGCGGCGTGCAGCGGCACGGGCGCTGCCTGGGTCAAGGAGGGCGCCGGCAAGGATCAGGTGCGCGCCGATCAGGCGGCCTGCCGCACCCAGGCGGAAGGCGCGATCGGGCGCAACGAGAGCTTCACCCGCGATATCCGCAACTCCACGAGCGGCGGCCGGGAAGACACGCGCGCGATCGTCTCGGAGTCCCGAGACCGGCGTGCGGCCCAATCCTTTGAGAGGTTATTCGATCGTTGCATGGCGGCGCGCGGTTACGTGCACCCGAAAACCTGAGTACGCGAAACAGACACCAGCACATAGGTAGCAAGAGAATATGAGCGACCCCAAACGCGTGACCGCAGCGGTACTGATCATCGGTAACGAGATCCTCTCGGGCCGGACCAAGGACGCCAATCTGCCCTTTCTGGGGACCGAGCTGAATCTCATGGGCATTCAGATGCGCGAGGCACGCGTGGTGGCAGACATCGAAGAAGAAGTCATCGACGCGGTGAACACGCTGCGTGCCAAATATGATTATGTGTTCACGACGGGCGGCATCGGGCCGACCCATGACGACATCACCTCGGCCTGCGTCGCCAAGGCGTTCGGCCAGAAGCTTATCCGCCATCCCGAGGCCGAACGTATCCTGCGTGCGCGCATGACCGAGATGGGGGTCGAGGCGACCGAGGCCCGGTTGAAGATGGCCGAGACGCCGGAATTTGCCGAGCTGGTCGACAACCCGGTCAGTGGGGCACCGGGTTTTCGGGTCGAGAATGTCTATGTCATGGCGGGAATTCCGCGGATCATGCAGGCGATGTTCGAAGGTGCGAAGGGCCAGCTCAAGGGCGGTGTGACCCTGCAGTCCGTGACCGTTGGCAGCTACGTGCCGGAGGGTGCCATCGCCACCGAGTTGGGCCTCTTGCAGGACGCCTATCCCGATCTCGATATCGGCAGCTATCCGTTCTTCTTCGACGGCAAGCCGGGCACCAACCTCGTGTTGCGCGGGCCCGATCAGGCGCGGCTCGATGAGGCGGCTGGCCGGTTGGGGGATTTGATCCGGAACCTCGGGCAGCAGCCGATCGAGGGTGGGGTCGAGGTTCCCAAGTCCACGGACTAGGCGCGGGTCGATCTGGCCCGGCAAATTCATGCCGGTGATCTGGTGCGTGTGCGCTTGGCGCTATGGGGCGGTCCGCATACACTTTGGGGTGAATTGCCAATCAACGGCATGAAGATTGGTGCCCGGTGAAAGGACGTGGCCATATGGCTGACCGACATCTGCGTTTTGGAACGTTTCTGGCCCCGTTTCACAGCCCCGACGAGAACCCCACCCTGGCGCTCGAGCGCGACCTCGATCTGCTCGTCCACATGGACGAACTCGGCTACGACGAGGCGTGGATCGGCGAGCATCATTCCGGCGGCTACGAGATTATCGCCTCACCCGAAGTGTTCATCGCGTTTGCCGCATCGCGCACCAAGCGCATCCGCCTGGGCACCGGGGTGTCGTCGCTCGCCTATCATCACCCGTTCATCAACGCGGACCGGATCAACCAGCTCGATCACATGACACGGGGTCGCGTGATGTTCGGGGTCGGGCCGGGCTCGCTGCCGTCAGATGCATTTGCCATGGGCTTCCACCCGAAGGAGCAGCGCCGCCGGATGAACGAGGCGATCGATGTGCTGGTCCCGCTGCTGCGCGGCGAGCGGGTCAATGCCGAGACGGATTGGTTCACACTCGTCGATGCGAAGCTGCAATTGTCGAGCTACACCAAGCCGATGGTCGAGATGGCGGTTGCATCCCTGCGCTCGCCATCCGGTGCGCTGGCGGCGGGCAAACACGGCATCGGGCTGTTGTCGCTGGGCGGCACGAATGACGAGGCGCTGGCCTTTCATGCCGAGAACTGGCGCAAATGCGAAGAGGCGGCGGATGAACACGGACAATCTGTGGACCGCAACAACTGGCGCATCGTGACCCTGATGCACATTGCGGAAACCCGCGAGCAGGCCGAGGCGAATGTTCAGTTCGGGATCGAGGCGTTCGCGGACTATTTCCGCCATATCGCGCCGACCCCGATCGTCCCGCAGGGGGTCACGGACCCGGTTGCGTATCTGCGTGAATCGCAAATGGCAGTGATCGGCACGCCGGACGATGCCATCGAGCATATCGAGCGGTTGTGGCAGGGCTCGGGCGGGTTTGGCGCCTTGCTGGACCTGGCGCACGACTGGGCCGACCGGGAGCACACGTGGAAGAGCCATGAGCTGCTGGCGCGCTATGTCATGCCGCATTTCCAGGGATCGATGGAGACCCGGCGCGAGGCCTACACCCACACCAAGAAGAGCCGCGCGCTCTATGTCGGTGCGGTCGACGACGCGATCAAAACGGAAATTCAGCGCTACGAGGATCGCAAATCAGGCAAAGCCGCCGGCGACGACTAGGCGTGGCCTAGCCGGGTTGCCAGACGGCGGTCCAGAGCAGCACGCCGACGCCGCCCATCGCCATCCAGAACACCGGATTGGCCAGCGTGCCTTGTCGGTCACGCCACAGGAAATACAGCGCAGGGGCGACAATGGCGATGGCGCCGATGAGCGCAAACAGGCGGGCGAGGTCGTATCCGTCCATGGCTGGCTGTCCGTTGGTGTTTGGCAGTGCGGCGTGTGGTTCGCTACAAGTATAGACGGAAGCGGGCGTGGTGAAATTGGTAAACACAAGGGACTTAAAATCCCTCGGCCTCACGGCTTTGCCGGTTCAAGTCCGGCCGCCCGCACCAAATTTCCACAACTGTACCCGCATTGTGCCGTCAGTCCGGCCTGCGCTGCAGCAGGAAGGCCTGGACCGCGTCCTGCACCATCTCGTCGCGCTGGTTGAACACCTGGAGCTGGCGTTTCATCACGCCGCGGTCCGACTTCGACGTTTCACGCTTTTCCAGCACCTTGATGCGCACGCGGATGGTGTCGCCGGCGACAACGGGCTTGGTGAATTTCAGGCTGTCGAAGCCAAGAAAGGCGATGAGCGTGTCGTCGTAGAGATGGAGCTGGAACATCAGCCCCGCTGCGATTGCGTAGATCAGCGGTCCGTGCGCAATGCGCGTCCCGAACTGCGTAGTCTTGCAGAACTCCTCATCGATGTGCAGCGGGTTGTAGTCGCCGGACAGCCCGGCGAAATTCACGATATCGGCCTCGGTGATGGTGCGCGCCGGGCTCTCAAGCTCGGCACCGATCTCCCATTCCTCCCAGTACATTCCCGTCATCGGGTCTCTCCTGTTGTGTTCATTTGACGGCGCCAGCGGCGCGCAGTGCCGCGATCGTCGTGGCATCGAGCCCGAGCAGTTCCGAGAGAACCTCGTCGGTATGTTCTCCAAGCATCGGCGCGGGCGTGGAGATCGTTCCCTCCATCCCCGACATCTTGATCGGATTGCCGGGCAGGCGGACCTTGCCGACCTGCGGATGATCATATTCCACGATCATATCGCGCTCGGCGACCGGCGGCTCGGCGAAGACGTTGTCGAGGTTGTTGACCGGTGCGGCCGGAATGCCGTCGGCGCGGAACCGCTCCATCCACGCGTCGACCGTTCGCCGCGAGAGGATGTCCTCGAGAATCGGGACCAGAGTGTCGCGGTTGGCAATCCGGTCGGGGTTTTTGGCGAAACGCGGGTCGGCCGCCAGTTCCGGCGCCTCGATCGCGTCGCACAGGCGCGTCCAGAACACCTCCTGGCGCGTCGCGATGACGAGATAGCCATCGGCGCATTCGAAGGCCTGCCACGGCACCGAATACATGTGCCCCGAGCCCGGCGGCTCGGCCAGTTCGCCCTTGGTCAGCCACATGGTGGCCATATAGCTGAGCAGGCTCAGCATGCCGTCGAACATGGACAGCTCGATGTAGCGGCCTTCGCCGGAGCGCTCGCGGTCGAACAGGGCCGCAAGGATCGCCTGCGACGAAAAAATACCGCCAGACAGATCGGCGATGGGGATCCCGGTTCTCACCGGCGGGCGGCCCGGCTCGCCGGTGACCGCCATGTAGCCGGCATACGCTTGAATGATGATGTCGAGCGCCGGGGCATCCTTGTATTCTCCGCTCGCGCCGAAACCGGTGATCGAGCACTGAATGATATCGGGCTTGATCTCTTTCAGGGTCGAATAGTCGATCTTCAGCCGCTCGAGAACGCCGGGGCGAAAATTGTCGACGACGACATCGGCAGTCTCGACCAGGTCGTAGAAGATCTTGAGGCCTTCGTCGCTCTTCAGGTTGATGGAGATGCTTTGCTTGTTGCGGTTGAGCGTCAGGAACAGCGCGCTCTGTCCCTTGTAGGGGCCGACCGAGGGAATGCGGCCGATATCGCCTTCCGGGGTCTCGATCTTGATCACCTCGGCGCCGAGGTCGGAGAGCACGAGGCCGCCATAGGTGCCGGCGATGATCTGACCGAGTTCGAGAATGCGTACGCCTTCGAGCGGAAATCCCATGCTCTCAGAGTCCCAGGCTGCGGGCGATGATGTTGCGCTGGATTTCCGACGAACCCGCGCCGATCACCGCGAGGCGCGCGTCGCGGTAGAACCGCTGCATCGGGTACTCCATGCAATAGCCGTAGCCGCCGAAGATCTGCAAACCCATATCCGTCACCGCCTTGTAGGCCTCGCTGGTGTAGAGCTTGAGGATCGCCGCGTCATGGCGGGTCGGCTCGCCTTCGTCCATCGCCCAGGCGAAGCGGTAGAACAGCAGGCGCGAAATCTCGAGCATCATTTTCATATCGGCGAGCTTGTGGCTGATCGCCTGGAACTTGCCGATCGGACGGCCAAACTGTTCGCGGCTCTTGGCGTAGTCCAGCGCCAGCTCGAAGGCCGCCTGCGCCGTGCCGGTGCGGGCCGCCGACAGGCACAGGCGCTCGTACCACAGGCACGCATCGACCGACGTCCAGCCATTGTCGACCTCGCCGATCACCATATCGGCCGGCACTTCCACATCGTTGTAGAAGACCTGCGTGGTGCCGATCGCGCGGTGGCCGAGCGTGTCGATCTTGCGCACCTCGATTCCCGGGAGCTTGGTATCAACCAGGAACATGGTAATGCCTTCCTGCTTGCGCTCGCGCTTGGAGGTGCGCGTGACGAGCAGGCAATAGTCGGAAATGTCCATGCCGGAGGTGAAGACCTTCTGGCCGTTGATCAGGTAAGAACCGTTGCCGGTCGCCTCGGCGCGGGTTGTCAGCGCCGCGGCGTCCGAGCCCGACTCCGGCTCGGTCAATCCGAAGCAATAGGTGAGCTCGCCCTTGGCGATTTTCGGCAGGAATCGCTTTCTTTGCGCCTCGGTGCCGAGCGCCATGATCGCGTAGCCGCCATAGGTCATCGTGCGGAATACCCACATGGCAAGCTCTTCGGATTGGCGGCCGATCTCCTCGAGAAGGATCGCCAGATCGATGGCCGATCCACCGGCGCCGCCGTATTCGGTCGGAATGATCAATCCGAGCCAGCCCTGCTCCGCGAGCTTGTCGAAGGCCTCGCGTGGCGCGCGCCCTTCGACGTCGCATTTTTCCACATAGTCGGGCGGGCATACGGCTTCGAGGAGGTCGCGCGCATGACGGCGCAGGTCTTCCTGATCCTGAGTAAAGGAGAAATCCATGACGGTGTCGGTCTCACTTCTTGTAACTGATTGGTATGCAATCAACCCTGAGGGCTGAGTTGGCGTCAAGCCTGCGAGACCTCGAGAAATGCCACGTCACGCCTTCGTCGAGGTCAAACCATATACATGTTGGGATTCACATACAGGGCCCAGAGACGGCATTGATTTGGCTCGGTCTCTTTAAGGCGTCCGCGTCGGGATGATTGGCGGGAGGCGGGAACAAAAATGGCCCGAATCCCGGCACTGCATCGGCATTTCTGAAAGGCTGCCAGACCGCGGTCCGGATAAGAATCGCAGTCTGGCATCGCACATCAGCTTCCGACTATTTGTCTCCGGCTTGAAACTCGATCCGCTTTCCGGGCGGCTCGACCACCAGATGCAGCGCCTCCGCCATCCGGCCCGACATGTTCCACATGCCGCACAGGACCGTCAGTTCGACGATCTGCCGCGAGGTGTAATGCTCCTGCATCGCCTCGAATACGGCCCGGTTCTGTTTGGCGCGCAGGTTCGTTACCTCGTCTGCCCACCAGATCGCGGCCTTCTCCTTGTCTGAAAACAACTCGCTGTCACGCCAACCGTCGCCGGTCAGCAAATCGATTTGTGCGTCACTAATTCCTAGACCCCGACCGAGCTCTACGTTGTGACCCACTCAATTGTTGCATTCGGTCAGGAGCGCCGTTTTGACGATCACGAGTTCCTCGATCTTGACCCAGTCCGGATCCTTCTTGAGGTAGTCGACCCGGATTTTCTGGTCGAGTTGCATCCAGCCCTCAACAGCGCCCGGCGCATGGCCCAGCATCTGGAGAAAGCGCGGGACCGTTCCCCACATTTCTTTCGACCATTCGTATGCCGGCCCGAGTTCGGCCTGCAGGTCTTCCGGAATGTTCTCCGGATCGATGAACGGCACGCGGGGATCCGGGTGCGCCATCATCTCTTCGGTAATGCCCATATCGGAGGCAAGACCCGTGTTGTGGTCGACTGCCATATGGTTTCTCCTTCCATAATCATTCATTGGAATGTGTCTAATTCACACAAAAAATACGTACTATTGGCAGGCTAAAATGGACATGCCCCGACCACAAGACGCAGATTGTCACATCCGGCGCGACCGCATGCTGGCGCAGTCTTGCCGGAGTTGGCCATCCTGTTGGAGAGTGTGGTCAGACCATGCCGCCAGGCCGGGCTTACCTTCACATGTGCCGCCCAAACCGGGGCAGGGTCAGAATTCGAGAACAAAAAATCTTATATAAGACATGGTCACAGCTTGACTGATCTCGAGCTTTATCACAGAATTTTTACTGACAGTCCGAATGGGGTATCGGGGAAATCTTCCCGAGTTTTCTCGTGTCACTGGTGCTGTCGCCCGCCGGCTGTTTTTTGGCTGTGCGGAATGGAAAGCGTAATCGAGCCGGGAAGAAAATCCCGACCGTCAGATAAAAATAAACCGCACGAGAGGAAACAAAATGACGAAACAGCAGAAGAAACATGGCGGCAGAATTCTCGCCGCGGGCCTGGGCCTGCTGACGGCTGTCGCCGCATTCGGCACTGCCAGCGCCCAAAGCTTCCCCGACAAACCCATCACCTTCATCGTTCCCTATTCCCCGGGTGGCGGCTCCGATCAGATGGCGCGCCGGCTCCAGCCGGGCCTGGAAAAGGCCCTCGGCGTCGACGTCCGGATCGTCTACAAGACCGGCGGCGGCGGCGCTGTCGGGTTCAACGAGCTGTGGCGCTCGAAGGCCGATGGCTACACCATCAGCAACGTGGTTGTTCCCAACGTCGTCATTTCGGCCCAGGGCAAGGACGTCGGCTTCAAGCCGGGTGAGTTCGCCTATATCGGCATGACGGTGCGCTCCGTCGGCGCGCTCATGGTGCCGAAGGGCAGCAAGTACGGCTCGCTGTCCGAGTTCGTGTCTGCCGCCAAGGCAAACCCGGGCAAGTTGACCGTCGCGGGCGTCGGCAGCACGGGTGGGCGCAACTTCGCTGAGCTCGCCAAGATTCTCGGCATCGAGACCACCTACGTGCCGGTGTCCGGCGGCGTCGGCAAAATGATGCCGATGTTGCAGGGCAACCATGTGGATGCGGGCATGACGGCGTCCAATCACGCGGTGAAGCACAAAGCCACGGTGGACACGCTGGTCATCGCCGGCCCGAAATCCACCGCCGCACTTCCGGGCGTACCGAGTGAGCCCCAGTGGACCTACACCACGACATGGGGAATCATGGCGCCTCCGGGCACCCCGGCTGATCGTGTCGCGAAGCTCAACGACGCGCTCTACCAGGCGACAGCCGCCCCCAACGTCGTCAAGATCGTGACCGATCTCGGGTTGGTGCAGATGCGCCAGACGCCGGCCCAAGCCAAGGCCTATGTCGACGTGGCGATCAAGAAGTTCGCGCAGTAGCGGATTTCCAGGCTCCGGGCTGTCCTTGCATCCACACTCGGGTGACGGGACAGCCCGTACGCTTGCACTTCATGATCACGTCTGTCCGCCGGCCAGGGGCCGGATGGGCAACACACATATAAACACCACACCTACAAACATAATGATGGGAATTGCGCGGTGATCGAAGGTCTCATGCAGACGCTCACCTGGTCGGTCATGTTCTGGCTGACGGTCGGCGTCATGATCGGCATGGTGGTGGGCACCCTCCCGGGCCTGACCGC
>JABIVD010000020.1 GCA_018667335.1 Rhodospirillaceae bacterium
ACCCGCATCGACAGCTTGACCTTGCCGCGGTCATCCATGCCGATGACCTTGACCTTCACCTCGTCGCCCTCGTTGATCACGTCGGTCACCTGACCCACGCGCTCGTTCTTGAGCTCGGAGATGTGGACGAGGCCGTCGCGCGCACCGAAGAAGTTCACGAAGGCGCCGAAATCGACGACCTTCACGACCTTGCCGGTGTAGATCACGCCGACTTCCGGTTCTGCGACAATCGAGTTGATCCAGTCGATCGCCTTCTGAGCTGCGTCGCCATCGGACGAGGCGACCTTGATCAGGCCCTCATCGTCGATATCGACCTTACAGCCGGTCACTTCGCAGATTTCGCGGATGACCTTGCCGCCCGTGCCGATCACTTCCCGGATCTTGTCAGTCGGGACCTTCATGGTGGTGATGCGCGGCGCGTGCTCGGACAGCTCGTTGCGCCCGGAATCGATGGCCTTGGCCATCTCGCCCAGGATGTGGATCCGGCCGTCACGGGCCTGGTCCAGCGCGATCTCCATGATCTCCTTGGTGATGGACGTGATCTTGATGTCCATCTGCAGCGAGGTGATGCCCTTCTCCGAGCCGGCGACCTTGAAGTCCATGTCGCCGAGATGATCCTCGTCACCGAGAATATCCGACAGCACGGCATAGCCGTCGTCTTCCTTGATCAGGCCCATCGCAATACCCGCGACCGGTGCCTTCAGCGGCACGCCCGCATCCATCATGGCCAGCGACGCACCACAGACCGTGGCCATCGAGGACGACCCGTTCGATTCGGTGATCTCGGAGACCACGCGGACCGTGTAGGGGAAGTCTTCCTTGGCCGGCAGCAGCGGACGCAATGCCCGCCAGGCAAGCTTGCCATGGCCGACTTCGCGACGCCCGGTGAAGCCGATACGGCCGGTCTCACCAACCGAATAAGGCGGGAAGTTGTAATGGAGCAGGAAATGCTCGCGATACTCGCCCTCGAGCGCATCGATGATCTGCTCGTCCTGGCCGGTGCCCAACGTGGCCACGACCATCGCCTGGGTCTCGCCCCGGGTGAACAATGCCGAACCATGGGAGCGCGGCAGGAGTGAGATCTGACTCTCGATGGCACGCACCGTCTTGGTGTCGCGCCCGTCGATGCGTTCGCCCGTGTCGATAATGGCGCGGCGTACCACGTCCTTCTCGAGGGTCTTGAGCGGACCGCTGGCAATCGCGGATTCCTCATCGGAAAGCTGCTCGATCACGGCCTTCTTCGCGGCGGAAACCTTGTCCTGACGGACCAGCTTTTCCTTCTCGGTGTAAGCCTCACGGATGCCGGCCTCGCCGAGCTTGCGAACCTTCGCTTCGAGATCGGTGATCTCCTTCGGGGTCTCGCTGATCGGGCGTGGCTCTTTCGCTGCACGCTCGGCCATGTCGATGATCGCATCGATCACCGGCTGATAACCCTCATGCCCGAACATCACTGCGCCGAGCATGATTTCCTCGGTCAGTTCGTTCGCCTCGGACTCAACCATCAGGACACCTTCGTTGGTGCCCGCGACGATCAGGTCGAGCTGGGATTCTTCCAGCTGGTCGGCCGTCGGGTTCAGCACATACTCGCCATCGATGTAACCGACGCGCGCGGCGCCGATCGGGCCCATGAAGGGCATGCCCGAAATGGTCAGGGCTGCCGACGCACCGACAAGCGCCGCGATATCCGGATTGTTCTCCAGATCGTGGCTGACGGTGGTGCAGATCACCTGGGTTTCGTTGCGATAGCTCTTGTGGAAGAGCGGCCGGATGGGCCGGTCGATCAGGCGCGAGGTGAGAACCTCTTTCTCGGTCGGGCGTCCTTCACGCTTGAAGAAGCCGCCGGGAATCTTGCCCGCCGCATAGGTTTTTTCCTGGTAGTGAACGGTGAGCGGGAAGAAATCCAGCCCCTCGCGCGGCTTGTGTTCGCCGACCGTGGTGCAGAGCACCGAGGATTCACCGTATGTGACGAGGACGGCCCCGTCGGCCTGACGGGCGATATGCCCGGTCTCGAGGACGAGCGGACGCCCACCCCAATTGATTTCCTTACGTACAATGTCAAACATCGTTTATCTCTCAACCTGCGTCGTCCGTCCGGGCCAACCCCAAACAAACGCCCCGTGCCATCGGGGTCTTCGCACCGTCACGCAATATAGTTTTGACGGTGTGTGCACGGACCTTCCGTGCGGGCCAGGCCGGGGACACCGGATTGCGTCCGTGGGCCTGTCGTAATGGCGCCGGGCCATGCCCGCGCCGGTAACAAAGACATTCGCGTCTAGCGGCGAATGCCCAAACGCTCGATCAGGGTGCGATAGCGCGCTTCTTCCTTGCGCCGCACATAGTCGAGCAGACGACGCCGCTGGCCCACCATCAGGAGGAGTCCGCGGCGTGAATGATGATCCTTGGCATGGGTCTGCAGGTGACCGGTCAGGTTTGTAATGCGCTCCGTCAGGATCGCAACCTGAACCTCGGGCGAGCCCGTGTCCCCAGCCTTGGTCTGGTATTCATTAATGACTTCAGTTTTACGCTCAGGCGTAATCGACATAGCTTTCAAGCTCCCGGTATCAAAGATTTAAAACACGGACCGGACGGATCTGAATGCCGTCAACACGAACGAGCGCCACTGGCGTCGTCGCTTCGAGGGCCAGGACGATACCGTCGTCCCCTGCCGCCGCAATCCGTTCCCTATCCTGCGGTCGCAGAATTGGGACCGCCTGCCCATTGCGAAGCTTTTCCGCTTCCCTGTCCGATAGGGCCAACGCCGGGATACCGTCCAGCGCGGTCTCAATCGGTAACAATATGGGTGAGGCGGCGGCACTATGGCCAAGTTGTTCCAGCTTTTCCAGCGAAATCGCAGCCGATTCGACGAACGGTCCGACCGCGATACGGCGCAGGTCTGACAGGTGCCCGCAGGTGCCCACTGCGATCGCCAGATCGCGGGCAAGCGCGCGCATATACGCACCTTTTCCCGACGTCACAGCGAACCGCGCCCGGTCTGCATCGAGGATTTCAACAAGATCGAACGCGTTGATTTCGATCGTGCGCGCCTGAAGGACAAAATCCTCGCCGGCGCGCGCCTTGGCATAGGCCCGCTGGCCTTCAATCTTGATCGCGGAATAGGCCGGCGGGACCTGTTCAATCATGCCGACAAATGCCGGGAGTGCAGCTTCGATCGCGGCGCGGTCCGGGCGCACATCGGAGGTCTCGACGACCTCACCATCCGCGTCGTCGGTCTCGCGTCGTTCACCCCAATTGACGGTAAACGTGTAGCGCTTCGTGCTGTCCGTGACATAGGGCATGGTCTTGGTCGCCTCACCCAGGGCAATCGGCAGAATACCCGTCGCCGACGGATCCAGTGTCCCGGCATGGCCCAGCTTGGCCGCACCGATCGCGCGCCGCACCGCGTTCACGCAGGCGGCCGACGTCATGCCGGCCGGCTTATCCAGATTGATCCAGCCGTTGATCGTCAGACCTTTGCGTTTGCGCCCCATCAGATTTCGCGCTCGTCTGTCGCGGTATCTGTGGCCGTATCCGTGGCCATTTCTGTGGCGGCATCGTCCGTCGCCAGATCACGCGCGACGTCGGGCCGGTGCATGATGGTTTCGATGCGCGAGGCCTCATCGAAACTGCGGTCAAACACGAAGGTGAGCGCCGGCAGATACTTCAGCTGCACCGCCCGGCCGAGCTGTCCACGCAGATAAGCAGACGCCCGGTTCAGACCCGCGACCATCGGCTCGGCCTCTCCCTCAAGGGGGAGCACAAATACCGTCGCATTGCGCAGATCCGGGCTCACCCGCACCTCGGTAACCGTGATGGCCAGGTTGGCCAGATCGGTGTCGCGAAATTCCGCGCGGCGAACGATCTCCGACAGGGCATGACGAATTTCCTCGCCCACACGCAACTGGCGTTGGGACGGCGCCTTCTTGCCTTTGCGGGCGTTGTGCGCGTTCCGCTTCATGATCGGGCTGGTTTCAAATCCGTTTTGACCGCGCGCACCTGCGCGTCTGTCCTGTTACGTCGCGTTTATGCGGGCCGTGTATCGTTGTCGGGCAGGTCAACTCGCCTCGAGATGGCGGGCAATCTCCTGCACCTCGAAGCACTCGATAACGTCACCCGGCTGGATGTCGTTGTAATTCTCGAGTGCGATGCCGCATTCGTAGCTGTTCTGGACTTCGCGGACATCGTCCTTGAACCGACGCAGCGTGCCCAGATTGCCTTCATGCACGACAACCGAATCGCGCATCAGGCGGACCCTGGAGTCGCGGCGGATCAGGCCTTCGGTCACCATGCAACCGGCCACCTTGCCAACCTTCGACACACTGAAGACCTCGCGAATTTCGGCAGAGCCGAGCAGGTTCTCCTTGAGGGTCGGCGCAAGCTCTCCCTCGAGCATGCCGCGAATGTCGTCCACCACGTTGTAGATGATGTTGTAGTAGCGGATCTCGACACCGTCGCGCTTCGCCTGGTCGCGCGCCTGCGGGATCGCCCGCACATTGAAGCCGATGACCAGCCCGTTGTTGACCGTCGCGAGTGCGATATCCGATTCGGTGATACCACCGACCCCGGCATGCAGCACCTGGGCATTGACCTCGTCGGTCGACAGGTTGCTCAGCGCGCCGACGATGGCCTCGACCGAGCCCTGCACGTCGCCCTTGATCACCACCGGGACCTGCGTTGCCTCGCCGGCCTTGATCTGCTCGAACATCTCGTCGAGGCTGCCGCGCGCACCAGCCGTCGCACGGGCATCGCGCTTGACGCTCTCCCGGTACTCGACGACTTCGCGTGCCCGCGCATCGGAATCCACCACCGCGAATTCGTCACCCGCCAGCGGCGCACCGTTCAGACCCAGCACTTCGACCGGCGCGGATGGGCCGGCCTCTTTCACATTCTCACCCCGGTCATTGACCAGCGCGCGGACCCGGCCCCACTCGGCACCGGCGACGAAGATGTCGCCCACCTTGAGCGTGCCGCCCTGGACCAACACAGTCGCAACCGCGCCACGGCCGCGTTCGAGCTGGGCCTCGATCACCGCGCCGAAGGCGCTGCGTTCGGGGTTGGCCGTGAGTTCGAGCACTTCGGACTGCAGCGAGATCGCCTCGGTCAGCTTGTCGAGACCCGCGCGGGTCTCGGCCGAAACCTCAATGACCTGGGTGTCGCCGCCCATTTCCTCGGGCACAATCTCGTGGGACAGGAGTTCGGTCTTTACCCGCGACGCATCGGCCGCCGGCAAATCCATCTTGTTGACCGCAACGATGATCGGCACCTCGGCGGCGCGCGCATGATTGATCGCCTCGATCGTCTGCGGCTGGATGCCATCATCCGCCGCGACCACCAGGATCACGATATCGGTAACATTGGCGCCACGCTGGCGCATCGCGGTGAAGGCCGCATGGCCCGGTGTGTCGATAAAGCTGATCTTGTCACCGGATTCGAGCACCACCTGATAGGCGCCGATATGCTGGGTGATCCCGCCGGCCTCGCGGCTGACAACGTCGGTGGACCGCAGTGCGTCGAGCAGCGACGTCTTGCCGTGATCGACATGCCCCATGACGGTGACGACCGGCGGACGCGAGACCTGAACGCCCTCTTCGTCATCGACCGTGGCGCCGAGATTGAGCTCCACATCGCTTGCCGATGTGAGTTTTGCGGCATGCCCGAATTCTTCGACCACGAGCTGTGCGGTTTCCTGATCAATCACCTGATTGGTCGTCGCCATCACGCCCATCTTCATGAGGGCCTTGATGACCTCCGAACCGCGCTCGGCCATGCGAATGCCCAGCTCACCAACGGTGATGACGTCGGGAATGCTGACTTCGCGCACGACCTTCGAGGCCTGGCCACCACCCTGATTGTCGCGCGTCGCACGCTGGCGTTCACGCTCCTGGCGGCGGCGGAAGGCCGCGACGGAACGCTGGCGTGCGCCACCTTCTTCGTCGAGCGCCTGGGAAATCGTGAGCTTGCCACTGCGGCGCTTGCGTTCATTCGCGCGCGGCCGGGCATTCGGCTTCGGCGCGGTGCCTTCAGCACGGACGGGCTTGCCTTTTTCGGTGGCGGTTCCTTCGTCGACGGGTTCGTCGTCGGTGGCCTTGTCCTCGAGCTCGGCGAATTTCCGCTCGGCCGCTGCCGCGCGTTGCGCAGCCTCGTCGGCCATCTTCTGGGCCTGGGCCTCCGCCTCGCGGCGGGCCTCTTCCTCAATCTCGCGACGGGTCCGGGTCTCGACCGGCGCCGGTGCCGCCTCAGGAACCTCGGCCTCGGCCTGGGCATGGGGCGCTGCCGCCTCTTCCTCGCCGGAAACCTGGCGCGCTTCCTCGAGCACCTGCTTGGCTTTTTCACTTTCGACCGCAGCCTCTTCGGCGGCCTTGCGGGCCGCCTCGAGCGCGCGAACCCGCGAAGCCTGTTCGGCGTCGGTCAGTGTGCGCTGCGGCGGCGTAACCGCCGCGGGGGCAACTTCCGGTGCTGCTGGCGCCGGGGCCTCGACGACCGGCTCTTCGGCTGCCTGCTTGATCTCGGTCATCTCGCCGGTGGCGCCCTGCTGGAACGTCCGCTTCTTCTTGACCTCGACCGTCACGGTCTTGGTCCGGCCATGACTGAAGCTCTGGCGGACCTGGCCACCCTCGACGGTCTTCTTCAGCTCGAGTTTGCCCGGCTTGGAGAGCGTCAGCGGCTTTTTCTTCTTGTCGTCGTTCTCAGTCGTATTCGCCATGGTCTCAATCCATCAAATCAATATCGGCCGCGGGAGCGAGATCACCCCGATACGCGGTGTAAGCCCGAACCGTTTCCAACACATGCTGCGCAGCGCCACCCGGCAGCACGACCGCGTGAACCGTATGCTCACGCCCGGACGCTGCACCCAACTCGGCAGCGTCAAAAATATCTACGCGCGCGACACCACCCACCCGATCGGCGAGCCGTGCAATCTTGTCGCGGCCATCTTCGCCGGCATCGGACGCACACAACAAAACGGTGTCGCCCGTGCTCCCGCCCTCATTTTTGTCGCGCCCCGACAGGGCGGCACGAACCTTTTCAAAACCCGACACATACGCGCCCGCCTTGCGGGCCATCGTCAAAGCGCCCACCGCCCGGCGAAACAGCACGGCCTCGACAAACAGCTCAAGGCTCTCGCCTTCAGGCCCGGTCATCGGCGCCACATTGCGCTTCGCACCGCGCGCAAACACGCGCTTGGCGCAGGCTTGCGCGACTATATCCCTGCGGCCAGTCAACCACAATCCGCGCCCGGGAAGGCGCGCATCGAGGTCGGGGACCACGAGATCATCAGGGCCGACAACAAACCGCATCAGCTCCGAGCGCGGCCGCACATCGCCTGTCACCAGGCAACGCCGCATGCTGCGTTGCGTCGCACCCGCGTGCCGACCCGTTTCGGTCGTCTCGCTTGGGGCCTGTTCCACCGCGATCATCCTTGCGCGCCCGGCCCCTATTCCCCGGCCGGCTGGTCGGGTGCCGGCGCAAATACGGCTTCCGCCGTCGCCAGGTCCGAAGGTGTCTCCGGGACCGCCTCGACTTCATCCGCGTCGGGATCAGGCTCTGGTTCCGGCGCGATGACGTCGTCGCCGTAGATCGTCACACGTGCCGCCATAATGATGCCGTTTGCCTCATCGGCCTGCACCGGGCTCTGGCGCACCAGACGGCTGATCTCATGATCGGCCATGTTGAACAGGTCGTCGAGTTTCACATCGGTCTCGATGTCCATGAAGATGAACCGATACTCGTCGGGCATCAAACCCGCCAGATCCTCGACCGTGTTGACGCCATGGGTGCCAAGGCGAACCGACTTCTCGAGCGTAACTCCACTGACATTGAGCATCGCATCCTCGACCCCGAGCTTTTTACGCTCAACATCAAGCTTGGCATCACGCTCCTCGAGCCAGTTCCGCGCACGGGCCTGGAGTTCCTCACCGATATCGTCGTCAAACCCTTCGATGCTCGTCAGGTCCTCCATGGGCACGAAGGCCACTTCCTCGATGGTCGCAAACCCTTCGGTGACGAGCAGATGCGCAATCACA
This sequence comes from Rhodospirillaceae bacterium, assembly GCA_018667335.1. Lineage (GTDB taxonomy): Bacteria > Pseudomonadota > Alphaproteobacteria > UBA6615 > UBA6615 > UBA8079. Next base: position 8,019 of record JABIVD010000020.1, read on the forward strand.
TCCTCCACGTCGAACGCTTCGATAAACAAAGCGCTGCGGGTGTTGAACTCATCCTGACGACGCTGGGATTCCTCTTCCTCGGTCAGGATGTCGATATCCCAGCCCGACAGCATCGATGCCAGCCGCACATTCTGACCGCGGCGCCCAATCGCGAGCGACAGCTGCTCGTCGGGGACGACCACTTCGATCTTGTTGGCATCCTCATCCAGAACGACCTTGGTAACTTCGGCCGGTGCCAGGGCGTTGACCACGAACGTCGCGGGATCGTCTGACCAGGGAATGATGTCGATCTTCTCGCCCTGGAGCTCTCCCACCACAGCCTGAACGCGGCTGCCCCGCATTCCGACGCAGGCGCCGACGGGATCAATCGATGCATCCCTGGAGATCACGGCGATCTTGGCCCGGCTTCCCGGATCACGCGCAGCGGCGCGAATCTCGATGATGCCGTCATAAATTTCGGGGACTTCCTGTGCGAACAAAGCCTTCATCAATTCCGGACGCGTGCGGGTCAGGAAGATTTGCGGTCCGCGGGGTTCGCGGCGCACATCATAGATATAGGCCCTGATCCGATCGCCCGGACGATGGTTCTCGCGCGGCAGCGCCTCGTCGCGGCGCATTACGCCCTCGGCGCGGCCCAGATCGACGGTCACATTGCCGTACTCGACCCGCTTGACCAGCCCGTTGACGACCTCGCCCATGCGATCTTTATACTCCTCGAACTGACGCTCGCGTTCGGCGTCGCGGACGCGCTGGACGATGACCTGCTTGGCGGTCTGCGCCGCGATGCGCCCGAAATCGATCGGCGGGAGCTCGTCGATAAGAAAATCGCCCACCTTCGCATCGGTCTTCTCGGCCTGCGCCTGATCGACCGTCAGCTGGGTGTTCTCGTCCTCGACCTCTTCCACAACCTCGCGGTGGCGCGACAACGAAATATGCCCGCCATCGCGATCGATGATCGCGCGGATATCATGCTCCGGGCCATACTTGTTGCGACCGGCCTTCTGAATGGCCTGCTCCATCGCGGTGATAACTTCCTCGCGCTCAATGCCCTTTTCCCGTGCGACAGCGTCGGCAACGGCGAGCATCTCAATGCGGCTGGGACCTCCAGACTCCATATTCTCTATCCTTCGTTTGTCCGGCCCTTTTGGGCCGCGGCAATTAGTTCATCGG
>JABIVD010000004.1 GCA_018667335.1 Rhodospirillaceae bacterium
CCCTTCGGTCACTGCGATGAACCAGAAATCCTCTCTTAGGTAATCCCGCTGATTTGTTCCATAGGCGCTGACGTTAGACAGTGCGATTCCCGCAGAGCTCATGGAAAGCGAATTGTTCGGCCATGTGCGCGGTGCCTTCACCGGCGCGACCAGTGACCGGGTCGGCGCCGTCGAGGCGGCCGACGGCGGGACGCTGTTCCTCGACGAAATCGGCGAAATGAAGCTTGACCTCCAGGTCAAGCTGCTGCGCTTCCTGCAGTCTCAGGAATTCATGCGCGTCGGCGAATCCAAGATCCGCAATGTCAGCACCCGCATCGTCTGTGCGACCAATCGCGATCCGCAGCTCGAGGTGCGCGAAGGCCGATTGCGCGAAGATCTCTACTACCGCCTGCATGTCGTCCCGGTTTCGGTGCCGCCGTTGCGGACGCGCGAGGACGACCCACTGATTTTGGCCGAACACTTCCTGCGAGAATATGCGAAGGAGGAGCGGAAGGAATTCGACGGCTTTGCCCGTGACGCCGCAGCGGCGATTGTCAGCTATGACTGGCCGGGCAACGTGCGCGAACTCCAGAACGTGGTCCGCAACATGGTCGTGATGAATTCGGGCGGTGAAATACCGGCCACGATGCTGCCGCCGCAGATTGCGAGTTTGGCACCGGGCGGCGGAAGCCTGGAGAGCGCGGCCCCGCAAATGTCCTCGACGCTGCACCCCGCCGACACGCCGGGTGCCATGCCGGCCGCCAATGTGCCGGACGACATTCGGCCGCTTGAGGATATGGAACGGGACGCAATCGAGCATGCGATCGAGTTGTGCGACGGCAATGTGCGGATGGCGGCGACGTATCTCGAAGTCTCGCCGGCGACGCTCTACCGCAAACGAGCCAAATGGCACGAAACCGACGCTCCGGCGGACTTGGGATAGCCCTCCGGTTCGCATTTTGGCTGCTCGGTCACGTTTCACAACGCGATTTTGAGTCTCAAACTGCGACCGTGAGTGCGTGATCAAGCTCTCCTTACCAGGCATCGATGGTATCATCTGCCGGGATCGAGAAGGTATATTATGCATTTGTTTTAATTGTATTTTTTGTCGTTTTGACACCCAAACAATAAAGGCGGCGACCTGAATGGGTCACCGCCTTATTGGGGGAGGAGGACACATACACACTCAAGTGTCCTGCCCCTAACCATGCAACCGGCGTGCCACTTTCTGACATCTATTGGCTTTTCAGCTGAAAATCGATCCGGCCGGCCAACGTATCGGCCTCTTCCGCGACTTCCAGTATGTGTTGGGCCTGTGAACGAAGGTGCACGGCTTCCTTTCGCAGCATGTCGATCCAGCTGCGCATGGCCTCGCGGTCCGCATCAGAATGGCCAGTATCATTGGCAACATCGTGATTCCGGCCACGGCTGAGAGATAACGTGTTCATAACCCCTATAGAGCAATCCACATGCCAACTTGCCACCGAACCGTGCCGGTTGTGATAATTGCTTTTCACCGCGACAATGATCCGGCTTCGACCATCGGGGCGCCACGCCGATCCGGCACAGGGGCAAGCCTTCAATGCATTTGCTGAAAAACGGAAATCGACCGTTTCACCTGGGGTCATTTCCCCTCGAAACGCTGCCCCGCGACGATGCATTGGGCGCAAAGGAAATTGCACGACCAGCCGCGCCGCCTGCCAGCGATCGTCCAAATTCGCCCCTGCTGGGCAAAACAACGCGCGCGTACCGGGACTTGTTTGGGCAATTCGCGGTTGGCGACGTGGCCCCGGAGGTCGCCCCGGATACGGACGATGTAAAACGCTGCGCAGTGGACATCCTGGGGGCGGCCTATTTCCTGGATGCAAGCCATGCCGGCATTTGCCTGATTCCAGAAAGCGCGTGGCGGACCGGCGCAACACCGCGGCCCCACAGCCACGCGATCGTCATCATGGTCGAACATAGCCGCGTTCCCGATGACGAGCCTCTCTCGGCGGAGTGGACCCGCTCCGCGGTCGTCGATACGGCCGAGATGCGGGCAACCGAGATCGCCGTCAATATCGCGGGCCATATCCGCCTGATGGGCTATAACGCGCGCGCCGACGTTCCCGGCGACAGGATGCTGGATGAGGACCGTCTTGCCGTGCTCGCCGGCATCGCAATCCGCAATGGCGATGACAGCATCACCAGCCCCTATTTTGATGACTTCACGATCGCCGTCATCACGACCGAGTATCAACTCGAATGTGACCGGCCGCTGGCCGCCAGGTCCGTGAATGCCAAGGGTGTGCGTTATTGGTGGGGCATCAACGATGCCCAGTCAGGCCGCGAACGCAACCGCCGCGCACGACGCCCGTCGCACGCGAGCCGCTACCCGATGGAAACCGTCAAACGCATCGACCGCCCCACGACACTGATACTCGATGACGAGGTGCCACGGGTTCCCAAGCGGGCCGCATTCTTCGAACGCGCACTCCAGGGCGACCTGGGCGACAAGGCGCAACGCGAACGGGCACGATTTGCGACCAAGCACCCGCTCTCCCGCTCGATGGTCGCATTGATCCGGGCGATGGTCCCACACCAGCTCGCAACGCCGGAAACGTCACCCGATCTGGAGAAATATTCAGACCCGGCCCAGAACACCAAGGCGCTGAAGGCGTTGTCGTATTTCCTGGGCGCCGACCTGACGGGGATCTGCGAAATTCCGCGCTATGCGTGGTACTCCCACAAGGACGACGGCACCGAAATCGAGATGTATCACAAATATGCCGTCGTGATGCTGATCGACCAGGGCTTCGACACGATGGAAGGTGCGAGCGGCGACGACTGGATTTCCGGCGCCCAATCCATGCGCGGATATCAGCGCGGCGCGGAGATCGCCGGCGTGATGTCCGATTTTCTCGGCCAGCTCGGATTCCCGGCCCGTGCCCAGACCAATGCCGACAGCGACGTCCTGCAGATTCCCCTCGTCCTACTCGCGGGCCTGGGCGAACTCAGCCGGATTGGCGAACTCGTGCTCAACCCGTTTGTCGGGCCACGGTTCAAATCCGTCATCCTGACGACCGACATGCCTCTCGAAGTCGACAAGCCCATCGATTTCGGGCTCCAGACCTTCTGCAACGGCTGCCTCAAATGCGCCCGCGAATGCCCGTGTGACGCCATTCCCTTTGGCGACAAGGTGATGTTCAACGGCTATGAGATATGGAAGCCGGATGCCGAGCGTTGCGCCCGCTATCGCGTCACCAACCCGCATGGGTCCGCCTGCGGACGCTGCATGAAAACCTGCCCGATTAACAAGGTGGTCGACGCCGACGGGCCCCTGTTTACACGCCTTGCCAGCTGGCTGGGCGTCAACGCCATGTTCCTGAAACCAATCATGGTGCCCATCGCCACCTGGCTGGATGATGCACTGGGCAACGGACGGCGAAACCCGAACAAGAAATGGTGGCTCGACCATGAGGTCGTCGGCGACCGGGTGGTGAGGCCCAAGGGCGTCAACAAGCGCGAGATCGACCCGTCCCGCAAGGTCGACCCGGCAAAGCAGCGCATGGCCTACTATCACGCCAACATGATGCCACCGCCCGACGCGCCCGGCCCGGTTCCTGTGGATCGCAAGGCGGCCATGGCCGCGGGGGCATTGATGGAGACGCCGGACGAGGCGAAGGCCCGCGTTGCAGCCGGAAAACCGGCCCCGTCGCACTACACGCCCACCCCAGCGGTTGGAGCCGGTCCCGCCAAGAATATGGCGGCGAACCCCTATGCCACCGACTTCAAGGACACCAAGTCTGCGGAAGCCGACTGACCCGCACCACCTGTAATCACACAAATCGTTTCACGGAGAGAAGAATGGCCACGTTTGTATTGGTTCATGGCGCCTGGCACGGCGGCTGGTGCTGGTCGAGGATCACTCCGCATCTGCGCGCCGACGGACACGAAGTGTTCACACCGACGATGACCGGGTTCGGCGAGCGTTCGCACCTTCTGACGCCGGATGTTGGCCTGGAAACGAACGTCACGGACATCTCCAACGTTCTGGAGTGGGAGTCCCTCGAGAACGTTATCCTGGTGGGCGCGAGCTATGCCGGCATGGTGACGACCAGCGTCGCCGACCGGATGCCTGAGCGGATCGCGGCCCTGGTCTACATCAACGCCTTCATCGCCGCCGACGGCGTGTCCCAGAACGACATGCTGCCCGACTGGCGGCGCGAGATGATCGAGAAAGAGGTGGCGGCGGACCCGGACGCCTGGCGGATGCCGCCGCCCGCACCCGACCTGATCGGCGTCGACGATCCCGAAGACGCGGCCTGGATCAAAGCCAAGATGACGATCCAGTCGGCCAAAACATTCCACGACCGGGCGAAGATCACCGGCGCGCTGGACGCGATCACCAACCGCACCTATGTCCGCGCCACCGGCTATCCCAACACCACGTTCGACGCGAACGTGGCCGCCTTCGGCGAACATCCGACCTGGCGCGCGGAGACACTCGATACCAGCCACGACGCCATGATCACGGCGGTCGACGATGTGGTCCGCATTCTCAGGGACGTCGCCGACAGCGTTGCGGCCTGAAGTTCACCGCGACAATAAGAGCGCAAGCACAAAGAGCCGCCCCGTGCGGGGCGGCTCCGTGAGCGGGCATATGACAGCCCAGGGTCTCGAAGACCTGTGTCTCTATCCGGCCTGGAGAGGTTGCTCCACAGTCCGAACCCGACACACTGGGTTGAACATCATGCCTAACATCTCACTCGACATCGGATCACCTCCTTTCAATTGTTGAATGACGAAGAAACCCTAACACTGGATTCCGCGTCGCCTGCAAACGGAAAATGAGGCGCCCGCGGAAACGTTACTCCGCCGCCATCGCCCGATATTTCTCGGGAATCTCCAGATCGAAAATCCGCGCCGCGTTGTAGCCGAGGATGTTGCGCTTGGCCTGCTCGTCGAGGAACGGCAGATCCCAGATGGTCGCCGGCAGGTCGAAGTCCCAATGGGGCCAGTCCGACGCGAACAGCATCTGGGTCTCCGCGCTCATCGCCTCCATCGACGCCGCCAACAGCGTCTCGTTCGTCCGTTCCAGAGGCTGGGTCGTGTAGAACATGTCACGCATATATTCGCTGGGCAGCTTCGTGAGGAGCGGCGCTTCGGACGTGCGCATCATGTACTCATGATCGAGCCGCTGCATGATAAACGGCAGCCAGGCGACGCCGCTTTCGATCCACATCACCTTCAGCTTCGGGAAACGCTCGGGCAGACCGTTGATGATCCAGTTCGTCAGATGCACCAGGTTGCACAGCACGAACGAGATCGCGTGCATCGAGATGAACCGGTTGAGCTGGGAGGTGTACTCGTCCTGCCAGTTCAAATGCGTGTGGAAGCCCAGCACCTGCCCGGACTCCTCGAGCATGCCATAGAGCCGCATATATTCATTCGCGTGGACCGGCTTATGGCGAGATGACGTCACGAGGAATCCGGCGACACCGGGCTTGCCCAGGAAACGTTTGACCGTCGCCTCGGCCTCCACCGGATTGTTAAACGGCAAATACATCATCGCCTTGACCCGCGGATCCTCCGGCAACACCCGCTCGACCAGCCAGCGGTTGTAGGCGGTGGCCAGGTGAATCTCCATTTCCGGCACGGGATGCATGCCCAGAAACAGCATCGCGTTGGGGAACACCACCTGATAGTCGAGCCCCATCTGATCGATGCAGCGCCGCGCCAAGACGATCTCGCGCGGGACATCGCTGTCCTCGACGGCTTCCTTGAGACCCTGGCCATGGGGAATTCGTCCCCAGACATTCTGCCATTGCAGCCCATTGGCGCCATTCAGGAACGCGCCACGCTTGCTGCCATCGCCAAAGGCCGACGCCGCCTCGCGGATCACCGGATCTTCGACATAGTCCATGATCTCGGGCCAGTTGCCGCCATCGCTGATGTGGGAATCGATATCGACGATAAAAACATCATCGAGCTGGCGTTCCTCGGCCTGTCGGCGGGCGTGGGCCAGCAGCTCCCGGCTATCGGTCCAGTCGTCGATCTCCGGATAGGTCCGCTTGAAATCGTCATCCATTACCATCACTACCTTCCCCGACGGGCTGTACCCGCCCGGCCCACATCGACAAGTCAAAGAGGTTTAAATCGGCGGCGCGCATCAACGCAGTCACCGTCACAGCCACATCCGTGGCCGACAAAATACTGCCGTCTGCGAGTGGCGAGAAACTGCGCGCCTCCACATCGGTCTTGCGCGCGTAAAGCCGCGTCGCGGTTGTTAGGAGTTGCTGCACGCTCGCATCCGAGATGTCCGCTGTCTCACCGGCGGCCATTCGGCGATCGCCTTCGCGAATCACCGCGTCGGCCAGAGCGGCAAAATCTGTGTCAGACAGTGACATAGACCGCTCCATCGCGAACCGTGACCGGGAAACCGCGCAGCCCCGTGTTCGGATCGCCCGGATGGATACCGGTACGGATGTTGAACTCGTAGCCATGCCACGGGCAGATGATGTGCACATCGGCCTCGACGAATTCATATCCGTGGGCGCGTTTCTCGTCGTCGAGCACCTCATTCACCCTGTTCATGATCCGGCCCTGGCAGACCGGTCCACCGGCATGGGGGCAATTGCTCTCCCACGCAAAGAACTCGTCGCCCAACCGAAACACGCCGATCTCCAGCGCACCATCCACGACGATCCGCCGCTCGCGATCGGCCAGCTCATCGAGCTTCGCCACAAACAATTCCGACACGCTATCTCTCCGGTTATGACCGATTGTTCCAATGCACGCGGCGGACGCTACATCCACGCCGTCGCGTCCCGCAATATCCACTATAGGAAAATTTCTAGGCGTTGCCGGGCATGCCCGTCAATGGCGCGCGCCATGGCGTTACGCCAGCAGGATATGATTCCCGAAATTGTTGCCCAAAAGAGAATCGGCCCGTCGCAACGAC
>JABIVD010000003.1 GCA_018667335.1 Rhodospirillaceae bacterium
CATGAGAGCCGTGGTAGACCACCACGTTGATAGGCTGGATGTGGAAGCGTGGCAACACGTGAAGCTGACCAGTACTAATTGCTCGATTGGCTTGATTGTAGGCCGTTTGCAGGACCCTTCGGGGCCCTACCCTTCGGGGAACAAACGGCAGTAAACCCGCCGCGTACAGTGGCAAGGTTCGTCGATACGAAAAGCTTCGATGAACTCGGTTTATTTCGGCTAATTACCGCACCCCAAGGGTGCGTTCGTCAGGATTATTGCACCATTCCCGTTACACCATGCGTTTGGATGACCTGGTGGCTATAGCGAGGGGGCCACACCCGATCCCATTCCGAACTCGGCCGTGAAGACCCTTAGCGCCGATGGTACTGTGTCTTAAGGCACGGGAGAGTAGGTCGTTGCCAGGTCTTCCAAACGCATGATTAACGGCAGCATTGCAACCTAGATCACGATGGTTCCTTCACGCATGTTGGGAACGAGTAAGAATTTGCGTGGCAACGCATGACGTTATCGACGCGGGGTGGAGCAGTCCGGTAGCTCGTCAGGCTCATAACCTGAAGGTCGCAGGTTCAAATCCTGCCCCCGCAACCAAATTTGGTTGATAATCAACACCTTTGCCCCGCCGTTGCGGGGCTTTTTATTGGCCGATGACAGGGTCAGGAAAAGCGGATTTACCCACGTTTTTAGTGGGAATCAAGGTGGGTTTCGAGGCTGTTTCGGGTAGTATCCCGCCGCCGCGCACCGAGAGCACCAAAGCTCTTTCCGCACAAAGTAACGGGCCGTCATTCTGTGTCGGCCAGTTTGGTTTCTTGAAGTAGATCGGTAGGTCACACCGATCATGGCAATTGGGAATTCGACCTTGCGTAAAACGAACAACATTGCCCCGACGAACGGTGCCGCGGGCACGCTCTATAACGGCGAGCGGCCGGCACAGGGTTTGTATCATCCGGCGCACGAGCATGATGCTTGCGGTATTGGCATGATTTGCTCGATACGAAATGAGCGTAGCCGCAAGATCGTTGAAGATGGCCTGAGTATCCTTTGCAACCTAGAGCATCGTGGTGCCGTGGGCGCAGATCCGAAGGCCGGCGATGGCGCCGGCATTCTGATCCAGTTGCCGCACGAATTCTTTGCGGCAGAAGCCGATCACCTCGGCTTCGAACTTCCGAAGCCAAACCACTATGGCGTGGCGCATTTGTTCATGCCGCGTGATCCCGCGCAGCAAGCGCTGATCGAGGCGGCCTATCAGATGGCTGCAGACCAGGAAGGCATGGAAATGATCGGCTGGCGCGATGTGCCGGTTGATTCCTCTGTGCTGGGTGAGAGCGTGAAGCCGACGGAGCCGTCGCAACGCCAGGCGTTCATCGGACGTGGTGCCGGAATTGCGGACGACGACGCGTTCGAGCGCAAGCTCTATGTCATGCGGAAGACCGCGTCGAGCCACATACGAAGCAACTATCCTGAATGGGCAAGCGAGTATTATCCGGCTTCCTGCTCCTCGCGCACGATTGTCTACAAAGGCCTCGTTCTTGCTGCCAGCTTGGTCAAGTACTACGAGGATCTTCAGGATGAGCGCGTAATTTCTGCGCTGGCTCTGGTCCACCAGCGTTTCTCCACAAACACATTCCCGTCATGGCCGCTGGCCCATCCGTATCGGATGATCTGCCACAATGGTGAAATCAACACCCTGCGCGGCAACAACAACTGGATGGCTGCGCGTCAGGCGACGATGTCGTCCCCGGTTTTCGGCGATGATATGCAGAAACTCTGGCCAATCTCCTATGAGGGGCAGTCGGACTCGGCCTGTTTCGACAATGCGCTGGAGCTGCTCTATCAGGGCGGTTACTCCCTGCCGCATGCGATGATGATGATGATCCCGGAAGCATGGGCCGGGAACCCGTTGATGGATGATACGCTGCGTTCGTTCTACGAATACAACGCAGCGCTGATGGAGCCGTGGGACGGTCCCGCAGCCATCGCATTCACGGACGGCAAGGTTATCGGTGCAACGCTTGACCGCAACGGTTTGCGGCCTGCGCGTTATCTTGAGACCAAGGACGGGTTTGTGCTGCTCGCGTCCGAGATGGGCGTGCTCGACATCCCGGAAGAGAATATCGCGCGAAAATGGCGCCTGCAGCCCGGCAAGATGCTGCTGATCGATCTCGAGAAGGGTAAGACCATCTCGGACGAGGATTTGAAGACCGAGCTCGTCGCGAGCCATCCCTATAAGGAATGGCTTGCCAATACGCAGATTCGCGTTCGCGACCTGCCGGAAGTCGGGCGTCCGCCGGCAGCCTCCCAGACTCCGTTGCTAAACCGGCAACAGGCCTTCGGCTATACCGAGGAAGACCTTAAGTTCCTCATGATGCCGATGGCCCATACCGGCCAGGAAGCCACCGGGGCAATGGGTACGGACACGCCGATTTCGGCGCTGTCATCGAGGTCCAAGCCGCTCGCATCCTATTTCAAACAGCTCTTCGCCCAGGTTACGAACCCGCCGATCGACCCGATCCGCGAGGAGATCGTGATGTCGCTGGTCTCGTTCATCGGGCCGCGGCCAAATCTTCTGGACCTTGAGGGCACGTCGACCCTGAAGCGGCTGGAGGTGCGCCAACCAATCATCACCAACATCGGGTTGGAGAAGATTCGTGCGATAGGCGACATCGCCGACAACCAGTTCATGACCCAGACCCTCGACATCACCTATGGCGTCGCGCGTGGCGCGGCATATATGGAAGAGGCGATCGACAATGTCTGCAAGCGCGCGGAAGAGAGTGTCGGTCAGGGCTACAATATCATTATCCTGTCGGACCGGCTCCTGGGGCTGGATCGTGTGGCTATCCCGTCGCTTCTGGCGACGTCGGCAGTGCATCACTACTTGATCCGCAAGGGGCTGCGTACATCAGTCGGCTTGGTTGTCGAGACGGGTGAAGCCCGCGAGGTGCAGCATTTCGCGACCCTGGCAGGCTTTGGTGCGGAAGCGATCAACCCCTGGCTCGCCTTCGAGACGCTGGAGGATCTGCGCGAGAAGTTCGATGACCACCTCAGCATCAAGGAAATCAACAGGAGCTACATCAAGGGCCTCGACAAGGGCCTGCTGAAGGTCATGTCGAAAATGGGTATTTCGACCTATCAGTCATATTGCGGTGCGCAGATATTCGATGCGGTCGGCCTGAAAACATCATTCGTCGAGAAATACTTCACCGGGACCCACACGGCCGTTGAGGGCGTCGGGCTCGAGGAAATTGCGCGCGAGACGCTGGAACGTCATGCGCAAGCCTTCGGCGACGACCCGGTCTACGAGGGTGCACTCGACGTGGGTGGCGAATATGCGTTCCGAATTCGGGGCGAGAAGCACGCCTGGACCCCTCAGACTGTCGCGGATCTGCAGCACGCGGTGCGCGGTGATCTGCCCGACAAGTACCGGACCTATGCGGCGGCGATCAACGATCAGGACGAGCAGCACATGACCCTGCGGGGGCTGTTCCGCCTCAAGTCGGCGGAGGAGTCCGGCCGTGCGCCCGTGCCACTCGACGAGGTCGAGGCGGCAGCGGATATCGTGAAACGTTTCGCGACCGGCGCGATGTCATTCGGATCGATCAGTCGTGAGGCGCACAGCAACCTGGCAATCGCCATGAACCGGATCGGCGGCAAGTCGAATACCGGCGAGGGTGGCGAGGAAGTGGATCGTTTCACACCGCTGGACAATGGCGATTCCATGCGCTCTGCGATCAAGCAGGTCGCATCGGGCCGGTTCGGGGTGACGACGGAGTATCTCGTGAACTCCGACATGATTCAGATCAAGATGGCCCAGGGGGCAAAGCCCGGCGAGGGCGGTCAGCTGCCGGGTCACAAGGTGGATGCGGTTATCGCCAAGGTGCGCCACTCCACGGCCGGTGTTGGCCTCATCTCACCGCCGCCGCATCATGACATCTACTCGATCGAGGATTTGGCGCAGCTGATTTTTGATCTGAAGAATACGAATTCAAGAGCCGATATCAGCGTCAAGCTGGTCTCGGAAATCGGGGTTGGCACCGTGGCCGCCGGCGTGTCGAAGGCGCGCGCGGACCATGTCACGATTTCGGGTTTCGAAGGCGGCACTGGTGCATCGCCGCTGACCTCGATCAAGCATGCGGGTTCGCCCTGGGAAATCGGCCTGGCCGAGACCCAGCAAACCCTCGTGATGAATGACTTGCGCGGCCGCATTTCGGTGCAGGTCGACGGTGGGTTGCGGACGGGCCGTGACGTGGTCGTGGGTGCACTGCTGGGGGCGGACGAATTCGGCTTTGCCACCGCGCCGCTCATCGCATCAGGTTGCATCATGATGCGCAAATGCCATTTGAACACCTGCCCGGTCGGGATAGCCACACAGGACCCCGAGTTGCGCAAGCAGTTCACCGGCAAGCCGGAACATGTCGTCAACTTCTTCTTCTATGTGGCCGAGGAAGTACGTGAATTGATGGCCGAGATGGGCTTCCGAACGATAAACGAGATGATCGGCCAGACCGATATGCTCGATACGGATGCCGCAATCGAACATTGGAAGGCCAAGGGGCTCGATTTCAGCAAGCTGTTCTTCAAGCCTGAAGAGGCCGCTCGCGTCGATATCCATCGCACGACCGACCAGGATCACCCGATCAAGGACATCCTGGATCACAAGTTTATCGCGGTGGCCAAGTCGGCGCTCGAGGATGGAACGCCGGTTCAGGCCGAGTTCCCGATCCGGAATACTGACCGGACCGCCGGCACGATGCTCTCGGGTGAGATCGCGCGGAAGTACGGCCATGATGGCCTCCCGGACGACACGATCTGGTTGAAGCTGAAAGGCGTTGCCGGCCAGAGCTTCGGCGCCTGGGCAGCCCATGGCGTCACGCTCGACCTCGAGGGTGAGGGAAATGACTATGTCGGCAAGGGCCTTTCGGGCGGCAAGCTAATTGTTCGCCCTGCACCGGAAAGCGGCATCAACCCGGACGAAAGCATGATTGTCGGCAACACGGTGTTGTATGGCGCAGTGACCGGGGAATGCTATTTCCGCGGAATTGCGGGTGAGCGGTTTGCCGTGCGCAATTCCGGCGCGATCGCCGTTGTTGAGGGCACCGGTGATCATGGCTGCGAGTATATGACCGGCGGTATCGTTGTGGTGCTGGGAGAGACGGGCCGTAACTTCGCCGCCGGCATGTCGGGCGGCATCGCCTATGTGCTTGATGAGACAGGTGGTTTCGAGGGGCGTTGTAACCTTGCGATGGTCGATCTTGAGCCTGTCGAAGGTGAGGCCGAGGAGATGGAGAAGTTGCATCTCTCTGACAACGAGTCTCACGGTTTGGTCGATGTCCGGGCAGATATGACGCGTTTTGATGCCGAGCGGCTGCGTCAGCTGATCCAGAACCATGCGCACTACACCGCGTCCACGCGCGCGCAGCATATTCTGGACAATTGGGATGAGTATTTGCCGAAGTTCGTGAAAGTCATGCCGGTCGAGTATCGCCGTGCCTTGCAGGAAATGCAGGTCGAGCAGACCGGCGAAATGAACATCGGTTTGCGGAGGGGTTAATGGGCAAGGTTACGGGTTTCATTGAAATCGAGCGGCACGACCGCACCTATAAACCGGCCGCGGACCGCATTCGGAATTACGATGAATTCGTGATTCCACTTGAGGAACGTGACCTGGAGCGCCAGGCGGCACGCTGCATGGATTGCGGCATTCCGTTCTGTCACAACGGATGCCCGGTCAATAACCAGATCCCGGATTGGAACGACCTCGTTTACAACTCGGACTGGGAAGAGGCGTCGCGCAACCTGCACTCGACCAACAATTTCCCCGAATTCACGGGCCGCGTGTGTCCCGCCCCGTGTGAGGCGGCTTGTACGCTCAACATCGACGACAACCCCGTCACCATCAAAACAATCGAATGTGCGATCGTCGACCGGGCCTGGGACGAGGGGTGGCTTATTCCCCAGATCCCTGAAACCAAGACCGGCAAGAAGGTTGCGGTGGTTGGTTCGGGCCCCTCTGGAATGGCTGCTGCCCAGCAGCTGGCGCGGGTGGGCCACGATGTGCATCTCTATGAGAAGAACGAGGCAATCGGCGGTTTGCTGCGTTTCGGAATCCCTGATTTCAAGATGGAGAAGCACCTGATCGACCGGCGCGCCGAACAAATGGTCGCGGAAGGCGTGACGCTCCATTGCGGTGTGCATGTTGGGGTCGACCTCAGCGCGGCCGATCTGGATGCGAACCATGATGCCGTTCTGCTCTGTGGTGGATCAGAGGCACCGCGTGACCTTCCCATCGACGGCCGCGATCTCGGCGGCGTTCACTTCGCGATGGAGTTCCTGCCGCAGCAGAACCGCCGGGTTGCCGGCAGCAATCAGGATGGCGACGTTGAGCCCATTCTGGCGACGCAGAAGAATGTCGTCGTCATCGGCGGCGGTGATACCGGTTCGGACTGTATCGGGACGTCGATCCGGCAGGGCGCACTTTCGGTGGTCCAGCTCGAAATCATGCCCGAGCCGCCGGAAAAAGAAGACAAGGGCCTGACCTGGCCCCATTGGCCGCTCAAGATGCGGACCTCCTCCAGTCAGGCCGAAGGTGCCGAACGTGACTTCTCCGTGACGACCACGAGCATCGGCGGCAGCAATGGGCAGGTAACGCACATCAACTGTCAGCGCGTGGACGAAAAATTCCAGCCAGTCCCCGGTACGGAATTTGAGATCAAGGCCGACCTCGTGTTGCTGGCCATGGGTTTCCTGCATCCGGTTGCCGAGGGCATGCTCCGGGAACTGGGCGTTGAGCTCGATGAGCGCGGCAACGTGAAGGCGGATACCAAGGCGTACAACACGTCGCGCGACAAGATCTTCACGGCCGGCGATATGCGTCGCGGCCAGTCGTTGGTCGTGTGGGCCATTCGCGAGGGCCGCCAGGCCGCCCGGGCGGTCGACGCGTTCCTGATGGGCAGCTCGGTGCTGCCCCGCTAGATCGTCTTTAGCGTTGCTTGAGGTGATCGGCGGCGGTTCCGGCGGGATGCCGTGCTGCACCGGGTTTCCGGGCGACGCGTGAAGGCGAACACCGTCGATCAGTGATGAAACCCCGAAGCTTCCTCGTTGGTCAGCGGCGTGTGAACCGGGTGATCCTTGAAGTGGTCCATGGCGGCTTGCATATCGTTGAGCAGCAGTGAGGCCAGGTCCCGGCTGACGCCATGACGGACCAGGATTCTCTGGATCGCCTGATCCTCGCAATTCGCCGGAAGCGTGTAGGCCGGCACCTGCCAGCCGCGGGTGCTGAGGCGGTCCGCGAGGTCATACAGACTGAAACCGGGGTCCACCCCGTCTTTCATCTTCCAGCACAGCGCCGGGATGCCCTTGCTCATATCCCCGTCATAGATGATCTCGAACGGGCCGAACTTGGCGATTTCTCCGGCGAGATACTGTGCCGTGTCATAGCAGGCGGAATGAATTTTTCGATACCCCTCCCGGCCCAGGCGCAGGAAATTGTAGTACTGGCACACCACGGATCCGCCCGGCCGTGAGAAATTGATCGCGATGTCGCGCATGTTCCCGCCCAGATAGTTGACCCAGAAGATCATTTCCTCCGGCAGGTCGGCTTCCTCGCGCCATCCGACCCAGCCGACGCCCAGGGGCGCCAGACCGAACTTGTGCCCCGATGCGTTGATGGATTTGACGCGGGGCAGACGGAAATCCCAAACGAGATCAGGGGCGCAGAAGGGGGCGAGAAACGCGCCGCTGGCACCGTCGACATGGATCGGGATGTCGAGGCCGGTCTCTTTCTGCAAGCCGTCGAGTGCGTCCGCGACTTCCTTCACAGGCTCGTAGACGCCGTTGAATGTGACGCCGAGGGTCGGCACGACCCCGATCGTGTTCTCGTCGCACCGCGCGAGAACCTCTTCGGGGGTCATGAGCAGGCGACCATCTTCCATGGGAATTTCACGATGCTCGACATCCCAGTAGCGCGTGAATTTGTGCCAGCAGACCTGGACCGGCCCGGTGATCAGATTCGGCTTGTCGATCGGCTTGCCGGCGGCCTTTCGGTGTGCCTCCCAGCGCCGTTTCATCGCCATGCCGCCGAGCATCGCGGCCTCGCTGGAACCTACGGTCGAACAGCCGACAGTGTTGGCGCCCGACGGTGAATGCCAGAGGTCGCCGAGCATATGCACACAGCGCGCCTCGATTTCGGCGGTCTGGGGATACTCGTCCTTGTCGACGATGTTCTTGTTGATGCAATCGTCCATGAGCTGGTGCAACTCGGGCTCTTCCCAGGTCTGGCAGAACGTTGCCAGGTTCTGGCGCGCGTTGCCGTCGAGCATCAACTCGTCGCGGACCACGGCATAGGCGTGGCGCGGCTCTTGCTCATTCTGGGGGAACTGATATTTCGGCATGCTCACCGAAAGATCTACGGATGCGTAAACCTGATCTTGGATCTTGTGCTGGATCGAGGCCTTGTCGTGCAGTGCCATTTCTCGTTCTCCCTCTCAAGGAATTTGTGTTTTCGGCTACCCGTTGCCGGACACCGGAAGTTGCCCGGGCAGACGAATGTTCTCCCGGGTGATCGACGCGATGTCCGTCACGCCCATCACCGCCATCGTACGCCGAATTTCGGCATCGAGAATGTCCAGCGCGCGGCTGGCACCTGCTTCTCCGGCGGCACCCACCCCGTAGAGCGTGGCCCGGCCGATCGCGATCGCGTCTGCGCCGAGTGCCAGCCCCTTCACGACATCGCTGCCACGCCTTACGCCGCTGTCCGCGATGATCGTCGTGCGACCACCGACGGCATCGGCGATAGCCGGCAGCGCATCCCAGGGGGTGATGGCGGTATCGTTCACATTGCCGGCGTGGTTCGACACAAAGACGCCGTCGGCGCCGATCTCGACCGCCGTCTCCGCGTCATCCGGATGCAGGATGCCTTTGACCAGAAGCTTGTGCGGCCAGACATCGCGCAGCCGGCGCAGATAATCCCATCCCATGGTGTCGTTGCGGTTCAGGAAGGATCCGGAGCTCGCCGACACATAGCCGGTCGCTTCGGCCTTGTCTTCTTCGGGAATGTGGATGTTGGAGAACGCCGGCAGGCGGCCTTCGTTGAGAAAGTAGCGGCCCGCCGTGCCGACCAGCCAGCGTGGGTGTAGCAAGCTGTCGATCGTGGTCTTCGGGGTGATCCGTGGCGGAAACACCAGCCCGTTGCGCACGTCGATCTCCCGGTTGTTGTAGACGGGGGAATCGACGGTCACGACCAGGCCCTCAAAACCCGCATCGAGTGCGCGCTGGACCGTTACGAAAGCGGCCTCGGGATTGCGCCAGACATAGAGCTGGAACCATTGGGTGCCGCCCCCGTCCTCGATCACCTTTTCCATGGCCGTGTTGGACGTACTGGCGAGGGTGAAGGGGATGTTGGCCTTGGCTGCGGCGCGCGCGAGTGCTGTCTCGCCGCGGTACCAGACAAACCCGGCCGGGCCGGTGGGGCCGATCAGGATCGGCAGGTCATGGCGCTTGCCGAACAAAGTGATCGCCGGATCACGTTGCGACACGTCGCGTGGTGCACGTGGCATGAGCTTGATGCGGTCGAGCGCGGTCCTGTTGTCGCGCATGGCGATCTGGTCTTCGCTGCCCTTGTCGCAGAAGTCGAACAGCGCCTTGGTCAGGCGCCGTTTCGCCATGCGTCGCAGATCATCGATGTTAAGTGCTTGTTTGGACAGGTCGCCCACGTGAATCCCCCGAATCAACGCGCCATTATCGGCCGGGCGAATAGGGAGCATGCTGCGCGCTCGCGTGCAAGAGTTCGTCGGATTCAAATTGCGCGAATTGGCATAATTGGTGAATGTGCGTACGCGCCGTTCGAGCATCTTCGAGTTTCATTTCAGGGTTGAACACATGAAAATTCATCACGCTCCCAATTCACGGTCTGTCCGCATTATTTGGTTGTTTGAGGAGCTGGGACTGCCTTACGAGCTGGAAATCTACCAGCTGGGCGACCGCGAAATGCGTGGCCCAGATCACCTGAAACGGCACCCGTTGGGGCGCGTGCCCGTTCTGGAAGACGGAAATGAGACAATTTTCGAATCCGGCGCGATCGTTCAGTACGTTCTGGCAAAATATGGCGACGGTGCGCTCGTGCCAAAACCGGACGATCCCGAATTCGGAACTTATCTCCAATGGTTTCACTATGCCGAAGGCATGCTCATGCCACCGATAAATACGATCGTCGTCGAAACTGTCTAACGTCAGCGCCTATGGAACAAATCAGCGGGATTACCTAAGAGAGGATTTCTGGTTCATCGCAGTGACCGAAGGGAACGAAGATGAGACAGAAATCGCAGACACGTCAGACCGGTGGGGCCAAGGCGATCAAGG
>JABIVD010000053.1 GCA_018667335.1 Rhodospirillaceae bacterium
GGCATCCTGCAGCGCCGCGATGCTGAAATCAGCGTCGGGGAACGCCTCTGCGGCCATGCGCGCAACGGAATGGGTGCGTGCGTGGGCGTACTGGACATAGAACACCGGATTGTCGCGGCTCTGCTCGCGCACCTTGACCAGATCGAAGTCGAGCGGGGCGTCGTTCTTGCGCGTCAGCATGATGAAGCGGATGACATCCTTGCCCACGGCGTCCGCAAGATCGCGCAGGGTGACGAAATTCCCCGAGCGCTTGGACATTTTCGCCGGCTCGCCGTCTTCGAGAAGCCGCACCATCTGGCAGAGCTTCACGTCGATCTCCGCCGCGCCGCCGGTCAGCGCCTTCACCCCGGCTCCGACCCGCTTCACATAGCCGCCATGGTCGGCCCCCCAGACATCGATCAGGGTCGAGAAGCCGCGCTGATACTTGTCCTGGTGATAGGCCAGATCGCTGGCGAAATAGGTCCAGGATCCGTCGGATTTCTTGAGCGGTCGGTCCGTATCGTCGCCAAAGTCGCTGGCGCGGAACAGGGTCTGCGGCCGTTCCTCCCAATCGTCGGGCAGCTTGCCCTTCGGCGGCTCCAGGGTGCCGACGTAGATCAGGCCATCATCCTCGAGGATTTTCATGACCGCATCGACCCCGCCAGCCTCGACCAGCGCGCGCTCGGACGAGAACGCGTCATGGCTGATGTTCAGAACGCCCAGGTCGTCGCGGATCAGGTCCATCATCGCGGCGACCGAGAACGCGCGGAATTCCGGCAGCCATTCGCTCTCTTCGGCGCCCTGCCATTTGTCGCCGTCGCGCGCGGCAAGGGCCTGCCCGACCGGTACCAGATAATCCCCGGGATACAGGCCCTCCGGGATTTCACCGATGTCGTCGCCGAGCGCCTCGCGGTAGCGCAGATAGGCCGAGCGCGCGAGCACATCGACCTGGGAGCCCGCATCGTTGATATAATATTCGCGGGTCACCGCATATCCCGCCTTGGCGAGCAACGATGCCAGCACATCGCCCACCACAGCACCACGGGCATGGCCCACATGCAGCGGGCCTGTCGGGTTTGCCGACACATACTCGATATTGACCGGGCGTCCCTGCCCCAGATCACTTTCGCCATAGGCCTCGCCCGCCGCGAGAATGCCGACCAGCAGGTCGCGCCAGTATTCGTCGTGCAGGCGCAGATTGATGAAGCCCGGGCCCGCGACATCTACGGATTCTATCGAATCCCGGGTCCGCAGGCGCTCGGCGAGCGTCTCGGCGAGATCGCGCGGTTTGAGACCGGCCGGTTTGGCCAGCACCATCGCGGCGTTGGTGGACAGATCGCCATGGCTCGCATCGCGCGGCGGATCGACGCTCACCCGCGCGCCGTTGGTCCCCTCAGGCAGCGTGCCGTCGGCCACGAGAGATTCTATTTCTAATTCAACGATCGCCTTGAAGGCACTGAAAACATTCATTAAAGAACTTCCGGATCAAACAATTTTCGATGCAGCTCAAGGGCATACCGATCGGTCATGCCGGCAATATAATCGGCGATCATGCGTGCCCGTCCCGCCTCGTCCTTGGCCTCGGCCCGCGCCCGCCATTCCGTGGGCAGCAACTCCGGCTCGTGGAACAGCAGCTCGAACATCTGCGTGACCACGCGCCGCGCCTTGGACGTCATCCGGTTCACCCGGTGATGCCGGTACATGTTCTCGAGCAGATAGGATTTCACCGCGCGGTCGGATTCCTGGATCGCCGGCGAGAACGCGACGACCGGATGATCCAGCGCCCGCACCTCTTCCGGTGAACCCACATCGGCTTCCGCCAGGCGGCGGCGGGTCTCGGACAGGACATCGGAGACCATGGTGCCGATTGTCTGACTGATACTCGCGTGGATGAGCCGCGGCCGGTCGAGATCGCCATGGGCGTCCGTCACAGCGCGGATCGCCGGCCCGATGAGCGGCACATCCGCGAGGTCGTCCAGGTCGAACAGCCCGGCCCGCAACCCGTCATCTATGTCGTGGCTGTTGTAGGCAATATCGTCTGCAATCGCGGCCACCTGGGCCTCCGCGCCGGCAAAGGTGTCGAGTTCCAGGTCATGGTTCGCGACATATTCCCGGATCGCCGCCGGGATCGCCCGGTCGCTGTCCGCATAATGGCCGGTGAGCGGCCCGTTATGCTTGACCACACCCTCGAGGGTCTCCCAGGTCAGGTTGAGCCCGTCGAACGTGGGGTAGCGCTCCTCCAGCTTGGTCAGGATGCGCAGAGTCTGGGCGTTGTGATCGAACCCGCCGAACGGCGCCATCGCCGCATCGAGCGCGTCTTCACCCGCATGCCCGAACGGCGTGTGGCCGAAATCATGGGCGAGCGCCAGGGCCTCGGCCAGATCCTCGTTCAGCCCCAGCGCCCGCGCCACCGTGCGCGCGATCTGTGCCACTTCCAGCGAATGGGTGAGCCGCGTCCGGTAGTAATCACCCTCGTGATAGACGAAGACCTGGGTCTTGTGCTTCAGGCGCCGAAACGCGCTCGAATGGATGATCCGGTCCCGGTCGCGCTGGTAACAGCTGCGATAGCCGCTCTCGGGCTCGTCGTGCAGGCGTCCGCGCGTGGCCAGCGGATCACAGGCATAGGGCGCCAGAACGGCCCCGAACTGTTCGGGTCCGGCGGGCGAGAGCCTCAGGTCTGCTGGCGTTGTGGGCATGTTCGGCAAAGTACGTGTGCGCCGCTTGAATGCAACGGAAAATTGACAAACCGCGTGACATGACTAGATACCTGATATCCTTATGGTGAAATGGCAGACATGAGCGACACGACCACAGTGCAACCAGGTGCCGGGCAACCCGACACGGGACCATCAGCTTCTGGGCCGAAAGGCGTTGGCCTGAGCGAAAGCGCGGTCAGCCAGCTGACCAGCCTGTTCGCGGCCGAGGCACGTGATGGATTGATGTTGCGCGTCGTCGTCAACGGCGGCGGCTGCTCCGGCTTCACCTACGGGTTCGATTTCGACGACACGCTCAAGGACGACGACAAGACCTTCGAGACCGAAGGCGTGAAAGTCGTGGTCGACGACGCCTCGCTGGAATTCATCGACGGCAGCGTCCTGAATTACGTTGAATCTCTCGGCGGCAACCACTTCCAGCTGGAAAACCCGAACGCCACGTCATCCTGTGGCTGCGGCTCATCCTTCTCGGTCTACTAGGCCTTCCGGTCCGGCTTTTCGGAACGGTCGCGTCCGTGAAATAGTGCCGCTATGAAGCCGGCTCTCACATTCCTCGCATTCGTCGTCACAGCAATTGCCGCTCTGCCCGCAACGGCAGACGACGCCTGCGGCCAGCTCATCACGGTCGATATTCGCGACGGGGAAACCCAAGCCTACAGTTTCGGGCACGCTGAAGGCGAGCCGATCGCGACCCTGGTGCTGCTGGCAGGTGGCGGCGGCGCGCTCGACCTCGATGCAGGCGGCTGCGCCCGCAAGCTTAAAGGCAACACCCTCACCCGCAACGTCGCCGCATTCCGCAAGGCCGGGTTTACGACCGCCCTTGTCGACGCCCCTACGGATCACCGCTCCGGCGACGGCCTCGGCGGCTTCCGCGCGAGCGTGGATCACGCCGGCGATCTGGGCGCGGTCATCGCCGACGTCCGCGGCCGCGCAAGCGCGCCGGTCTACATCGTCGGATCCAGCCGCGGCACGATCTCCGCCGTCAACGCCGCCGCGTTTCTCACCGGGTTGTTCGCGCCGGACGGGGTGATCCTGTTCTCGCCGATCACGTCCGGATTCATTGGTGGCCGCAAGGCCTGGGTCGCACAAACGGTGTTCGACGTGCGGCTCGAAGACATCCACAAGCCCATCCTCGTCGTCGCGCACGAAAGCGACGCCTGCATCCGCACGCCATCCGAAAGGGCCCGGGACATCCTCCCGCGCGCAGACGGCGACCTGGAGAAGATAGTCATGGTTACGGGCGGTCCGGCCACCGACACGGGCGTCACGGGTGTCAAAGCCTGCCAGGGAAAATATCCTCATGGCTTCGGCGGACAGGACGAGCTGGTGGTGAGACTGATATCCGAATTTGTGGGCGCCGCCGGCGCGCAATGATGGGCAACGCCGGTGCCACGCATTAGACTGCGGGTCCGCCCATTCAACCGGTCTTCCCCATGTCTCTCAAAATCGCCACCTGGAACGTCAACTCGATCAAGGCGCGCCTGCCCAACGTCCTCGAATGGCTCGAGGAGGAAAAGCCCGACGTGGCATTGCTGCAGGAAATCAAAACCGTCGACGAAAACTTCCCGCTCATGGAGATCGAGGAGCGCGGCTACAATTGTGCGGTTCATGGCCAGAAGAGCTACAACGGCGTGGCCATTCTCTCGAAGCACCCGCTGAGCGACGTTGTGACCGGCCTGCCCGGCGACGATACCGACGACCAGGCGCGTTATGTGGAGGCCTGGGTCGAGGCCGGCGACCAAGGCGTCCGCGTGGCCTCGATCTACCTGCCCAACGGCAACCCGGTCGACACCGACAAGTTTCCCTACAAGCTCAAATGGATGGACCGGCTGGCCGCGCGCGCCGCAGCACTGCTGCATGTCGAGGAGCCGGTGGTGCTGGGCGGCGACTACAACGTCATCCAGGCCGACGGCGACTGCTACGACCCCGCAGCCTGGGCCGACGACGCGCTGTTCAAGCCCGAGACCCGGGCGAAGTTCCGCACCCTGCTCAACCTCGGCTACACCGAGGCCTGGCGCACCCTGCACAACGAGACCCATGTGTACTCGTTCTGGGACTATCAGGCCGGGGCCTGGCAGAAGGACAATGGCATCCGCATCGATCACCTGCTGCTGTCGCCCCAGGCCGCCGACCGCCTGACCGCGTGTGAGATCGACAAGGGCCCGCGCGGCAAGACCAAGGCGTCGGACCACACGCCCGTCTGGTGTGAGCTAACGGCCTGACGCTATAGTCTGCGCCTGATCAGGGGGATCCCATGTCACTCGCCAACGAAACCGAATTTGCCCGCTCCGTGCGCGATGTGCCGCGCAAGGCCCTGCCCGTCATCGATGTGGGCAAGGCGCGCATGGGCGACGCCGCGGCGATCGAAGAGGTCGCCTCCCAATGGCGTGACGTGTGGGAGAGTCTGGGCTTCCTGTGCATCGTCAATCACGGCCTCGAGCCGGAACTGATCGACGGCATGCATGATGCGGCCAAGCAGTTCCACGACCTGCCGCTCGAGACCAAGATGCAGATCAAGGTCACCAACGACCAGAAGGGCTACGTCCCCGCGCGCGGCGGCCTGACGACCCATTCGAAGTTCCACAATTCGAAGAAGCTGAACACGGTCGAGTGCCTGGTCCTGGCGACGGACTATCCCGCCGACCATCCCGACGTGGTCGCGGGCAAGAAATTCTACGGCGCCTGCCCCTGGCTTCCCGAAGACGTCGTGCCCGGCTTCCAGGCGACCGCGCAGAACTACATGGCCCGGATCACCGAGCTCGGGAAATCCATGCTGCCCGTCTGGGCGCGCTCGCTCGAACTCGACGCCGGCTTCTTCAATCCGTTCTTCGAGCAGAGCTACACCTACTTCCGGGTCGCCAAATACGGCCCCAAGAACGATCTCGACGACGGCGAGATGGGCTCGAACGCCCATTGCGACACGGGCTTCAACACCTACCTGCCGCCCGCAAAAGAGGAAGGCATCCAGATCCTCGATGCCGATGGCGAGACATGGTTCTGGCCGGACCTGCCCGACGGCGCGGTGATGGTGAATATGGGTTACTTCTTCGAGCGCTGGACCAACAACCGGTTCCGCGCCACGCCGCACCGGGTGGTGCCGCCGACGGAGAATGATCGCTACTCGTTCGCCTGCTTCGTCAATCCGGGCTTCGACACGCCGGGCAACGCCTTGCCGACCTGCGTCAGCGATGAAAATCCGCCACAGTATGAGCCCATGACTTATTGGGAATATTTCGACTGGTACATGAAGCGGTCCTACACCCATTACGGCAAGCTCAAGGTCAGCGGCGACAACGACGTAACGGCCTAATGGTGGCGTTGTGAAACGGACGCCAATGAATCCCTCCAATCCGGTTCTGAAGTACATCCTCGATCTGTATCTGGGCAGGCGCGGCTACCGCGTGTCCCTGATCGCCTACGGTCTGGGCTTCTGGGCGTTCGCCGGCGGCATGTTTCTGTTTCTGACCTGGCCCGACACCCCGTCAATGGTCGCGCAGGTGTCGCGCGCGATCCTGATCAACGGCGGGTTGCTGGTCCTGGTCCTGATGACCTATCCGATCATCTTCTGTGCCTTCAAGACCGACGATGAGAGCCGCCCGAAATCCCAGTTCCGGCGGATCCTGGAGCCGACGGTCATCGGCGCGCTGGCCCCGTTCTACGTGATGCTGCTGGTCGCGAGCTTCATCCAGTCCTTCGCGGGGCCCATCCTGCTGGGCTTCAATTGAGCGTGTTGGTCAATCCATGATCTGGCAGCAATCGGCGAATTGGACCTATAGTCCTACCCTCCCCGGCAGATCAGAGGTCTGACATGACCCTCGCAGCAGAAACAGATTTCGGACGAAAGGCGCGCGACCTGCCGCGCAAGCCGCTCCCCCTGATCGACGTGGGCCCGGCGCTGACCGGTGACCGCGACGCGATCGAGGCACTGGCGACCGAGTGGCGGGACATCTGGGAGGGTGTCGGGTTTACGGGCATCATCAATCACGGCGTGCCCGGGACACTGACCCGGCGGATGACCGAGGAAGCCAAGCGGTTCCACGACCTGCCGGAAGAGACCAAATTGTCGATCCCGGTCACCCGCGACCAGAAGGGCTACGTCCCCGCGCGATACGGCGTCACCACCCATTCCGAGTTCCACGAGAGCAAGAAACTCGACACCGTCGAATGCCTGGTGGTCGCCACGGATTATCCGCGAGACAATCCGAATGTCGCGGCCGGAAAGCAGTTCTACGGCCCCATGCCCTGGTTGCCCGAGGAGGCCCTTCCCGGGTTCCGCGCCGTCGCCGAGGAATATATGGCGACGATCACCGCACTCGGGAAATCCCTGCTCCCGGTCTGGGCCCGCGCACTGGAGCTCGACGCCGATTTCTTCGCCGACAAGTTCGACCCGGCCTACACCTACTTCCGGATGGCGCATTATCCGCCCAAGCCCGACCTCGACGATGACGAGATGGGATTGGCCGCACACACCGACACGGGCTTCATGACGTTCCTGCCGCCGGCCGACGAAGACGGCCTGCAGATCCTCGATCGGGATGGCACCTGGTTCTGGCCCGAGCTTCCCGCCGACGCGCTGATCGTCAACATGGGGCAGTTTCTCGAGCGCTGGTCGAACAAGCGATTCCGCGCGACCCCGCACCGGGTGGTGCCGCCGCTGCACAATGAGCGCTATTCGCTGGCCTGTTTCGTCAATCCGGGTTTCGAGGCGATCGGTGAATGTCTTCCGACTTGCACAGACGCCGACAATCCGGCGAAATACCCGACCCAGACCTACTGGGAATTCTTCAACTGGTACATGACCAACACCTTCACCCATTACGGCAAGGTCAAGGCCGGCGACAACAACGAAGCCACGGTTTGAGACAAGGCCTGAACCGCGGCAAAACCCCCAGGGAGAGTAATCAAATGGCGTTTTTCGAACTCCGGCAATACAAGATCCGCCGCAACAAGATGAAGGATTGGCTGAAGATCTTCGACGAAGAGATCGCCCCCTTCCAGATCGGCAAAGGCATGGTGATCTGCGGCTCCTGGCACGGCGAGACCGATGATTCCGTCTTCGTGTGGATGCGCCGGTTCAACTCCGAGAAGGAACGCGAGCGGCTCTACAAGGCCGTGTACGAGGACGCGCACTGGCAAAACGAGATTTCCCCGCGCGTGGGAAAGCTGATCGACCGGGAAAAGATCAGCGTCCAGCGGATCGTGCCAAACAAGAAATCGAGCGTTCAGTAGTACAGCTCAATCACCAACGTCATGCCCGGGCTCGACCCGGGCATCTCGTTGCGTGGTGAACAGATGCGCGGATCAAGTCCGCGCATGACGGCATTCTTTTTGAGTTAGAAACCGGCCCTTCTGCCCGCAAGGAGGCACCAAAATGGCATTCTTCGAACTCCGTCAATACAAGGTCCGCCGCGGCAAGATGAAGGCGTGGCTGAAGATGTTCGACGAGGAAATCATGCCGCTCCAGGTCTCCAAGGGCATGGTGGTCTGCGGCATGTGGCACGGCGAGACCGACCCGTCCGTCTTCGTCTGGATGCGCCGGTTCAACTCCGAGGCCGAACGCGAGCGGATCTGCAATGCCGTGTACGCCGACCCCCGCTGGGCCGACGACATCGCGCCGCGGGCCTACAAGCTGATCGATCCCACGAAGATGAAAATCCAGCGGGTCGTGGCGAACAAGAAATCGAACGTTCAGTAAACCTGCACAAATCCCGTTGCCGGCGGGCGGGTTTGAAACCCGCCCCTACACACATTCGCGACCACCGTAGGGGCCGGTTTCAAACCGGCCCGTTTACCGACCACTGATCCACGGGAAGAGCATCCAAATGGCATTTTTCGAACTCCGTGAATACAAGATCCGCCGCGGCAAGAAGACCGCGTGGCTGAAGATGTTCGACGAGGAAGTGATGCCGTTCGAAGTTGCCCGAGGCATCGTGCCCTGCGGCTTGTGGCACGGTGAGACCGACGAGAGTGTCTTCATCTGGATGCGGCGCTTCAATTCGGAGAAGGAACGCGTGCGGCTCTGCGCAGCCGTCTACAGCGACCCCTACTGGCTCGAGGAACTCGCTCCGAGAATCGACAAGCTGGTCGACCGCAAGAAGACCCGGGTCCAGCGGCTCGTGCCAAACAAGAAATCCAACGTGCAGTAACCCCCAAACGCCAGCGCCATGCCCGGGCGGGTTTAAAGCCCGCCCCTACACAAATACGCAACGATCGTAGGGGCCGGTTTCAAACCGACCCGTTTTTGTGTGACTACAACCTGTCCTCAGGCTCGTCGCTGTTATCCGGCTCCGCTTTCTTCGGGAACCTCACCTTGCCCTGGAGGTAAAGGATAAAGAGAAAGAAGGCCGCTGTGATAACGATCTGGAGCAGAATGAATGAATCGTCCAGCCAGATCGAAATAAGAGCCAAGGTTGCGAACGTGGCGCCCAGCGCGAGTTTAAAGATCATCTGCCATATCCCCCCGGGCTAGCGCGCCCGCAATCCCCCGCAGGGCTTTCGTCCACGACCACACAGCAGCAACAAAAGGAGCGCCAGCGCGACGACGGGGAGCAGAACCCGCTTGTCGATGATGAGATCAGACAGGTGACGGGTCTCGTCGGTCGCCTGATCGACGCCCTCCTCCAGCATCACAAACAATTCGCGCAGGCCCGTCTCGAGGCCGATGTCGAACTGCCCGGCCCGAAACGCAGGCAGGATGACCCGCTGGACCATCTGGCTCGAGCGCACGTCGATCATCGTGCCGCGCACCGGCGGGCCGAACTCCATGCGCACACGCCGTTCGGCGTCGGCGACGATCAGGATCGCCGAGTTGGGATATTTGGCGATGTTCCAGTGGTGCGCGAGATCCGCGCCATAGGCTTCGATCGACCGCCCACCCAGCTCGGGGATGGTCGCGACGATCACCCGGCCGCCGGTGTCTTTCTCATGCTGTGCGAGGAGCGCCGCCAGGCGCGTCTCATCGTCAGCTGCGATCAGGCCGGCTGAATCGACCACCAGGCCCGATTGCGCCGGGAACGGTGATTGCGCCAGGCTGGCAGCTGCGCCGAAACAGGTGAAGGCGGCAATCGCCAGAATATTTCGAATTGGTTTGAACACCGTCGCCCCGGCTACATGTCTCCGCCGAGGCCACCACCAAGGCCACCGCCGATATCACCGCTGCCGTCGGCCCCGCCAAGTTCCGACATATCACCCGCATGGGCCGGGTTCGGCGCGTCGGTGGCCATGGCGCCACCGAGCATGAAGCCGGTCCAGAAGGTGAGTTCGGCGCCTCGCCCGTGCTGCTGGCCACGCAGGGCGAGCATCTCGTTCTCGACGGCGGAATTGGTCGCCATGGGCGCGTTACGCGGGCGTGCCTGCATCAACTGCTGTATCTGGAAACGCTGCCAGACTTTGTGGATCCGCCAGGCGGTGAGCGCAACCACGGCGCCGATCAGGATGACGACCGAGACCAGCCCGGAGTCGACCCTGTTGAGGACCGCCCAGATGACGACCAGCATGATCAAACCTTCGAACACTCGGCGCAGCATGTCAGCCTCCCGCTATTTCGAGCGCGACCCTAGCACTTAAAGATCCGCATACACGTGGGTTTCGGCCTTCGCTCCCGGATGCGTGATCGCCCCATACCGGGCGTCACCCACTGTCTGGGCGTATTTCCAAAGCGTGCCCGACTGGTAGTTGGTCTCGATCGGCGTCCAGGCCTTGCGGCGCTCATCCAGCTCGGCGTCGGTCAGATCGACACTCAGGGTTCCTGCGTCGGCATCGATGGTGATGATATCGCCATCCTTGAGCAGGCCGATCGGGCCGCCCACGGCCGCCTCCGGGCCAACATGGCCGATGCAAAAGCCCCGCGTGCCGCCGGAGAAACGCCCGTCGGTGATCAGCGCGACCTTGTCGCCCATGCCCTGACCATACAGCGCACCGGTCGTGGACAGCATCTCGCGCATGCCCGGGCCGCCCTTCGGCCCCTCGTTGCGGATCACCAGCACGTCGCCTTCTTCGTATTCGCGATTGAGGACCGCCTGCAGGCAGTCTTCCTCGCGCTCGTACACCCGCGCCGGCCCCGTAAACTGGATCTTCTCCAGCCCCGCGATCTTCACGATCGCGCCCTGGGGGGCGAGGTTGCCCATCAGGCCGACGACGCCGCCGGTGGTCGAGATCGGGTTGGTGATCGGCCGCACCACGTCCTGCCCCTCGGGCAGTTTCACGTCGGCGTAGTTCTCGGCCAGGGTCTTGCCCGTGACCGTGATGCAGTCGCCATGCATGAAGCCGCCGTCGAGCAGCTCCTTGATGACCAGGCCGACGCCGCCGACGTCGAACATATCCTTGGCGACATACTTCCCGCCCGGCTTGAGGTCGGCGATGTAAGGCGTCTTGCGGAAAATCTCGCAGACATCCATCAGGTCGAAGTCGATCCCCGCCTCGGCCGCCATGGCCGGTAGATGCAGGCCGGCATTGGTCGAGCCGCCGGTCGCCGCCACGATGGCCGCGGCGTTCTCGAACGCCTTGCGGGTGACGATGTCGCGCGGGCGCAGCTGGGTCTTGATCAGTTCCATCACCGCCTTGCCGCTGGCGACAGCATATGCGTCGCGGGTCTCATAGGGGGCCGGCGCACCGGCCGAATGGGGCAGCGCCAGGCCGATGGCCTCCGACACGCAGGCCATGGTGTTGGCCGTGAACTGGCCGCCGCACGCGCCGGCCGACGGGCATGCCGCGCATTCGAGCTCGAGCAGGTCTTCGTCCGACATGGTGCCGGCGGCATTCGCGCCCACACCCTCGAACACGTCGATGATGGTGACGTCCTTGCCCTTGAACTTGCCCGGCAGGATCGAGCCGCCATACATGAACACGGAGGGGACGTTGAGGCGGATCATCGCCATCATCAGGCCCGGCAGCGACTTGTCGCAGCCCGCGAGGCCGACCAGAGCATCATAGGAATGACCGCGCACGGTCAGCTCGGTCGAATCCGCGATGACTTCGCGGCTGACGAGCGACGAGCGCATGCCGTCATGGCCCATGGCGATGCCGTCGGTCACGGTGATGGTCGTGAACTCGCGCGGCGTGCCGCCCGCCTCGCGCACGCCCGCCTTGGCCGCCTGGGCCTGGCGCGACAGGGCGATGTTGCACGGTGCGGCCTCGTTCCAGGTCGTCACGACACCGACGAAGGGCTGGGCGATCTCTTCCGGCGTCATGCCCATCGCGTAATAGAAGGCGCGATGCGGTGCGCTGGTGTTGCCGACCGAGACGTGGCGGCTCGGCAGTTTCGATTTGTCCCATTCGCCGCCGGGTGTGTTGCCGTCCATGACCTGTTTCCTTCGTCTGATGCGGGCCGCAGCCCATAAATGAGTGTTCGCCGCGGAGCATAACCGCGGTAGCGAGTGGATGCCAGATGTCGACTTCAAACACCCGTCATGCGCGGACTTGATCCGCGCATCTCATGCCGCCCGAGGTGAAACGAACCTCAAGATGCCCGGGTCTAGCCCGGGCATGACGGAAATGGGCTGACGAGGCAACGCCCAACGATGACTTTGGAACGGCTTCCGGTAAGCTCCTACTCGGCCGCGTGTTTGCCGACGGTCCAGCCCTTGTCGCCCAGCAATCGCTCGCCGATATCGCGCATATCGCCTTCGAGTTCCGTCGCCATGCTGTCATTCCAGCGGTTGAGGAAACCGTAGAACGCAACGACCGCGTTGATCTCGACGATCTCGGCGTCCGTGAAGTGTTCCCGAAGGCGCGCGATATGCTCTTTCGTCACGAGGTTGGGGACCGATGCGGCGCATTGCGCGAATTCCAGCGCCGCCCTCTCGGCATCCGAGAACAGCGGATTGGTCTCATACTCCCAGACCGCCGCGACCTTGGCCTCGTCGGTATCGTAGCCGGGGCGCATCGCGTTGGATGCCGTGTGAGACACACAGTACTGGCAGCCCGCCGTCTTGCTGGCGATGTTTCCAACCAACGCCTTCAGGCCCGGCGTCACATTTCCGTATTGGGTGAATGTTGCGGCGGCCAGCTCGACGAAGGCTTTGAAGATCGGCGGCCGGTGGGCCATCGTCAGCTGCGCGTTCGTGACAAACCCCATGCGGTCGTCCGAGCGCAGGAAATACTCTTCCAGCTCTGGCAAATCTTCGCGCTTGAGCGCGGGAATATGCGGCATCGATCAGGCTCCGGTGAAGTGACCAAAACCCGATCGTATCAGGCAGCGCTCAATCGTTCGAGGGCACCCTGGAGCTTGGCCTTGGCGTCGGCGGCATCGGCGCGCCGTTCATGCTGTTCGGCCACCACCGCTTCGGGCGCATTGGCGAGGAACTTCTCGTTCGCCAATTTCTTGTCGATGCCGGAGATCTCCTTGTCCTGCTTGGCGATCTCCTTCGCCAGGCGGTCGCGCTCGGCTTCGAGGTCGATGATGTCGGCCAGCGGCAGCGCCACGGTCGCCTCGTTGAGCACGATCTGCACCGCGCCCTCGGGCAGCTCCGCGCCGACCGCGACGTCTTCGAGACGCGCGAGCCGCAGGATCTGATCGCGGTTGCGGCCCAGACGCGCCTGGGTCTCGTCGCTGGCGTCGCGCAGAATCGCGGGAATCTTCGCGCCGCCCGGCACATTCACTTCGTTGCGCACCGCGCGCACCTCGCCGATGAACTGGACCACCCAGTCCAGCTCGGCCTTGGCACCGGCATCGACCGGCGCAATATCGTTCGCCGGCCATGCGGCGTGGATCAGCATGCCCTCATCATCGCCGAAATGTTCCCAAAGCTCCTCGGTGATGAACGGCATGAACGGGTGCAGAATTCGCAGGATCTGCTGCAGGGTCCAGCCGGCCACGGCGCGGGTCTCGGCCTTGGCCGCCTCGTCGTCGCCCTGGAACACGGGCTTGGCGAATTCGACATACCAGTCGCAGAAGGTGTGCCAGGTGAACTGGTAGATCGCACCCGCCGCCTGGTCGAACCTGTACTCCTCGAGCGCCTGGCTCACGGCAGTCGTCGTCTCGGCCACGCCGCCGACAATCCACTTGTTGAGTGTGAGCTCGACCTTCGCCGGATCGAATTCCGGGCCCGGTGCCGCGCATTCGTTCATCTGGCAGAAGCGCGCGGCGTTCCAGAGCTTGGTCCCGAAGTTCCGGTAACCCTGCACACGTGACATCGCCAGCTTGATGTCGCGGCCCATCGCCGCCATGGCGGTCAGGGTAAAGCGCAGGGCATCGGCGCCGTACTCGTCGATCACCTCGAGCGGATCCATGACGTTGCCCTTCGACTTGGACATCTTCGCACCCTTCTCGTCGCGGACAAGGGCGTGGATGTACACCTCGTGGAACGGGATCTCGTCCATGAAGTGCAACCCCATCATCATCATCCGGGCGACCCAGAAGAAGATGATGTCGAAGCCGGTGATCAGGACGCTCGTCGGGTAGTAGCGCCCCACCTCGGGCGTCTCCTCCGGCCAGCCAAGCGTCGAGAACGGCCAGAGTGCGGAGGAGAACCAGGTGTCGAGCACGTCGGGATCGCGGGTGAGCGTGGTCGGCTTGCCGTAATGCGCCTCGGCGGCTGCCAGGGCGGCCTCTTCACTCTCGGCCACGAAAATCTCGTCGTCGGGCCCGTACCAGGCGGGAATCTGATGTCCCCACCAGAGCTGGCGCGAGATGCACCAGGGCTGAATGTTCCGCAGCCACTCGAAATAGGTCTTGGACCAGTTCTCCGGCACGAATTTCGTGTCGCCCTTCTCCACCGCGGCAATCGCCGGCTTCGCGAGAGTCTCGGCGTCGACATACCATTGGTCGGTCAGCCAGGGCTCGATCACCACGTCGGAGCGGTCACCGAACGGCACCATGTGACGGTTCGGCTCGATCTCGGCCACCAGGCCGCGGGCTTCCATCTCGGCGACGATCTTCTCGCGCGCCGTAAAACGGTCGAGCCCGTTATAGGCGGCGATCGCCGCATCGGGATCGCCCCAATCCGAGGCCTCCGTGTCGGCGCGGAATTCTTCGGTGTCGATGTCGACCACGGCCGAGGCATCGAAGACATTGATCATGCCGAGCCCGGTGCGACGCCCGACCTCGAAATCGTTGAAGTCATGCGCCGGCGTGATCTTCACCGCGCCCGAACCCTGCTCCGGGTCCGCATAGCTGTCGGCGACGATTTTGATCTTGCGGCCGGTGATCGGCAGGATCGCGAACTTGCCGATGATGTCCTGGAAGCGCTCGTCTTCCGGATGCACGGCGACGCCGGTGTCGCCCAGCATGGTCTCGGGGCGCGTCGTGGCGACGGTCACGAACCGGCCGGTCTCGCCTTCGATGGGATAGCGGAAATACCAGAGATGGCTGTCCACTTCCTTCTGCACCACTTCGAGATCGGAGATCGCGGTGTGGAGCTTGGGGTCCCAGTTCACAAGGCGCTTGTCCTTGAAGATGAGGCCCTGGCCATGCAGCTCGACGAAGACCTTGAGGACGGCCTTCGAGAGCCCCTCGTCCATCGTGAACCGTTCGCGCGACCAATCACACGAAGCGCCCAGCCGCTTGAGCTGATTGATGATCGTGCCGCCGGATTCGTCTTTCCAGGCCCAGACCTTTTCGAGGAAATCCTCGCGCCCGATCAGCTTCTCGTTCTCGTCGTCGAGCGCACGCCCGCGATCGAGCCGGATACCGTCTTCGGCGAGTTGCCGTTCGACAACCATCTGCGTGGCGATGCCCGCATGGTCCGTTCCCGGCTGCCACAGCGTGTCGTAACCCTGCATGCGCCGCCAGCGGACCAGTAGATCCTGCAGCGTGTTGTTGAGGGCATGCCCCATATGCAGGCTGCCGGTCACATTGGGTGGCGGAATGACGATGGTGTAGGTCGCGTTCTGCGTGCGGCCGCATGCGAACGCATCGCTGGATTCCCAACGTTCATAGAGGCGCGTCTCGATTTCGGCGGGCGCGTATGTCTTTTCGAGGTTCGTCATGGTCACGTGGCTTTGCGTGGTCGCAGCATCGGTCGCAAGGTTGCGTACCGCGCTGCTGTTTAGCGAAGCACGCGCGCCGCGGCTAGACCCTACGGGGTGCCATCGACAACCAATCAGATCTGAACGGAGGCAGGCTTACTTGGCGCGCTTGGCGATACGTTCGACTTCTTCGCGCACGATGCCGTCAACAATCTCTGGCAAATTGTCGTCCAGCCACTGCTTGAGAACCGGCCGCAAGACGTCTTTAACCAGCTGCTCGAGCGTCTGGTTGCCATCGCCGACTGCTGCATTTGCTGCCAGCACAGCGGTCAAACCCGACATGGATGCGGCGCTGACTTCCTCGACCTCTTCGGAAATCAGCTTGTCATCATCGACCACCATCAAATCTTCGACAGGATCAGGTTCCGACTCTGGCTCGGGTTCCGGCTCTGGCTCGGGTTCCGGCTCTGGCTCGGGTTCCGGCTCTGGCTCGGGTTCCGGCTCTGGCTCGGGTTCCGGCTCGGGTTCCAAATCTTGCCCGTCGTCAATCACATCGGTCAGCACGAGGATATCGTCGTCGAGTTCATCTTCCGGCGCGTCTTCGACAGCATCGGGTTCGTCGTCGACTGCCTCGACAGCAGGCGCGTCGTCGTCGGAATCTGCGACCACGACTTCGTCGTCGGATTCCCCTTCGTCATCCTCGGAAATAATCCGACGGATCGACGCGAGGATCTCCTCCATCGACGGTTCTTGCTGATCGGCGTTCGTGTCACTCATGGTCGAATGTGATCGCAGAAAATGGTTAATGACAACTGAACACAGACTAGAAACACAATTGAGTCCGGACCAGTTAAAACCTCGCCGCGAGGTTCTATTGCATGTTGTGGGTGGTCTTTTTAATTCTCGTCCGCGATGTCGGAGCCAAAGAGCCGGTCCTCGACGTCCCGGAAATTTCGGGTCGGGTCATAGATTGCAACCGGCAAATCCAGATCCTGGGCTGTCAGTCGACCGATCGCCTGAAGCACTTGGTAGGCCGCAACAATCTCATCGCGCTGCGCCACGACGAGATCGACGCGGGCATCGAGAAGCTCCTGCTCCGCATCCAACACATCGAGGACGGTGCGTGAACCGACCTGGGCTTCCTGCTGAACACCCTCGAACGCGATCTCCTGTGCGGAAACTTCCGCCTCACCGGAAACGATACGAGACGATGCAGACTTCAGGTCCGCCCAACTCTGGCGCGCAGATTCCTGTGCCTGTCTTTCTTCTTCGGCCAGCGACAGGAGCGATTGATTTGCGGACTGTTTTGCCGCGCGAATACGCGAGTAAACATCCCCGGCCTGATAAAGCGGCACAGTCAGGTTCAACGTGACCGACTGCTCGGTCGTGACGGTATCCGCCCCGAGTACATCCTTGTTCCTCTCGAGTTCACCAGCGAGCGACAGCGTCGGGAGCAATTCACCCGCGATCAGGTCAATATTGTCGCGATCGGCGCGTTCACTGAAATCTTGCGAAACAACGTCCGGATTGTTCGTCTTCGCCTGATTGACCGCATCTTCTTCTGTGGATGGCAAACCCGCCGGCAAAGTGGGGCGCTCGAGCACACCCGGTGCCGTTCCGATGACTTCGACATAGTCGGCGCTGGAAGAATCGAGGTTGCCCTGAGCTTCTGTGCGCTCGGAAACGGACTGCGCCAGTCGGCTGTCGGCCTGCGCGACATCCGTTCGGGTCAGTTCACCAACTTCGAAGCGATCTGCCGTTGCCTGCCGCTCCTGCTCGAGCACGCGAACATTGTTCTCGCGAAGCGACAGGATTACCCGGTCCCGCACAACGTTGATATATGCCGTGACGGCCTGAAGAAGGACCGACTGCTCGGTAGTAATCAGATCGGCGCGGCCCGCTGCCACAAGGTTCTGAGCCCGATCAGTTTCGGAAAGGGTCCGGAATCCGCGAAACAGATTTTGCGAAACATTCAGAGAAATCGTCTGGAGCTGATCGGTGTTCTTTATGTCGGGTGCCGAAGTGTTGAAATCGCGGTCGCGTTTGCGCAGGCCGTAGGACGAATCGATTTCCACCTCTGGCCGCCAGTTCGACAGGGCCTGGGGCACGCTTTCATCGGTGGCGCGCAATCCGGCGCGCTCAGAGGCGAGTTCAGGATTTGTCTCATAGGTCTGCGCCAACGCCTCGCGGAGGCTCTCCGCATCGGCCGTGGTCGCGCTCACGCCCAGAAAGGCCAACAGCGCCACTGCACTCAATCCGTACCTTAGGTTCATGCCCGAAAGCTCTTCTCAAAAGTTAGAATTCAGCGCCGCCAACATGCTGGCGCGCCTGCCAAAAGTGCATTCGCAAGGTGCCCGAGCGCCCGCCCAAATGCAAACTCAGAATACAAACTCCGCTGCCGCCTCGAACCCGGGCAGCGGCCGGGTGCCTGCATCGAAGATCTGGCGGCCGGAAAGCCCCTGCTCGATTTTGGTCATGACAGATGCGCGACCCAGGACACCGTTTTCGGCACCGCCGATAACCGCAACAACGCGCCCGCCGGGCGCAACCTGATCGGCGATAATAGCCGGAATCTCGGGCACAGCGCCGCCAACGAAGACCAAATCATATGGTGCCTGTCCGGCATATCCGTCCGCCAGGGGTGCCTCGACAACGGCGACATTGTCGATCCCGAGATGGTTGATCAGCATGGAAGCGGTCTCGACCAGTTGCGGATCGGCTTCAACGGCCACCACCGGGCCGGCCAAAGTACCGATCACGGCCGCGTCGTATCCCGTACCCGCGCCGATCACGAGCACCGAATCGGTCGCGCCGATATCGAGGGCCTGCACCAGCCGAGCGAGGACCACCGGCTCCATCATGTGGCGTCCCGGCGCGATCTCGATATCCTCGTCGACATAGGCGATACCCTGCCGTGACTTGTCGACGAACATCTCACGCGGCAGCGTGCCCATCGCGTCGAGAATACGAATGTCCGTAACCTTGGTGGGCCGAAGCTGACAGTCCACCATATTGCGCCGCGCGCTTTCGAAATCACTCATCGTCGGAAAACCCGTTCTCGTCGTTCGTCGGAGGCCTTCGAACTTATAAAACTCGGCCCGCCGCAAAACAATCGTGCAAAGCCGATCACTGATATGCGGTTGGGGACTTCCAATCCAAGCGCAATTCTGGGATATGAAGCGCCGTCGCTGAATTGCGCACTCGTACCGGCCCGGTGGCAGAGTGGCTATGCAGAGGACTGCAAATCCTTGTACGTCGGTTCGATTCCGGCCCGGGCCTCCAATTCCTTGCTGTTCGCAGCTAACGCACTGATCCCAATGCGGTTTGTGTCAGCGGTTTCG
Source organism: Rhodospirillaceae bacterium (assembly GCA_018667335.1). Classification (GTDB taxonomy): domain Bacteria; phylum Pseudomonadota; class Alphaproteobacteria; order UBA6615; family UBA6615; genus UBA8079. The sequence goes on from JABIVD010000053.1 coordinate 18,941, forward strand.
CCAGCGTCTTTGCGCTTCGCCAATCCGTTCTTCTTTTGCACCAATTTCGCAAAGCTCTGGCTTGCCAACCTGGGTCGATTGACCGACCCGGTATAAATCGTCGCATGCTGTTCCGACGACGGACCGGATCGAACCGAAACGCGCAGAATTGCTGTTTCTTTGTAGCTGGCGGAAGTTTTCTAACCGGGCGGTTTTTGTCGCTGTGAGGCCGCAAACGCCCGGGCGCTTGATGTCCGTTGTCCGATCGCTTCTATTGATCTCTATCGAATAGAGGATACTGCGGAGGACCCGGCATGGACGGCAAGGTGACCATCGAGGAGCATTTTGCGCTGCCCGAGACCCTCGGTCCCGGCTCTTCGGAACTGCATCGGCGTCTGCAGGATTTTCACGGCGAGCGCATCGAGCTGATGGACCGTTGCGGGGTCGCCTTTGCGATCCTGTCCCTCAACGGGCCTGCCGTACAAGCCGAGACCCAGACTGCCGAGGCGATAGATATGGCGCGGCGGGCGAACGATCTGCTGGCCGAGGAGATCGGGAAAAGTCCGGGTCGGCTGGGAGGTTTTGCGGCCTTGCCCATGCAGGACCCGGAGGCCGCGATCTGCGAACTGGAGCGCGCAGTTGGTGAATTGGGTCTGCTGGGCGCCAACGTAAACGGGTTCAGTGAAACGGTTGGGCCGACGACCCACCTGTACTACGACCGGCCCGAATATCGTCCGTTTTGGGCTGCGATCGAGAAATTGGAGGTGCCCTTTTATCTGCACCCGCGAAACCCGTTTTTCGATGACATGCCCTTCTTCGATGAGCACCCATGGCTGACCTACGCTTCCTGGGCATACGCATTGGAGACCGCCATGCACGCGTTACGCCTGATGTGTGGCGGCCTGTTCGACGACCATCCACGCCTGCAGATGGTGCTGGGGCATCTCGGCGAACGCATCCCGTTCGACCTGTGGCGTGCCGATAATGTTTTACAGAAAAACCCCAGAGGCATGCCGGCCAAGAAAACCTTGCGGACTTACATGCAAACCAATGTCCATGTTTCCACGAGCGGCCAGTTTCATGATCCGCCCCTTCATCTGGCCATCCGGGAGATGGGTGTGGAAAGGGTGATGTTCTCGATCGACTACCCCTACGAATCAATGGAGCAAGGAAGCACCTGGTTCGACCAAGCGGAACTCTCCGATGCCGATCGGTTGGCAATCGGCCGGACCAATGCTGTTTCGCTGTTCGGACTGGAGCCGAGCTAGTGCGGTTTAGATTATGTGATCATCGGTGCCAAATCAGCCCTCTGTAAATCCTCCAGTTTTGGCTTTGCGTTGTCGCCGACCGCGGGCACCATGCGTATGTCCGGCGCGATGGTGGGGATCTGTCCAAGGATTCTGATCCCCCTCGCCTGAAAACTGAACGAGAGGTCCTGGTCACGTGACACAATCCATGGGTTACCGCGAAGGCATGTGGGCCGTCAGTCCGTATAATTTCGATTCCGCCATTCGCGACAGCATGAACTTGCCCGACAAGATCCAGTTGATGGACATGACCCTGCGGGAAGGCCGCCAGGTCGACGGGGTTTCAATTGGTCTGGATGAGGTGGTTGAGTTCGCGCGCCGTATTGACGCCGTGGGCATTCCGATCATCGAGATGCACCACGATGATCCCGAGGAAATTCGACAGGTCAAAAAACTGGGTCTGGACCTCAAGGTTCAGGCGCTCGTACACCCCACTGCGGCCCTGAATCCGGAGCTTTGCCGGCAGGAAATCGATCTGTGTCTGGATGTCGGCTCCGACATCATTTGTCTGGCGTTTGCGGTCTCCGACTATAATTTCCGGCTCGTTGAATCGATGGGTGGCCTGAAGATCAGCCGCGAAGAAGCCGTCGACAAGGCCTGCGAAGCCGTCGCCTATGGCAAATCAAAAGGCGCCACGATCAACGTCAACACCATGGACTTCACGCGCCTCGACCTGGATTGGCTGCTGGAAATCATTGGGCGCCTTGTGGAGGCTGGCGCGGACATCGTTCGGATCGATGACATTTGCGCCCCCTGTATTCCGGCGGTCTACGAACATCACGCAAAAGCCGTGAAGGCGAAGATCGGTGACGTGCCACTCGCCATTCACAGCCACGATGATTTCGATCTGGCCACGGCCGCCCAATTGTCCGCGCTCCAGGGTGGTGCAGAAATTCTGGAAGGCTGTATCAACGGACTGGGTGAGCGCGCGGGCGTGCCGAACATCGCCGTACTCGCGGCGATCTGCGAGATATTCTACGGCTACGACACAGGAATCCGCCTCGACGGATTTCAGGAACTGTCGGAATTCGTGGCGCAGGTCTGGAATCAACCTATTCCCGAGCACTTGCCTGGAAACGGCCGCACCGCATTCTCCCACGCTGCTGAAGTGCATTACGTTCTGCCAAGCGATGATCAATGGTCTTTCAACGCCTGGGCACCTTCGGTGCTTGGGAACACGGACAAGGTCGCGCTGTGCCACTACTCGGGCCCAATGGCGATCAAACGTCGGGCCAGTGACATGTCGCTCGGGGAACTCGACACCGCGACCGCCAACCTCGTGCTGGAGCAGGTCCGCAAGGAGTTGAAGCTCCGCAACGGCCCGCTGACGGATCAGCTGTTCACCGAACTGGTCGAAGTCGCGGCGCGGGCATCGGCGTCGGGGGAGACGGATACCGAGCGCCTGGAGGCCTGGAACCGACTTCTCCAGTCCGATAGCTAGTCGACCAGCGACGGGGGCCGGTCGCAGACCGATGGTTCAGGATTTCGACTATGTCATCATCGGTGCAGGGTCCGCGGGATCGGTCCTCGCCAACCGACTCTCGGCATCCGGCGCCAGCATTTGTCTGCTCGAGGCGGGCGGCCCGGACCGCAATCCCTTCATTCATATGCCCGCCGGGTTCATCAAGACGCTGTCGAACCCGCGCCTGAACTGGCTCTATGAAACCCAGCCGAGCGCGGGCACGGCCGGCCGGCCGATCGTGACGCCGCGCGGCAAGGCGCTTGGCGGCTCCAGTTCGATCAACGGTCACATCTACAACCGCGGCCAGCGGATGGACTTCGACACTTGGGCGCAGATGGGAAATCGCGGCTGGAGCTTCGCCGACGTCCTGCCCTATTTCAAACGCAGCGAGCGCCGAATCGGCGACGGAGACGACACCTACCGCGGCCGCGACGGCGAACTCGTGGTGACGGATGTCGACCGGCGCGACCCGGTGTCGGACGCCTTCATCAACGGGGTGGCGAATCTCGGCATCCCGCGCGGCCTCGACTACAACGGCGCCGTGCAGGAGGGCGTGGGCTACTTTCAGCGCACGATCCACAAGGGCCGCCGGGTGAGCGCCGCGCGCGCCTTTCTGAAACCCGCCCGACGCCGCGCGAACCTGAAGGTTTTAACCCACACGCATGTGACCAGGATCCTGTTCGAGGGCCGCCGTGCGACGGCCGTCCGGTACCGCCAGGGCGACCAGGATCATGAGGTTCGTGCGAACCGGGAAATTCTCCTCGCGGCCGGTGCGATCGCCTCACCGCAGATCCTCCAGGTCTCCGGCGTGGGGCCTTCCGGCCTTCTGCAGGATATCGGCGTCACCCCGGTGCATGCGCTGGGCGGCGTCGGCGAGAACCTGTCCGATCACTTTGGCATCCGGCTCGCCGCGCAGCTCCAAGGAGTAAAAACGATCAACGAACGTACACGCGGCCTCCCGCTCGCCATCGAGGCAATCAAATACGGCCTCGCGCGCAAGGGAGTCCTGGCCCAGTCCCCCGGCATCGCCGTCGCGCTATGTAAATCACGCCCCGCATTGGAACAGCCCGACCTGCAGGTCATTTTCGCACCGGCGAGCTACAAGGAAACAGCGGTCTACGAGCTGGATGATTTTCCCGGCATGACCGCCGGGGTCTGGCCGATGCGGCCGGAAAGCCGCGGACATGTGCGAGCACGCAGTGCCGACACCCACGACAAGCCAATCATTCAGCCGAACTATCTCGAGGCCGAGGCGGACCAACGGCTCCTGCTCGACGGCATCCGGCTGGCCCGACGGATGCTTCGCTCCCCGGAGCTGGCGCACTGGTACGTGCACGAGACGTCTCCCGGCGATGCGGCCCAGAGCGACGACGAACTGCTCGACTTCGCCCGGCGGCGCGGCACGACGATCTTCCACCTGATGGGGACGTGCAAAATGGGGCCAGCTTCCGACGCGGGCGCGGTCGTCTCCGACGAACTCAGGGTGCATGGCATCGACGGGCTGCGCGTCATCGACGCATCGGTCATCCCGACGTCGCATTCGGCCAATACCAATGCCGCGACGATCATGATCGCGGAAAAGGCGGCCGACATGATTCTCGGGAAACCACCCCTCCCCGCGGCCCCTGTTTAGGCACGCGACTTTATGCACACGCCTCAGATGTGTGCATAATCTCGCAATAGGAATGATTGCCCGCGATTGGGCGGTCTCGTCAGGGGGAACCAAGCATGCATATCATCGATCTGAGCCGTGAAATTCATCACCGCGCACCGGCCCATCCGTCTCATCCGCCCGTGATTATCACGGTGTGGAACGACCATTCAGAGGTCAAGCGCGCCGGCAACACCGAATTCACATCGAAATCCCTGTCGATCACCATGAGCGACCATTCCTGCACTCATGTCGACGCACCGGTACATTTCAATCCCGCACCGGGTGCGCCGTCGATCGACGAAGTCCCGCTGGAGAATTTCTACACCGAGGCTATCTGCCTCGACTTTGGAGATGTGCCAAACAACTACGAGGCGACGGTCGAGGATATGGAGGCCGCCCTCGCGGCATCGGGCGAAGAGATCAAGCCCGGCGACACGGTGATGATCCATATGGGCATCCACAACCGGCTCTTTGGTACGCCAGAGTATGTCCATGACTTTCCCGGCCTGTCTGTCGAGGCCGTGCATTGGCTGGCGGACAAGAAGATCACCATGTTCGGTGTCGAGACGGTCAGCCCGGCACCCGAGGGCGAACCGAACTATCTGGCCCATCTGGCCTGTGCCGAACGCGGCATCACCCACATGGAATGCCTGATGAACCTGGACCAGCTGATCGGCAAGGGCCGGTTCCGTTTTGCCGGCTTCCCGCTGAAGATCAAGGGCGGTACCGCCAGCCCGATCCGCGCCGTGGCTATTTTCGAGGACTGAGAATTGGCGAAAAAACCGACCTACGATCGCGGGGCCGAGGACGTCGGCAACATCGTCAGCCTCGAGCATGTCAATCTGTTGGTACCGGACCAGGGCCTCGCGACGCTCTTCTACATCAGCGGTCTCGGCCTGACCCGCGATCCCTACCTGATGACCGGCACCGACATCATGTGGGTCAACGCCGGACGCAACCAGTTCCACCTGCCCACCCGCGGCACCCAGGTGCTGCGTGGGCACACGGCACTGGTGATCAACGACTTCGAGCAGCTGCCGGGCCGTCTTGAGAATGTTCGCAAGGAGCTGAAAGGCACCAAGTTCGCCTTCAAACGCGAGCGTGGCCGCATCGATGCCACCTGCCCCTGGGGCAACCAGTATCGCTGCTACCCCGCCGGCAAACGGTTCGGGAAGATGAGCCACGGCATACCGTATGTTTGCTTCGATGTGCCCGAGGGCGCGGCCGACCCCATCAAGCGGTTCTACGCCGAGATTTTCGACGCACCCGCACGTACCGGCACGTTCGATGGCGCACCCGCCGCATTTGTGTGCGTCGGCCCGGATCAGGAATTGATCTTCCGTGAAAAAGCAGGGCGGCAGGCCACGTTCGACGGCCATCATATCCAGGTCTATCTCGGCGATTTTTCCGGGCCCCACCGGCGCCTGCTCGAACGCGGCCTGATCACAGAGGAAAGCGATCAGCATCAGTATCGTTTCGAGATGATCGTCGATCCGGACAACGGCAAACCCGTGTTCCAGATCGAGCACGAGGTGCGCAGCCTGCACCATCCGCTCTATGCCCGCCCCCTGGTCAATCGCAATCCCGGACAGCGAAACATGACCTACCTGGCCGGTGCGGATACGCTTCGCGTCGGCTGAATAATTTACAGTGAACGTCTTGAAAGGATTCCATCATGGTTGAGATACGCAATCCCGCCCGCGAACGTCTCGAAGCGGGAGAAATCTCGGTCGGTATCGGCATCCGTCTCGCGCGCAGCGCCGACATCGCCAGCATGATGAAAACCGCCGGTATGGACTGGCTGTTCATCGATCTGGAACACGGACCCCTCACCCTCGACCAGACGGCGCAAATCTCCTGTGCCGCCCTGAGCGCCGGAATCTCGACACTGGTCCGCGTTCCACGCGGCGAGATGGCGATGGCAACCCGCGCGTTGGATGGCGGCGCACTCGGCATCATCATGCCCCAGTGCGAAAGCGCTGATGAAGCGCGTGAGATTGTCGACCGGTTGCACTACGCCCCCGAAGGCTCACGCGGTGTCGTCGGCGGCCTGCCCCAGTTCGGTTTCGCCAACCCCGACATGACGTCGGCGATGAAGGCGATGAACGACACCATGCTGGTGATTATCATGCTGGAGACGCCCAATGCGATCGCGCAGGCTGATGAGATTGCCGCGGTCGAAGGGGTGGATGTCGTCCTCATCGGGACCAATGATCTATCCGCAGCCTCCGGCATCCCGGGCCAGGTGGGCCACGAAAAAATTGAGGCGAACTACAAAACTGTCGCCGCGGCATGCGAGAAACACGGCAAATGGATGGGCATGGGCGGCGTTCCGGCACCGGATCTCCAGGAGAAGTACATCTCTATGGGTGTGCGTTTCGTGCTGTCCGGTCAAGACATGAGCGTCCTGATCAACGCCGCTGCAAACACTGTCGAGAGAGTCCGCAGTTACAAGGTCTGACACCCGGCGCAGCTTAGGTCTTTGCAGCCAGATAGCCGCGCCAACTTCCCAGTTCGGAAATGTCCAGGGCGCCTTCGGCAGCGTAGGCCTCGCAGATGAAGCCCTTCACGAGGGACCCGTCTTCCAGTTCGACGGTGCCGATGCCCAGCGGCGCGGGAATCCCGGCCATGAAGCTCCCGAACTGCGCCTGCGGAATAGCCCAGATCTCGACATCGATGGCGACACCGTCCGTATCCGTGCGGATCATTCCAGGCCGCGGCGGCTCGAACGCCTCCAGCGCATAGAAGCGGTAGTTCGGTGCTGACCGGGTTGTGCGTACCAGAGTGGCCCTGCGTTCGGTCAGTTGATGGTTCAGCGGCAATCCCGACATATGCGCCCCGCAAGCGACGAGGAGCATCATGTCGTCGCCCAGTACCCCGGCATCCGGCGCAGCGTCAGGCACCGGCGCACGCGCGGCCCCCATGCCCGTGTCGGCCGCGCGATGCATCGCATCTGCCAACGGCAAGATCGCCCGATCACGGAAGGCGGGGGCGATGAGCGTGACGCCGAACGGCAAGCCATTGTCGAGGAACCCCGCCGGCACGGCAGTGCCGCATAAATCCAGCAAATTCATATAGTTGGTGTAGTAGCCAAGGTTCGAATTCAGCCGGATCGGATCGGCCTCGAGCTCGGCGATCGTATAGATGGTCCCCGCGGTCGGCGTCATCATGACGTCGATATCCTGCCAGACCGGCTCGACCTTCCGGCGCAGCGCCTGCATCCGGTACTCCGCCGCGAAGGCCTCCGCAGCGGTGGGCGTTGCCCCGCCGCCGACGATTTCACGCGTCACCGGGTGCACTTTGTCGGGATGCGCGTCGAAGAACTCCCGGATTCCAACGTAGCGCTCGGCCACCCACGGGCCTTCGTAGAGCAACCGAGCCGCCTCGAGGAACGGTGTCAGATCGACTTCAACGACGCGTGCGCCGAGGCTCTCGGCCCGTGCAACGGCATCGCCGAACAGTTTCTCAGCCGCCGCATCTCCGAAGAACTCCAGGTTCTCCGCCTTCGGCACTCCCACGCGCGCGCCATCAGTCGGGATCGGCCCACCGGCCGAAATCGCCGCCTCGTCGCGTGAATAAGGATCGTCCGCATCGAATCCCGCGGCCACATCGAGCACCGTTTGTGCATCGGCCGCGCAATTGGCGAAGATCGAGATGCAATCGAGCGTCCGGCACGCCGGCACCACGCCGCGCGCACTCAGCAGCCCACGTGATGGCTTGAGACCAACAATATTGTTGAACGCCGCAGGCACCCGGCCGGAACCGGCGGTATCGGTGCCAAGCGAAAAGCTCACAAGCCCCCGTGCCACGGATACGGCCGATCCCGCGCTTGATCCGCCGGAAACATAGGCCGGATCGAATGCGTTGCTGCACGCGCCATAGGGCGATCGTGTGCCGACCAGACCGGCCGCGAACTGATCCAGGTTTGTCTTTCCGATCAGGATCGCGCCCGCCGCAATCAGGCGGTCGACGACCGGGGAGGATATCTCGGGCGTGTAGGCAAATTCCGGGCAACCGGCTGTCGTCGGCATGCCGGCCACATCGATATTGTCCTTTACGGCGAACGGAATCCCGAACAGCGGCAGCTCTTTGGGGTCGAATGTTGCAAGACGCTTCGCATCAGCCAGCACAGCTTCGTCGGACACCCGGGCAATCCAGATGTTGCCGTCATCGTTTTCCCGAAGGCGCGCGAGCGTTTCGCGGGCGACTTTATCCACGTCTCCCGGGGATTGAAGGTATCGATCACGAAGAGTGTCAAAGTTCATATTTATCAACCAGATAAAGACTGTTTCTAATTTCACACCCGAGCATGACCATGTCGACCGAGGCACCCTGCCTATAAATTGGTCACAGCCCGGCCTTTCCAACGCGGAACGGTGCGGTGTAGCGTTTTCGTATAGACGGACGTCACGCGCGGAATTCCTGCATCCGTTATAGAGAAATCGCGCCGCCGTGGGGGAGCAAATTGGAGAGCAAGAGCCACAATTTCGATGCTGAGCCCTACGCACTGGCATTCGACCCGGCTGCGACGGCCTTGCTGATCATCGATATGCAGCGCGACTTCCTGGAACCCGGCGGCTTCGGAGAGATGCTGGGAAATGACGTGTCGTTGCTTCGCACCACCATCGAGCCCTGCACGCGCATCCTGAAGGCCGCACGCGACGCGGGCCTTACAGTTATTCATACGCGCGAAGGCCATCGTCCCGACCTGACGGATGCACCGCCTTCGAAACTGGCGCGGGGCGGTCTCGATGTCGGGATCGGCGATCCCGGTCCCATGGGACGCATTCTTGTCCGTGGCGAACCAGGTCATGACATCATCCCGGAACTCGCACCGGCCGACGACGAGCCTGTCATCGACAAGCCCGGCAAAGGTGCATTCTACGAAACCGACCTGGATCTGATCCTCAAGAACCGCGGAATATCGACGCTGATCGTCTGCGGGGTGACGACAGAGGTCTGCGTCCACACGACCGTTCGCCAGGCAAATGACCGCGGCTATGAATGCGTGGTGCTCGCCGATTGCGTGGGATCATATTTCCCGGAATTCCAGCGGGTCGGGCTTGAAATGATTAAGGCCCAGGGCGGAATTTTCGGATGGGTGAGTGATTCCGCGCGTGCCGTTCAGGCACTGGGCTAGCGGGAAAAACAAGGATTACGGAGACAAGGGCGTTTCGAAACAGACACATTCAATAGGGGGAATAAGCGAATGAGTACAACGAAAGTTTCATGGTGGGTTCCAGGCGACTGGAACGCGCTCTTTGGCCTCGGAACAAACGTCCTGGTCAATCTTCTGGTCCTCACGGTCCTACTGAAATTCGTCATCCAGTTACCTGACGAAGTCATCTTCGGCCGTATTCTTCCCGCCGTCGGACTGATGATCTTTCTCGGCAACATGTTCTACGCCTATCTGGCGCAGAAACTCGCCAAGAAGACCGGCCGCAACGATGTTGCCGCCCTGCCCTCGGGCCCGAGTGTGCCGCACATGTTTTTCGTCGTGCTGGCGATCATGTTGCCCATCAAAATCCAGACCGGTGATCCGTTGCTGGCCTGGCAGGCAGGCCTTGCATGGGTATTCATCGAAGGCATCGTGCTGTTCGCCGGCGCATTCGTCGCACCGCATGTCCGACGGCTGACACCACGCGCGGCCCTGCTGGGCACGCTGGCCGGAATTTCGATCACTTTCATCTCGATGCGACCGGCGATGGAAATTTTCGAGAGCCCGGTGATAGGTCTGGTTTCACTGGCCATCATCCTCGCCAGCTGGTTCGGCGGCGTCCGCTATCCCGGCAAAATTCCCGCTGGTCTGATCGCCATCGGCGTCGGCACGTTGCTGGCCTGGCTCAGCACCTGGTTCGATCTGGGGATTGGCCTGATGAGCGTCGACAGCGTGACCCAGTCGATCGGTGCCATCGGATTTGCATTGCCGGCCATCTCGTTCGGTCAGGTGTTTGACGGCCTCAATCAGTATTGGGCCTTCATCCTGGTGACCGCGATCCCGTTCGGCGTCTATGACTTCATCGAAGCCATGGACAATGTCGAGAGCGCGGCCGTCGCGGGGGACGAATACAGCGAGAAGCAGGTCATCGGTGCCGAAGGCATCATCAGCCTGATCGGAACGTTGTTCGGCAGCCCGTTTGCCAACGCCGTCTACATCGGACATCCCGGTTGGAAGGAGATGGGTGGCCGCATCGGTTACTCTGCCGTCACTGGCATCTTCGTTCTCGTGGTGACATGGCTTGGAATTGTCGGGCTATTGCTCGCGGTGATCCCACAAGTCGCGATCATCCCGATCCTGCTCTATATCGGCATGCTCATCGGTGCGCAGGCGTTCCAGTCGACGCCTTCCAAACACGCGCCGGCGATCATCTTTGCGCTCATTCCAAACCTCGCGGCTTGGGGCAAGGTCCTGATCGATGGCGCACTCGGGGCGGCCGGCACGAATGCCGGGGCGGTTGGATTGGACAAGTTGGCCAATCAGGGCGTTCTGTATCGAGGGCTCGAAGTCCTCGGCAGCGGTGCGATCCTCGTCGGGCTCATCTTCGGTGCCATGGCTGTCTTCATCATCGACCGCAACTATAAGCCTGCGGCTGCATTCGCACTGACGGCTGCCGTGTTGAGCTATTTCGGGTTCATCCACGGCCCCGCCGTGGGAATTGGTTCCGGGCTTGGCATATCGCCAACGATCACGATCGCATATCTGGCCGTTGCCGCGATCCTGTTCTGGTGCAACGGTCTCGAGAAGGCCGAGGCACCCGCCGACTAGTAGGCAAACAAGTATCCGGCGGGCTGCCATTCGGTGGCCCGCCGTTTTGTTTTTCGGGCCCGTGTCGGGCATCGCAACGAGGAACTCCACGTGCGTTTGACGGTGACCGACATACCCGAGCGTTTTCCCACCCACGTCGCGAACGGGCGCGCGATGAGCGTGCATTCACGTGTCATGAACATCGCACTGAATACGAACGCCGGGGCCGTTGTGACCATCGACGCGCGACGCGGCGCGCCGTTGTCGCCCGGCACAGCACGACTGAATGCGCCCGATGGGATGGATTTCTCCCGGCTTGTCCGGCCCGGCGCAGGCCTGGCGATGCGGGCAGGCATATTGCGCGTACAGGGCGCTGATCTGACATTCGATTTCCGCAACGCCGTATCCACAAAATGGTCCGACGGGCCGAGATGGCCAAGGATGGACCGGTCCACACTTGAAGCCGGTTGGATCGAGACATGGTTGCTGTTTGTCGATGCGGCCGAGACCTCGGGGTTTACCGCGGCATTGCTGGACGGTGCATTGTCTGGTGGTTTCGATCGCGCGCTTGCGCATCGGGTTCGGACTGCACTCCCTCGCCTCATGCGCGCCGCCGCCGACACCAATTTTCCAGACAGCTGGAGCAGCCTGCGCAGCCTGCTCGGAATCGGGCCGGGCCTCACCCCGTCAGGCGATGATTTCGCGACCGGTTTCTTCCTGGGCCTCGGGTTCAGCGCGCGGTCTCCTCGCCAACAGACATTCCTTCGCGACCTGACCCGGGCCACGCTCGCGCAGGCACACGACAGCACCGATGTTTCGCGCGCGTGTTTCGAACATGCCGCGGCGGGCCGCTTCTCGACCCCCCTGACAACGCTCGTCGAAGGCATTGCCACCCATGCCGACAATCTTCCCGCACGTCTTGCGGATGCCCTGGCGATGGGGCACAGCTCGGGACGCGACGCCGCATTCGGCACCTTGTGCGGGCTCGCCGTCACCGAACCGGAACTGCGTACGCGCGTCATCGACGCACTCGACATCACTTACCTGCATGAGAAACCGACCCGATGAATATGGGAACACGCATCATTGCCGACATGTACAGGGACTCTGTGGCCCTGATGAAGATCTCGTCGGCCATCACCCTGCTCGAAGGCGTCAGCCAGGCCTCCTGCATCATGGCGACGCCGGCAAACCTCGATCTCCTGCGTGAGGCGGGGCTAATCACCGATGATCCCGGTGCACGCCCGAACGAGGTGCTGATCGCGGTGGAGGCAGAAACGGACAGCGCTCTGATTGCCGCCCTCGACGCCGCCGAGGCGACCCTGCGCGCCGATCCGGTGGTGGTGGAAAGCGGCGGCGTCGCCTCGGAACCGCTGCGCAGTATCGAGATGGCGCTCGATGCCAACGTGGCGGCGAACTTCACCCTGATTGCCACGCCCGGGCCGTTTGCCGCGGCCGAGGCATTCAAGTCGGTGCAACTCGGGCTGAATGTCATGATGTTCAGCGACAACGTCTCGATCGAAGACGAAGTCGCGCTCAAGGCCCAGGCCGATCAGGCCGGGCTGATGGTCATGGGCCCCGATTGCGGCACCGCGATCATCGACGGCGCGCCGCTCGGGTTTGCCAATGTCGTACGCCGCGGAACGATAGGAATCGTCGCCGCCTCGGGCACCGGACTGCAGCAGGTCTCCTGCCTGATCGATGCGGCCGGGTCTGGCGTTTCCCAGGCCATCGGCACGGGCGGACGCGATCTCGACAGCCGGATCGGCGGCATCACTACAAAGCGGGCGATCACGACGCTCGGCGCCGATCCCGACACCGGCGTCATCGTGCTGATATCGAAGCCACCGGCACCTAACGTCGCAGCGTCGGTACTCGAACACGCCGTCGCGACCGGCAAACCCGTCGTCGCGTGTCTTCTCGGACATGTGCCCGACGGACCGGGCCTTCCCGGGGTTTCCTACGCACGCACCCTGGAGGAGGCCGCCCACATGGCCGTCACTGCGGCCGGTGGCACCATGGCCGCCACACCGGGCGGGCTCATCGATGGCCCCCTGCCCGGCCTGGATGCCGACCGGCGCTACCTGCGGGCGCTCTATAGCGGCGGCACCTTCTGCTACGAGGCGCTCACCATGCTGGGCGAGACGCTCGATGGCGTGCACTCGAACACCTCCAGTGCGAGCACCCAGACCCTCAACGATCCCTGGACAAGCGCGGCAAATACTGTGTTGGATCTCGGTGATGATCTCTTCACCCGCGGCCGCCCCCATCCGATGATCGACCACCGATTGCGCAATGAACGGATCATCGCCGAGGGCCAGGATCCCAGCACCGGCGTGATCCTGTTCGACGTCGTCCTCGGTCATGGTTCCCACGAGGACCCCATGGCCGCCATGGCGCCGGCACTGTCCGATATCCCTGCGCATGACGCGGGCGGCCCGGTTCTTCTCGGGTTTGTCTGCGGCACCGAGGGCGACCCGCAGGGCCTGGCCCGCCAGCGTGCTGCAATGACAGACCTGGGTGTGCTCCTGGCCGAGAACAATGCCCAGGCCGTCCGCACGGCCGCAGCGATCCTGGGGGACGCACAATGAGTGATCTTTTTGGCGCACCGCTTTCGGTGATCAATGTCGGGCTGGCACAATTCGCCGGGCCGATCCGTGCCGCCGGCGCAGATGTCGCGGAAGTCGAATGGGCCCCCCCGGCCCATGATGAGGGCATCGCACGCGCCCTCGCCCGGCTCATCAACCGGGCCGATATCGAGACTGCAAACCAGACCGCCTTTGGCCGATACCTCGCCGCACAACCGACCCTGCGCGGCGTCGGGGTCGCGCGGGACGTGCTCGATGGTCTGGGAGAACGGATGATCCTGCATTCCGGCCCGCCCATCAGTTGGGACGAGATGTGTGCCCCCGTTCGCGGTGCGATCGCCGGCGCCTGTGTCTATGAGGGTTGGGCGAAGACGCCGGAAGACGCGGAGATCCTCGCCGGTTCAGGCGAAATATCCTTCGCGCCGTGCCATCATTTCGGTGCGGTTGGCCCGATGGCCGGCATCATCAGTCCCTCGATGCCCCTCTGGATCATCGAAGATCCGGTTCACGACCACACGACCTTCTCGAACCTGAACGAGGGCCTCGGCAAGGTGCTGCGCTTCGGCGCCAACGCGCCGGACGTGATCACCCACCTGGAATGGATGCGTGACGTACTGGCACCGGCGCTGGTGAAGACGCTCGACCGGCTGGGCGACCTCGAACTCAAGCCGATCATGGCCCAGGCGCTTCACATGGGCGACGAGGTGCACAACCGAAACGGCGCGGCGTCTGCGCTCTTGATCAAACGACTGATACCCGCGGCGCTGGACGCCGGACTGGATTCCAAAACCCTGTCCGACGTGGTCAGCTTCATCAACAGCAACGACCATTTCTTCCTCAACCTGTCGATGGCGGCGTGCAAGTCCATGCTCGACGCAGCACACGGTGTGCCCGGATCGAGCCTGGTGACGGCCATGGCCCGCAACGGAGTCAACTTCGGCATCCGGGTCAGCGGGTTGGGCGACAACTGGTTCGAGGCGCCCGCAGCGATCATCGACGGGTTGTTTTTCCCCGGCTACAGCACCGCAGACGCAAATCCCGACCTGGGCGACAGTTCCATCACCGAAAGCGCCGGGATCGGTGCCTTCGCCATGGCCGCATCGCCAGCCATCGTGCAATTCGTCGGCGGCACAGCCTCTGACGCCCTCTCAAACACGCGCCGCATGGGGCACATCACATTCGGCCGCAATACGGCCTTCACATTGCCGGCGCTGGATTTTATGGCGACCCCGGCAGGCATCGACATCCGCAAAGTTGTGGATACCGGTATCGCACCCGTGATCAACACGGGAATCGCACACCGGGAGGCCGGCATCGGTCAGGTCGGTGCCGGAATCACGCACGCCCCGCTTGCGTGTTTTTCCGCGGCCGTTGCCGCACTCGCGGAGACTTATGTTGACTGATATCTGAGGCTTCGGAAGGAGGCGACATCATGCCGCCACGCCAGAAGACAGCCGTCGTAGCAGCCGGCGGAAATTCCCTGATCATCGACGCCGATCACAAGTCGATCCCCGATCAGTACACCGCCGCGGCCATCACCGTGGGCCATGTCGCGGATATGATCGAACAAGGCTGGGATGTGGTCATCACCCATGGCAACGGGCCGCAGGTCGGATTTATCCTGCGCCGTTCGGAGATCGCAATTGCCGAAGTCCCGCCCGTGCCCATGGACTATGCCGGGGCAGATACCCAGGGCGCGATCGGCTACATGTTTCAGCGCGCCATGCAGAACGAGATGCGCCGACGCGGCATCGATCGCCACGCGGTTGCCGTCGTCACCCAGGTGCTGATTGACCGCGATGACCCTGCCTTCGCCGATCCATCGAAGCCCATTGGCTCACATATGACGGAGGAATTCGCGAGAACCCACGCCGCGGAACATGGCTGGCAGGTGCGCGAGGAAGGCGACCGCGGCTGGCGCCGGGTCGTGGCCTCACCGCGCCCGCAATCGATCGTCGATATAGGCGCCATCGAAACCCTGATCGATGCGAACCACATCGTGATCGCGTGCGGCGGCGGCGGCATTCCGGTTTACCGCGACGACGAGGGTGACCTTCAGGGGCTCGAGGCGGTCATCGATAAAGATCTCGCATCAAGCCTGTTGGCCCATGAACTGAACGCGGAGTTTCTCGTGATCACCACGGAGGTCGAAAAGGTCGCCGTGAATTTCGGCAAGCCCGACGAAAGCTGGATCGACCGCATGACGGTTGCCGAGGCCCGCGCCCACCAGGCGGACGGCCAGTTTCCCGCGGGCAGTATGGGGCCGAAAATCGACGCCATTATCGAATTTCTCGAAGCCGGTGGAGGTGCTGGAATCGTGACCAACCCGCAAAATCTTGGCCGCGCGATCGCCGGAGAGACGGGCACATGGATTGTTCCCGACAAGAAATGACGATTCACCTTTTGCGTATCGCGCGGGGTTTGTTATAACCGCGCGCCTTTGATCCGGTGTAGCTCAGTTGGTAGAGCAAGCGGCTGTTAACCGCTAGGTCGTAGGTTCGAGTCCTACCGCCGGAGCCAATTCCAAGGACCAGCCCCCCGGGGCTGGTCCTTTTGCTTTGGGTTTTCACTGGCGAACGAAACCCTCGCAGACGTTTGTCAGCCTCCGCATTCCCGATATGTTTAGCGTGCAACATGGAATGGAGCGCGCTGATGACACCCATGCATTCAAATATCGTCACAGGTGCGGTGCGCCTTGCCGCGCTGACGGTGCTCATCCCTGCGATTCCGGGCATCGCCGCCGCGCATGATGCATCCTTGTCCGAGCGCTCACATGCCGCCGTGCCTATCCTGCAGCTGATCGGGCTCACGCAAGTCAACGAGATCCAGTCCGCGCAGGCCTGGTCTCTGAAGAACCAGGTCGAGATCAGCATATCGGGCGACACGCGGATCATCCGCGCGAACGGGATCCCAAACCATGAAACCGGCCGTTTCCCCAACCGGAACAACCCCAACGCCATCCGCGCGCAGAATTACGTGTTCCGGGTGGACGCGAAACCCGAGAAACGAGACCGGATCGAAATCCTTGAGTTGGGTAAATTCGGCGTCGCCGTGAACGGCGTACCGTTCGACCCCGGCGCGGCCGAGTTCTGGAATCGAGACCGCAACTCAGGCTGGCGCTACGAGGCCATCGGCGGCGCCGTCAACCTCGGCCTCGACAGCAACAACGCCCATGTTCAGCCGAATGGTGCCTATCACTATCACGGCCTACCGGTCGGCCTGATCGAAACTTGGTCCCGCAGCGTACACTCCGCGATCGTCGGTTATGCCGCCGACGGCTTTCCTATTTATGCGGTTTATGGCCTGTCCGATCCCGCAAATGCGACCTCATCGGTCAGCGCTATGCGCGCCAGTTATGCCGTCCGAAAAGGAACCCGCCCCGGTGGTCCGGGTGGCGAGTTCGACGGCACGTATGTCGAAGATTTTGAGTATGTCACCGGGTCCGGCGATCTTGACCAGTGTAACGGTCGCCATACCGTTTCCCCGGATTACCCTCAGGGTACCTACGCCTACTTTCTGACGGCGCAATTTCCCTTTATTCCCAGATGCTTTCGCGGTGCGCCCGACCGCAGTTTCGCACAACGTCGAGGCCCCGGCGCGACAGGCTTGAGGCCGGGCGATGAACCCTTCGGGCGAGGCCCACCACCACCACGGCGCGGCCCGCCGCCACGCTAACATTCGGTACTATTGCGTTCGATTTATTGTGTGCTACAAAATTCACAACGAGCCAGTACGTTGATTTCCTAATACACGCTCTGGTAGAACTTCGTTCGGATAGAAATGACGCTGCAACCACAGATACCCCCCAGAAAAAACACATTGTCTGCGAGTGTACCGCAGTCAATTCGAGATCGCGTGATCGAGCTGGGCGAAGCGTATTGGCAATCGAAGGCACAGGGTGACCACCTTCCCGCCCGTGCCGACATCGATCCACTCGATATTCCCGCGTTGTTGCCGCAGGTTATCTTGCTGGATGTGCGACGCGACCCCTGGGACTTCAGGTTCCGGTTGATCGGAACGAACGTCGTCCATCATTTGGCCAGCGATTTGACGGGCGCCTGGATGTCCGAGATCGAACACATGTCTCCACCAAGCCGGATCTATAATTCCTGCGTCGAGGTGGCATCCTCGGGCAAACCATTGCGCAGCGACACACCCTATGTCGGCCCGCACCGGAATTACGTTCGCGCGGAAGATATCATTCTGCCGTTGGCAAGCGACGGAGCGTCGCCCGACATGCTGCTGGTTTTCGTCGAGCATTTCCGGAAAGACTGACAGCGATTCACAACGGAGAACTACGAGCTCCGTTTCTCGCGTTCGCGTTGCAATATGTAGATACCGCTGAGCGCGATGATCCCTGCTCCCACGAGCGTCCAAAGATCGGGGAAATCGCCAAACAGCGACAAGCCAAGAAGCATCGCCCAGATCAACTCGCTATAGGCAAATGGCGCCACGAGCGGCGCTTCTGCCCGCTGGTAAGCGACGATAATTGCCCAATGTCCCAGCCCGCCCAGAAAACCTATGACGGCCAGCAGGCCCCATTGCCCGAGCGTCGGTGTCTGCCAGAAAAACGGCACGATCAGGCTCATCAGCACACCGCCCACGATCGCCGTGTAGAACAGGGAAATAACCGGGTCGGTCCGGTGGCTGATCATCCGGGTGATGATCTGGTAGAGGGCATAAAATACTGTGACGCTGATCGGCAGCAATGCGGCGAGCTCAAACAGGCCGCCCCCGGGCCGAATGATGACGACCATGCCGATAAAGCCAATGAACACGGCGATCCAGCGGCGCAGACCGACCCGCTCCTTGAGCAGGGGCACGGACAATGCCGTGATCAGCAACGGCGCAATGAAGGTGATCGCCACAGCATCGGCCAACGGCATCAATCCGACGGCCGTAAACATGCACGCAGTGGCGAGCAACACCAGGATCGACCGGGCCACCTGCAGGCGCCTGTCGGCCCCGGACAGGAGCGTGGGAATTTTACGCGGGAAGATCGCCAGAACGAAAAGCGTATGGAAAAAGTAGCGACCCCAGATGATCTCCACCAGCGGCAGTTCCTGGACCCGCAACTCCTTGACGAAACCGTTCATGGTCGCGAAGCAGAGCACCGCGAAGCACATCATCAGGACACCGCGAAATGGCGCGTCAGTCGGGCGTTCTGTCATTGTTGACATGTGATCTGGTGGCCGGTCTGGAGATCAATAATTGGGCATGGCTCCGGAAAAAAGAGCACCCTACGAATAGCACAAGCCAGCCCATAAAAGCCTCAAGACAACGGGAACCCGACATGACCAAAGATTATCACGCCATATCCGATGCACAGGATGCTCGCGCGACCGAACTGTTCCGCGCCGCACCCGATATCATGCGCGGGCATCGCAACGTCACCCAGGCAGCCCAGTCCCCTGCCGCGCTGGACGTAAAAACAACGGAGATGATGGCCCTGGCGATCGCAATCGTGCAGCGATGCGAGGGTTGCGTCGTCTACCACACCAAGCAATCCGTGACGCACGGGGCCAGCCGCGAGGAAATTTGCGATACGATTGCCGTGGCCATCGAGATGGGTGGCGGTCCGGCGACGGTTTACGGCGCGGATGCGCTCGCCGCCTTTGACGCGTTCAGCAAATGATGGGATGCGCCGTCATGCGTGCGCCAAACATCGATTGGTGCGACTCACGGTGCGTTGATACGGATTTCACATGATTTCCGGGCTCCGAACTCTCAGACCATATGCGATCCTGTTCGCTGCGCTGTTTACGTTGGCGGCGTGCACCCAGGGCACAAAGCTCCAGCCGACTTCTACCGGCAGTGCCGGTGGGCAATCCGGAATCGCGCAGAATTTCTCACTGCTGACAGACATACCGATCCCTCCCGATTCCACACTCGATGTGGATCGCTCGCTGATCCTCGGTGACCTCGACCGCTGGACCGGCCGGATCGTCCTGAATGTGGGACAGGGTGCCACGCCGACCTTCGCGCTCTACCAGACACAGATGCCCAACTTCGGCTGGGATCCGATCATGAGCGTACAAGCCGGTATCAGCGTGCTGTCATTTACTCGAGGGGAGCGCGCGGCGACGGTTCAGATCGAAAGCCGCACACTGGGCGGCAGCACCACGACCATCACGGTCGCACCACGCCAGTCGGGTGCCCCTCCCGCCGCCGGGGCCGGCGCACCCGTTCAGGCCACGCCTGCGCGCTAGGCGTTAGTTGCCTGCGAGTGTGCTCAGGCGCCGCGTCGCCCAGGTCGAAACCAGAACCGCCACGGAGAAGACGATCGCGCCGATCTGGATATCCGCGCTCGTCAGCAGGCGGCCGTCCGCGACAAGCACGATCAACGCGATGATGAACACATCGAGCATCGACCATTTGGAGAATGTCGCCAGCCAGCCCAGGACCGGTCGGGCATAGCCGCTTGTCGCGTCGAGAAAGAACCACAACGCGATCCCGGTCACGAGCTTCACCACCGGAAACAAGACCGAGAACAGGAAGGTGATGATGAACAGGAACCAGTCCCCCTGATCGAGGAACGCCCAAACACTCTCGACCAGCGAGAATTCCTGGGAGATGAACAGGGATCGGACCGTGATCGCCGGCAACAAAAGCCCTGCAACCAACGCCCCGAGGGTGGCCACGAGCACCAATCCCAGAACTCGGTCTAACCCCTGAGCGCGTTTGGAAAGTGGACCAGGCAGCGTCGCACGCATGTGATTGCGCTTCCTTCATCGTCAGGCCAACGGATCGTTTGCCCAATGGCACGTCGTGGCGGCAGTATAGCCCCACACCGACCGCATAGATTGCCACCCCTCGATCGTCAACAAGAAGCCTTGATCATGTCTCAGCACAGAAACCGTCACGTCATCCTCAAGGAAAGGGCGACCGGCCTTCCGCAACCCGATTTGTTTGAAATGGCTGAAGGCGACGCCCCCGTCCCGGGTGACGGCGAAGTCTTGATCAACAACATTTACGTCACGGCCGACCCGGGCATGAAGGGTTGGATCAGCAAGGCGTGCAACTATGCCAGCGTCGAAACCGGCACAACGATGCACTCGTTCAGTGTCGGCATCGTCGTGGAATCCAACAATCCCGAAATCAACGAGGGCGACGTCGTCACAGCCAACACAGGCTGGGCCGAATACGCGGTCGCCGACCCGGGCCTCCCGACGTTCCGGAAGCTCGATCCGAACGGCGCGCCGCTCTCCACCGCGCTGGGTATTCTGGGGATCAACGGTTTCACCGCATATTTCGGATTGCTCGCCGTCGGCCAGCCCAAGGCCGGGGATACGGTTCTGGTCTCGACCGCCGCCGGCGCTGTCGGCAGCGCCGTGGGTCAGATCGCCAAGATCAAGGGCTGCCGAACGATTGGAATCGCAGGCGGCGCCGACAAAACCGCATTGTGCACGGACGTTTTTGGCTTCGATGAAGCCATCGACTACAAGGCGGTCGATGACCTCGACGCCGCGATCCGGCAGGCCTGTCCCGATGGCATCGATGTCTATTACGACAATGTGGGCGGCGAGACCCTCGACATCGTCCTCGGCCAGGTCAATCTGCACGGCCGCGTCGTGATCTGCGGTACGGCCTCAACCGATGCATGGATTCCCCAGCCCACGGGCCTGCGGCCCGAGCGAAACCTCTTGGTCAACCGCATCCGCATGGAAGGGTTTCTGACCTTCGACTACGCCCATCGCTATGGCGAGGCCCATACTGATCTCAGCGAATGGGTCCGCGACGGGAAGCTTCAGTACCGCGAAGATATTGTCGACGGCCTCGAAAATGCCGGCGCGGCACTGGCCGGGCTTTACGAGGGCAAAAACATGGGGCGTCAGCTTATTCGCGTGCGCCCCGACCCCTATCTCTAGTCGTTTCTATGCGCGGCGCACTGCGAGTGCCCGCTCCTCGACCCGAATGCGCAACGCCAGGACCAGGGCATTGGCGATCCCGAAGATCACCGCCAGCTCCCACGCGCCGGCGATCATCGGCACGACGATAATTTCGGCCTCGACGATGAGATAGTTGGGGTGCCGGACGAACCGGAACGGTCCCCGCCGCACCAGCGGCGCGCCCGGCACCGTGATGATACGGGTGGTCCAGTATCGTCCAAGGCTGGTCAGCACCCAGACCCGCCCGAGCTGCAGCAAAACGAACACACCCAGAAGGATCGGGTCGATGAAGCTGTCACCCGGCACGAAGACAGCCAGGCTTACAAACCAGGCAGCGTGCAGCAGGACGATGAGCGGATAGTGACCCGCCCCGACCTCTACCGCGCCCTCGGCAAGCAGGCGCCGCGTGTTGATCCGCGCAATCGCCAACTCGACAAGCCTTTGGATCACGATCAGCGCGATCAGCAGATACCAGGTAATCACGATGCCTCCAGCAGCGCGAACGACGCCGTAAAGCCCGGCCCCATGGCCGACATCAACCAGTTGCCCGGGGTGCCTTCGCGCATGGTCTCTGCCAGGACAAACATGGCCGTCGCCGCCGACATGTTCCCGTAACGGCGCAGAACATCGCGTGCCGTCACGAGCGCACCAGGCGGCAGCCCATAGACCTCCTCGAGGGCATCGAGGACCTTCGCGCCGCCGGGATGGCAGGCGTGTCGGGCGATGTCCTGCGGCCCCAGGCCGTGGCCTTCGAGAAACGCGTATGCGGGTTCGCGCAGACGGGTGCGCACCAGGTGCGGAATATCGCGTGAGAACAGCACGCCGAGACCGTCATCGCCGACGTCCCAGCCCATGACATCGAGGGAGTCTTCCCAAGTGTGTTCGCCCCAGCCAACAAGTTTCGGCCCGGAAAGATTGCAACCGAGGAGTGCGCCTGCGGCCCCGTCCCCGAACAGGGCTGTGGCGATGATGTTGCTCTTCGATGTGTCGTTGACCCGAAACGTCAGGCCGCAGAGTTCAACCACCAGATACAGGACGCAGCTGTCCGGCCGGCTCATTGCCATCTGTGCAGCGCGCGCCAGGCCACTCACGCCGCCGGCACAGCCAAGCCCGAACACCGGCAGGCGCTGCACGTCGCGGCGAAACGGCAGGCGCTCCAGCAGCAACGCATCCAGGCTGGGCGTCGCCACGCCGGTCGTCGAGGCCACCACGATCGCGTCCACATCCGCCGCAGTGATCCCGGCCTGATCGAACAGGTCCTGGCTGACCCGGCTCAGGAGATCGATGGCGTGTTCGATATACAGATCATTCCGTTCCGAAAACGGATGCGCATGCGCGTACCAATCGATCGGCACGCAAGAATGCCGCGTCTCGATCGCCGCGTTTCGATAGGCGTCCGTGAAGCGCTCGAAGCCGGGAACGTCCGGCGCAAATATCTCGCGCGAGCGTTCGACCACCTCGTTCTGATCGAGCACATGCTCGGGCACGGCTGTCGCAACCGCGGCAATATGGGCGCGTGGGTTCATCATGTTCCTCGAGGTTTCGTTTCCGCGCGCTCACGAAGCGCGAGATAGGTTGCGCTGACAAAGATCATGAGGCCGCCAATCCAAGTGTATACGTCCGGCAACTCGTTGAAGAGCAGGAAACCCAGCGCCGCGGCCCAGACCAGCTTGGAGAAATCCATGGGCATGACGACCGCCGCCTCACCGACCCGCAGGGCCTGGGTGAGCGTGAGATGCCCGACGGTGCCCATCGTCCCCATGACCAGCAAGACGCCCAACTGTTCCAGCGTCGGCCATTCCCAGACAAACAACGCGGGGATCAGGGCAATCGGCGACATGAACATGACCATGTAGACCACGATGGTGGGTGTCGCGTCGCGGCGCCCCAGGGTCTTGATGACGATCAGGATCATGCCCCAGATGCCCGATGCGGCGAGGATGATGATCGGACCCGTGTCCACTTCGACAAAACCGGGGCGGACAATCGCCAGCGCGCCCGCAAACCCGAACAACAACGCAGCCCAGCGTTGCCAACGAAACACTTCCCCGAGAATCACGACGGCCAGCACCGCGGCAAACAGCGGTGCGGTAAATGCCAGGGCATTAGCCATCGCCAGCGGGGTCATTGTCAGCCCGGTGAAAAACATCATCATCGCGACCACATGGCCGAAGGAACGTATGCCATGCACCTTGATCTGATCGGTACGCAGGATGCCAAAACCATATTTCCAGAACAGAACCGCGACGACGGGGAACCCGAAAAACGTCCGGAAAAATCCGATCACGAACGAGTGCATTCCGTCCTGCGCGAGATACCGGATCATCGTGTGCATGATCACGATCAGCGCGGCCGTCAAAAGCATCCACAACATTCCCTGCAGATTTCCAGTCAGCCAGACTGGCCGCACGCTTTGTTTTCGGAACACGAGTGAACTCCGGCAAGGGCGTCGGTTGTACGCCTGCGGGGAATGCCGCAAAATGCCATGCAACGGTTAATGCTAATTCGAGGAGACAACACCGATGATCACGGCACTTGTCCAGTTCAAAGTGAAAGACGGCACCACACGCGATGAGGTGTTCACCAATATGAAGAATGTGGCCCCCAAGTTCGAGGGCATGGCGGGCCTGATCCGCAAGAACTTCATCTTTGACGGCGAGCGCGGCGTCGGTGGCGGCGTCTACACCTGGGAAAGCCGCGAAGCGGCCGAAAGGGTCTACGCAGAAGGTGGCCCCTGGCGTGAGGCGATCCGCAATCTTTATGGCGTCGACCCTGACGTCACCATCTTCGAAACGCCGGTGATCGTCGATAACGAACAAGGCCAGATCAAGACGGCGGCCTGACCGGGAAGGAATTTTTGCTTTGGGTGACATGAAAAAAGCGGTCCAGTTCTCTGTGACCGGCAACCCGCCTGACGTCGTCGAGCTGATCGATATGCAGACGCCGGACGTCGGGCCCGACGAGGCGTTGATCGATGTCGAGGCGGCGGCGATCAACCCGTCGCATCTTCTTACGCTCTCGGGCTCCTACGGCGTGCAGCCCGAGCTGCCCGCAGTTCCGGGGGCCGAGGGTGCGGGGATCATCCGCGAGGTCGGCGTTGATGTCACCAATGTGAAAATTGGCGACCGGGTGATGATCCCGCCCTATTCCGGCACCTGGCGGCAACAGGTGGTGGTCAAGGCCGAGGCTATTCATATCCCCCTGCCCGCAACCGGCGATCCTATCCAGATGGCCATGCTAATGGCCAATCCGCCGACGGCATGGCTGCTGCTCAAGACGGTCGTCGACCTGGAACCCGGTGACTGGGTCATCCAGAACGCGGCCAACTCCGCGGTCGGCCAGTATGTGATGCAGCTCGCGGGCATCTATGGCCTGAAGACGGTCAATGTGGTCCGGCGCGAGGGGATGGAAGATTTCATCACCGGCGCGGGCGGCGACATCTGCGTGGTCGACGGCCCCGATCTTGGCGAACGGGTCAAGGCTGCGACCGGCGGCGCACCGATCAAGCTGGCGATCGACGCGGTGGCCGGGGAAGCGACCCAGCATCTCGCCGATTGTCTCGCCGACGGCGGAAAGATCGCGAATTACGGGCTCCTGTCGAAGCAGCCCTGCCAGTTATGGCCGGACGACATCATTTTTCGGGAGATCGATCTCGTGGGGGTCTGGCTCACACTCTGGATACGCAGAGACTCCACGCTGGCCGAACGCCAGGCTGTCTATGGAGAACTCGTCGGATACATCGCCGAGGGCCGCATGGGTGCGCAGGTCGAGGCCACCTACCCGCTCGAGCAGATCAAGGATGCGGTGACCCACGCCATGCAGGGCGGACGCAACGGCAAGGTCGTGCTCACGCCGAACGCGGACGCGTGATGCGGCGGCGGGTGTTTCTGGCCGCAGCGGCAGGAACCCTCGGCGCCCTGTTCTTTTCGATCCGTGCCGCAGCTGACCTGTCGGTCCTGGGCACCGGTGTTTTCCGCGATGGTGACCCGGTTCACCGCGGTTCCGGCAACCTGCGTATCTCCCGCGCGGACAGCGGCGCGCGAAGCGTCGAGCTTCTCGGCATGCAGATCGTGCCTGGGCCCAACCTGTTCGTGTATCTCGTCGAGAACGAAGACCCGCTATTCCCCGAGGACGTCGAGGTAAAGTTCCTTTCTCTCGGGAAACTCAAGAGCCTGACCGGCGATCAGTCCTACGCCATTCCGGTCGACGTGGATCTGGCCGCCTGGGGCAGCGTCGTCGTGTGGTGCGATACCTTCAAGACCGCCTTCGCGGTCGGCACAATTGCGCATATTTGATGCATTGCCCGTCATGCGCGGACTTGATCCGCGCATCTCTGGCCCGTGCGAAAAGATACCCGGGTCAAGCCCGGGTATGACGCGTCTATCGATCCTTCAGCTCTATCGCCCGGTCGATTGGTTCCACCATCCGATTGAATTGTCCGGATAACCAGCCAAGCGGCCGCGACCAGTTCAACTTCGTGAATAGCAGCAGGAACGGCAGCATGGTCACGGCGGCCAGAAGCAGCCTGGTGCTGCCCTCGATGCCCGCAAGCCCGGGCCACCAGAGTCCGAACTGCAGCACCGCATAGATGCTCAAGCCCACGAAGGCCGCAGCCGTGAGGGCGAAGCCGGCCATGACAATGGCCCGCAACGCCCGCAACAGCGAAATCCGCATCGTCTCTAGAACTTCTCGACCCAGGGCCGCACCTCAAGCTCCCACGCCCAGGCGCTGCGGTGCTGGCGATGGAACTGAAGATAGCTCTCGGCGATCGCATCGGGGTCGAGCATGCCGTCATCGCCCCGCCCCGCAGCCCGGTCATCGCCGGATTTCTTGACGATCCCGCCGTCGATCACGAAATGCCCGATGTGAATGTTCTGGGGATGCAGCTCGCGGGCCATGGACTGGGCCAAGCCACGCAGGCCGAATTTGCCGATCGCGAAGGACGAGGAGTTGGGATAGCCCTTCACGCTGGCCGACGCGCCGGTGAACAGGATCGAGCCGTTGCCGCGTTCGAGCATGAGTTCGGCGGCCTTCTGGGCCACCACGAAACCGCCGTAGCAGGTGATCAGGACGGCATTCTTGACCTCTTCCCGGTCAATCTCCGTGATCGGGCCACGCGCGCGCGCACTCGGGTTGTAGACAACCAGGTTCGGCACGCCCTTTTCTGCCACCACGGCGTCGAACAGCGCATCGACCGACGGGCCATCGATCACATTGCATTCGTAGGCGCTCGCGCCGGTTTCCTTGCAGAGATCATCGAGTTTGCCCGGGTTTCGTGCGGCAAGCGCCACATCCATGCCCTGAGATGCGCAAAGCCGCGCCAAAGACGCGCTCAAACCTTCACCGGCACCCACAATCAGCGCCACTTCCTTGTCAGCCATCAAATCCACTCCCCTGTGGGCCTCCATCGAGACCGTTCATCGATCCGTTCGAATATGGTCCGCTATTTCGAGAATTCACGCCTGCGTCACGAAATATTCGTACAACGCGACTTGCTTAACCACCATTCGAGCGCCAAATTCCAAGCATCATGTCCGATACCACAGTTTCCTCCGGAATTCTCGGCCGCACCCGCGGTCTCCTGCGGCGCGCCCTGCGCGATGTCGTCGAGGGTGCGAGCAGCCTGACCAGCCGGTCGGGCCTGAACGTGAAACCCGACTTGCCCGATGATGACCTTGCCCGCCTGCAGCAGCAGATCGATGCCAGCCTGTCGGGCCGCGGCGGCGAAGCGTCCGCGCGCACCAACGCCGCCGATCTCGGCCACTGCTACCTGGAACTCAACGACACCGGTCGTTTGCGTTTCCTGACACTGCTGACGGATGAATACGGGATCGAGCCGTCCCATCTGAACGACGCCATGGATGCGGTCCGTGCCGCGACGGAGGATCCGAAGTCCTACGCGCTCGCCTTGTCGAAACTGCGCGACGACCTGTCGTCTCCGCGCATGAAATTACTGCGTCAGTTCAATGGCCTGGAGTATGGCGTTAAATTTCTGGTCGACATGCGTTCAGACCTGCGCAGCCTGCTCCGCGACCATCCGGAACTCGCCCCCCTCGACGCCGAACTGAAGTATCTCCTGTCGGGCTGGTTCGATGCCGGCTTCCTGGAATTGCGCCGCATCACATGGGGCGCACCAGCCGATCTGCTCGAGAAGCTGATCGAATATGAGGCGGTGCACGAGATCCAGTCCTGGACCGACCTGAAGAACCGGCTCGAATCCGACCGGCGGTTCTACGCGTTCTTTCATCCCTCGATGCATAATGAGCCGCTGATCTTCGTGGAAGTCGCGCTGGTAAAGGGCATCGCCGACAACGTCCAGACGCTTCTGGATGAGACCCAGCCGATCGCCAATGCGGAAGACGCGGATACGGCCATTTTCTACTCGATCTCGAACGCCCAGCCGGGCCTGTCGGGCGTGAGTTTCGGGGACTTCCTGATCAAGAAAGTGGTCGACCATCTGTCCCATGAGCTGCCCAACCTCAAGACCTTCGCGACCCTGTCGCCCATACCCGGCTTCCGGCGCTGGCTCGACCGGCGCATGGCGGACGGCGCGGAACTGCTCAATCACGAGCAGGAAGACGCGCTCGCCGCCGTCGCCGGTGAGCTTCCAGACGACACAGATGCCCTGCCCCATCTGCTCGACCAGCCCGATTGGCACCAGGATGAGGACATCGCCGGCGCGCTCAACCCGGTTCTGATGCATCTGGCGGCGGGTTACCTGCTCTATCAGCGCCGGGAATCCACGGGCACGGCGCTGGATTCGGTGGCCCATTTCCATCTCAGCAACGGTGCGCGCGTGGAGCGGATCAACTGGCTCGCGGACACCGCGGCCCGCGGCATGCAGCAATCGGCCGGGATGATGGTCAACTACCTGTACGACAAGGCGAAGATCGAGACGAACCACGAGGCCTATGTCACCGGCAGCGAGATTCCCGCCTCCAGCGGCGTGCGCAACCTCCTCTAGCCGCCCACAAATCACGCCTGCACGACGGAGAATCTGAACATGATCGAGGAAACACTCGACATCACGACGGCTGACGGCGCGATGGAGACCTTCATCTGCCGGCCCGAGCGCGGCGCTCCCTGCCCGCCGATCCTGTTCCTGATGGACGCGCCCGGCATTCGCGAGGAGTTGCACGACATGGCGCGCCGTCTCGCAACGGCGGGTTACTGCGTCCTGCTGCCCAATCTCTATTACCGCGCCGGACGCGACACCAAGTTCGGACCGGACGTGCTGGTCAAGGAAAGCGCAGACTGGACCCGGATGCGCGAAATCCGCACCAGGATGACCATTCCGCCGGTGATGGACGATATCGCGGCGATGTTCGCCTTCCTCGATGCCCATCCCGAGATGGCGCGCCCCGGAAGTGTCGGCGTCCACGGCTACTGCATGGCCGGCCCCTATGCGCTGGCCGCCGCCGCGCGTTATCCCGATCGGGTCGCGGCCGCGGCGTCGTTCTACGGCACCTGGATCGTCAGCGATGCCGAGGAAAGCCCGCATCTCAACCTCGCGAAGATCAAGGGCGAGGCCTACATCTCATGTGCAGAGATCGACGATCTCGCACCGCTGCCCATGGTCGCGGAACTGCAGGAACTGTTCGATGCGGCGGGCACCCGCGGCGAGCTGGAAATCCACCCCGGCGTCCACCACGGCTTCGCCTTCCCCGGCCGCAAGATCTACGACAAACCGGCCGCGGAACGCCACTGGGAGCGCCTGTTGGCGCTCTACGCACGGAACCTCTAGCCGTCATGCCCGGACTTGATCCGGGCATCCAACTCGCGCACCCAGCTAAATTTTTGACAGAGATGGCCGGATCAAGTCCGGCCATGACGTTGCGAGTTGTCGCGAGTGTTTCGCCCTAAACCGGGCGGTCGCCCTTGATCGTCACCCGGTTGCCCTTGCGCTCGGCGGGCCAGTAGTCCCACAGCGCCCGGTGCATCACGCAGCGATTGTCCCAGAACGCCATGTCGTTCTGCTCCCAGCGATAGCGAATCTGGAATTCCACCTTCTCGGCGTGTTCGAGCAGGAAGCCGAGGAGCGCATCGCTCTCATCGGGCGCCAGGCCGTCGATCCCCGTCGTGAACCCGCGATTGATGTACAGCGCCTTGCGGCCGGTCTCGGGATGGGTCCGCGCGATCGGATGCAGGGCCGACGGGTAGACCTTGCCCGCGTCTTCCATCCCGCGATCGGCGTAGCGCCCGCGATAGATATGCTCGCTCTCATGTATCCCGTGCAGCCCGTCGAGCATGGTTTTCAACGGTTCCGAGAGCGCGTCCCACGCCGCGTAGCTGTCGGCGAACATCGTGTCGCCACCGCTCTCGGGCAGGATATGGATCTGCAGCATGGTGCCGAGCGGCGGAATTTCGTCGCACGACACGTCCGAGTGCCAGAACTCGCCATTGGCGATCTTGGACCCGGCATGGGCGTGGATCTCGAACACCTCGGGAAAGCCGTCCATCCCCGGTGCGGCGGGGTGGAAGTGCAACTCCCCGAACATTCGCCCGATGTCGATCTGGGTGGCCGGCGCGATCGGCGACTGCGCCTTGAAGAACAGCACCTGATGGTCGAGATGGGCCTGATGTACTTCGGCGAACTGATCTGCGGTCAGCCCGTCGGCGAGATCGAGCCCCCGCACCTCTGCCCCCAGATTGGGCGCATAGGGCCGGACCTCGATGTGCCGGTAGTTGCGCCGTTCGCGCACATGCTCGCGCTTGGTGCCGACATTGCCCTCGGGCCGTGTGCCCGGGCTGTTGGAGTAAGTGTTCGCCATGGGTGTGAGCCTACGATTCCTCGAGCCATCGCTCAACCGTAGGCCGTGACGGCCTTCATTACCTCAAACCGTCATGCCCGGACTTGATCCGGGCATCTCATGCACCATTTGACACCGAGGCGAGATACGCGGGTCAAGCCCGCGTATGACGGCGCGGTTGGCAGACTGCCGGGCAGGTTTGAAACCTGCCCCTACGGGAAACCACGTCATTGTAGGGGCGGGTTTCAAACCCGCCCCCATCGCCGCCTACTCCGCCATCGGCACCATCGATATCTGCGGGTCGGTGGCCGGTATATAGACCTCGTCGAGGCCGAGCTCCTTGCGCACCATGTTGGCGCCGCGCACCAGCGAGA
Organism: Rhodospirillaceae bacterium; assembly: GCA_018667335.1. Taxonomy (GTDB): domain Bacteria; phylum Pseudomonadota; class Alphaproteobacteria; order UBA6615; family UBA6615; genus UBA8079. The sequence goes on from JABIVD010000053.1 coordinate 49,689, forward strand.
CCATCTTGTAGAAGGCGTGCATCCGGCTCGCCGCGCCCCGTCCGAAGCCGCAATCGCTCGACAGGATCAGGCGTTCGGGCTCGATATGCTTGAGCGCGCGGCGGATCAGGTCGGCCACGTCCTCGGGCCGCTCGACCTGCAATGTGCGGTGACTGATCACACCGAGCGCGATCTTCTTGTCCTTCGAGATCAGCTTGCCGAAATGCTCCAGATCCATGCCGTTGTTGGTGGCACCCTCCACGGTGATCACGTCCACGTCGAGCTGATCGAGATACGGCAACGCATGCTCATACGACGCATGCTCGGCGAACATCTTCTGGGCGGCGGGCGAGCCCCAGCAGGTGTGGCACCACACTTCGGTCTTGTCCCGCAGGCCCGCGACCTCGCGGTTGAAGGCCTCGACATACTGCTCGGCCGAGACCTCCTGCCCCGGCACCTGCATCGACTGATGGATCGAGGGCTCCTCGACCTGGAGCAGCGGTGCGCCGGCGTCGGCGAGTGCGTGATACTCCGCGTTGAAGGCGTCCGACAGCGCCATCAGCAGCTCGTTGGTGTCGGCATAGTGATCGTTGATGCACATATGGCTGATCACCTGGGCCGAGATCGAGCCGATCTTCACCGGCTTGTCGGTCATCCCCGCCATCGCCTTGTAGGCCCGGTCGAGCTGCAGGTCGGTCTTGCCGACCGGCCCGGTGACATGGGGTGTCAGGCGGGTCTCGATCACTTCCCAGATCAGGTCCCCCGGCCCCTTGTCGGCCATCGCGGCATAGGGCTGCACGGCGACCCCCGGCGGGCCGAAGCCCTCGATCCGCTCGTAGGCGTAGCTGACCCAGCTGCGCCCGGCGACGTCGTCATCCAGCCGCGTGTCGCCATCCACCAGAATATCAATCCCGGCGCGGTTCTGGGCCGCGGTGTGGCAGGCCAGGCAATCGAGATGCTGTTCGCGGTAGGCGCGATGGGCGAAGCCCGTCGACAGCGGCGCCCCGCGCAGATTTTCCGTGTACCAGGACGGCCGCGGCAGCGCGCCGGTCGTCGTGGTCTGCAGCACCTTGTCCTTGGTGGCAACGAACATGGACTTCCTCCCTCAGCTTTACGTCATGCGCGGGCTTGACCCGCGCATCTCATGCACATTCGCGGACAGAGATGCCCGGATCAAGTCCGGGCATGACGATGGTTTTGTTGGCGTTCAATGGGTCCCGGCGGTCCGCACGAACTGGCGGATGATCTTGCTCTCGAACAGATCGACCTTCTCATACGGATCCGCCGCGGTGATCGCCGCGGCCTCAGCCTTGTCGGCCGCATCGACGATCCAGACACTCCCGCACATGTTCCCGTCATCATCCATCGTCGGGCCGGCGAAGAACAGCTTGTCGCCGATTTCCTCGGCATATTCCATATGGGCCGGACGGGTCTGCATCCGCAGATCAAGGGTGCCGGGCTTGTCGACCCGATAGACGAAAAAGAGCATTGGTCTTCCCCAAATAACAATCGTCATGCGCGGGCTCGACCCGCGCATCTCCTGCACGTTCACAGACAGAGATGCCCGGATCAAGTCCGGGCATGACGATAGTTGCTGCGTGATCAGCCGCGAAGACGCCCCGGGCGGATCAACTGCGCCGAAACGCCGGCGTCGAGGCTCAGCTCCACATAATCGAAGGCCGTGAAGGGATCGATCGGCGCATCGAAGATCACCGTCAGGAAGCCGTGCCAGTTGCCGTCCCCATCGCGGGTGAAGACATCGTTGAAGGGCAGCTGCGACGTGCGCGCCTGGATCAGCCCGTCGACGTTGCGGAACCGCTGGTTGGGGATACGCAATATTCGCGCTGGCGCGCTCTTGAACCGCACGAAGACCACCGCCGGGTCGATGTCGTAGTCGCCGAACACCAGGTTGAAGAACATCCGGGTGCCCTGGACGATGGCGTCGGCATGGACCGTGAAGTCGAACACGAAGGCGGCGCTGTTCGGCGTCGCCGGGCCGTTCAGGTCGGGCCAGTCATCGGCCGGGGCCGTCGGCGACAGGGACAGGTCGGTCCAGTTGGAGCCGCGGGTCTTGTCGCCGATCTCGAGGCAACCCCGGCAGCCATGGCCCGCGTCGGTGCGTTCTGCGTCCGAGCGGTTGTCGAAATTGTCCTCGCCGCGATACCACACGCCCCCGTCCCGGTTCAGGTCGGGCAGGTATTCGTCGGGCTCCAGCACCCCGTTGCCGTTGGTGTCGGCGGGGCCCGGCCCGACCCCCTGGACCGGACGGCCAAGGGACCGGGTCTCGGTGAAGCCGAACCCGTCGGCATCGCCGATCCGCACCCATTCGAACGATTGCGCCTGTGCTGTTTCACCGGCCAGCAGCAACACTGCAGCCAGCAGCACAGCTGCGTATTTTTGAATTTTGTTCATGAAGCGCCCGAACCCGTTGTGGCTCCCATAATGCGCGGTAATCCGCGCGTTCCACAGTCACAATGGCGTGCTTGGAAGGCCCCGGTACACGCCTGCGCCTGCGTTTGACTCGTTCCTTCTCCAAATCTAGAACAAAATAAGAACATTAGCGAGAACGGAACACATCAACGGTGCCGGCGGATCCCCAACTCCTCCAGCGGCTGCGCAGCCGCATCGCTGCCATCGAGCGCGGCGGCAGCGGGACTCCGCACGGCGATGACTGCCTGCCCCTGGGCGTGTCCGAGATCGACGAACATCTGCCCTGGGGCGGGCTGGCGGCGGGTGCGGTCCATGAAATCCTCGACGGCGACGGCCCCACCTCGAACAGCACCACCAAAATCGGCGGCGCGCTGAACGGCGCCGTCACGGCCTTCGCCGCAGCACTGGCCGGCAAAGCCCAACGCGCCCGCGCCCGCCCGATCGTCTGGATCGCGCCACGCACCGGCCCCCGCGAAAGCCTCTACGCCCCGGGGCTCGCCGGGTTCGGCCTCGATCCCACCGACCTGATCGCGGTGCGCATTCCCACATCTCCGCAAGGGGGCGGTGACTTCGCCGCGACCGCGCTCTGGGCCATGGAGGAAGCGCTGCGCGCGCCCACGGTCGGGTTGGTCTGTGCGGAAATCGAGGACATGAGCCTCACCGCCAGCCGCCGCCTGCAACTTGCGGCGGAAACCGGTGGCGGGCTCGGCCTGCTGTTACGCCGGGACACGGGCAATGCTTCGGGGGCCGCCCTGCCCCCGACCGCGAGCATCAGCCGCTGGCGGATCGCCGCGTTGCCGGGCGGGCCACCCGAATACGCAAACCTGCCCGGGGCCACCCGCTGGCAGGCCGAACTCTTGCGCGCCCGCGGCGGCCGCCCCCGAAGCTGGCAACTGGAATGGAGCGATGACGGACAGGATAAATCCCAAACGACGGGTGGTTTCGCTCTGGTTTCCCCGCTTCGCAACCGATCGCTGCCAGCGGACTCTCAAGGGCCAACTGAAACGGCAACCCCGGTTCCCGGGCAACGCCGCATCGCCTGAGGCCGCCTTCGAGACGCTTTTCGAGCCGGCGCTGGTCATGGCCATGCCCGAGGGCGGGGCGATCCGCCTGAGCGCGGTGACCCTGGCGGCCCAGAAGGCCGGGCTCTCCCCGGGCCAGACGCTGGCCGATGCCCGCGCGTTGACCCCCGATGTCGCGGTCCATGACGCAGACCCGTCCGGCGACGCAACGACCCTGGAGCGGATCGCCGGCTGGTGCGGGCGCTACACGCCGTGGACCGCGCCTTCAGGCCTGGAGACCGGCGGTGCGGCGGGGCTCTGGCTGGATGTATCCGGCTGCGCGCATCTGTTCGGCGGTGAGGCCCCGATGCTCGACGACATGACCACGCGGCTGGCCGCCATCGGCTACACCGCCCGGGCCGGCCTCGCCGACACGGCGGGCGCGGCCTGGGCGGCGGCCCGGTTCGGCAAACCCGGCCGGGCCCGCTGTGTGATCTTTGCCCCCGGGGAACACGCCGCCCGGCTCGCGCCCTTCCCCAACGAGGCCCTGCGCCTGTCCGCCGATATCCTCGACGGCCTCGAACGGCTGGGCCTGCGCAACGTCGGCGATCTGGCGGCCCTGCCCCGCGCCGGGCTGGCGCGCCGGTTCGGGGAGTTGCCGTCCCGCCGCCTGGATCAGGCCCTGGGGCGGGTCGACGAGCCGATCTCACCCCGCGCACCCGCGCCCGTCTGGCGGCTGCGTACCGCCTTCGCCGAGGCGCTCGGCCGCGAGGAGCATATCGCCGCCGCCGCCCGCAACCTGCTCGAAGCCCTGTGCAACCGCCTCGCCCGGGCCGAGCGCGGTGTCCGGCGCCTGGAACTGTGCCTCTACCGGGTCGGCGGGCGGGTGGACACGATGATGGCCGGCACCAGCCGGGCGAGCCACGACCCCGATCACCTGATGCGCCTGCTCGCCGAACAGCTCGAGCGCCTGCCCGAGCCGCCCACATCCGCGCCCGACCCGCTCAGTGCGGCCGCCGAGGCCATGGTCGAGACCCTGACCCTCGCCGCGGTGGTCACCGAGCCCCTGCGCGCTGTCCAGACCCGGCTCACCGGTGGACATGACGATGATCCCGCAGCCCTGGAACGCCTGGTGGACCGGCTGGCCGGGCGTCTCGGCTCCGACAATGTGATGCGCTTTAGGGCCCGCGACACCCATCTGCCCGAGCGGGTACAGGAAGGCGCGCCCGCGCTGGCCGGTTCAGCCGCCACGTCCACCTGGCAACCACCCCAGCCCCGGCCGCCGCGGCTTCTGGCCCGCCCCGAACCGGTCGAGGCCATCGCACCCGTGCCCGACGACCCGCCGGTGCTGTTCCGCTGGCGCGGCCGCACCCACCGGATCGCCCGCGCCGAGGGGCCCGAACGGATCGAGCCCGAATGGTGGCGCCAGCCCGAGACCGGGAACAACACAACCGCCCTCGACGCCGACACCCGCGACTATTACCGGGTCGAAGACGAGGATGGCCGCCGCTTCTGGCTCTATCGCGAGGGGCTGTATGACCGTCATTCCGCCGACACGCCCCCGCGCTGGTTCCTCCACGGGCTCTTCGGATGAGTGCCCCTACCCAGAATCACAGGCCCGTAGGGGCGGGTTTCCAACCCGCCCGGAAACCGGACGGAGATATCTAATGTCGATGGAAAAACAAAAATGGCCGCAACGCCGCACCCTGCGTTTACGGCATCATGATTACCGCGACCCGGGCGCCTATTTCGTCACCATCTGCACACATCGGCGCAAATGCATCTTCGGATCGATTCTGAATACAACGTTTTATCCCAATAGCTTAGGCACAATCGCCGCCAACAGTTGGGCTGAACTGCCAGATCATTATTCAAATCTGGCGCTCGACAGTTTCGTCCTCATGCCCAACCACATCCACGGACTGATATTCCTCACCGAGGCATCTCCTCGTCACCCGCTGTCCGAGATCATCCGAGGCTTCAAAACCTTCTCCGCGCGGCAAATCAATCAGGCGCGCAATGTCTCCGGCCAGCCCGTCTGGCAAAGAGGTTTCCATGAGCATGTGGTTCGCAGCGATGAAAGCCTGAGCAATATTCGGCAATACATCGAAACGAACCCGGCGCGCTGGTCTATGGACCGGGAGAACCCGTCTGTCATGCGGGCGGGTCACAGACCCGCCCCTACCGGGGACGACAGAATTGTAGGGGCGGGTTTCCAACCCGCCCGGAAACCGGAGCGATGATCGCCGTCCCCGAATATGTCGAACTGCAGGTGACCAGCAATTTCTCGTTCCTCGAGGGCGCGGCGCATCCCGAGGAACTCGCCGCGCGGGCCGCCGAACTGGGCCATCAGGCCGTCGCCATCACCGACCGCAACACGCTGGCCGGCGTGGTGCGCGGACATCTGGGGGCCAAACAGGCCGAAATCCGGGTGATCGTTGGCGTCCGGCTGGACTTCATGGATTCGAGCCCATCCCTGCTCTGCCTGCCAACCGATAAAGTCGCCTACAGCCGCCTGTCCCAGCTCCTGACCCTGGGCAAACGCCGCGCGGAAAAGGCCCAGTGCCACCTGACGATCGCCGACCTGACCGACCCGGACGGGAACTTCCAGCGTGGCCTGGATCAAATCCTGATCATCCTGCCGCCTGATGATTTGACGGAAAACCCGGAAGGCATTTTATCCAGCTTTTTGAATCGCCTATCCGATGAACTTGAATCAGAAACTTATCTCGCCGCCAGCCATCTCTACCGGGGCGACGACACCCGGCGGCTCGCCCGGCTGGCCGCCATCGCCGAGGAATGCGCCACACCCCTCGTGGCCACCAACGATGTGCGTTATCACGCGGTCGAACGGCGCGCCCTGGCCGACGTCGTCACCTGCATCCGCGCGCATTGCACCATCGACAATGCGGGCCGCCGCCTGGCGGTCAACGCCGAGCGACACCTGAAACCGGCCACCGAGATGGCGCGGCTGTTCCGCGATTACCCCGACGCGATCGCCCGGACGGCCGAAATCGCCGCCAGATGCCGCTTTTCCCTCGATGAACTGCGCTACGAATACCCCGCCGAGCCGGGCGCCGCCGGGCACACCCCCGATGCCGAACTCGCGCGGCTGACATGGCGCGGCGCGGCGACGCGTTATCCCGCCAAAAAGTATCCGGACGGCATCCCCGCCAAAGTCCGTGCCCAGCTTGAGCATGAGCTCACTTTGATCGCCGAACTGCGTTATGCCGCCTACTTCCTGACGGTCGACGACATCGTCCGCTTCGCCCGCTCCCGGGACATCCTGTGCCAGGGACGCGGATCGGCGGCGAATTCCGCGGTTTGCTTCTGCCTCGGCATCACCGCGGTGGACCCGAACCGTCTGGATCTGCTGTTCGAGCGGTTCATCTCGGCCGAGCGCGACGAGCCGCCCGATATCGACGTGGATTTCGAGCATGAGCGCCGCGAAGAGGTGATCCAGTACATCTACGCGAAATACGGCCGCGAACGCGCCGGGCTGGCCGCCACGGTGATCAGCTACCGCTCGCGCTCGGCCCTGCGCGAGGTCGGCAAGGCGCTGGGCCTGACCGGGGACACGGTCGCCGCCCTGTCTGGCCAGGTCTGGGGCTGGTCCAATGACGGCGTGCCCGACGAGGTGGTCCGCTCCCTTGGCCTGGACCCCGATGACAACCGGTTGAGCCTCGCCCTGCGCCTGACCCGCGAGCTGATCGGCTTTCCCCGCCACCTGTCCCAGCATGTCGGCGGGTTCGTGATCACCCGCGACCGGCTGGACGCACTCGTGCCCATCGAAAACGCCGCGATGGACAACCGCACGGTCATCGAGTGGGACAAGGACGATCTCGATGCCCTGGGCATCCTCAAGATCGACGTGCTCGCGCTCGGCATGCTGACCTGCATCCGCAAGGCCTTCGCGCTGCTGGCCGACCATTATGACCGCCCCCTGGAGCTGGCGACCGTGCCGCCCGAGGACCCGGCGGTCTACGACATGCTCGGCCAGGCGGATTCCCTGGGCGTGTTCCAGGTCGAGAGCCGGGCCCAGATGGCCTTCCTGCCGCGCATGAAGCCGCGCAACTTCTACGATCTGGTGATCGAGGTCGCGATCATCCGCCCCGGCCCGATCCAGGGCGACATGGTGCACCCCTATATCCGTCGGCGCGACGGGCTGGAGACGGTGGAATTCCCCTCAAAGGAGCTCGAAGACGTCCTCGGCAAGACCCTCGGCGTGCCCCTGTTTCAGGAACAGGCGATGAAGATCGCCATCGTCGCCGCCGGCTTCACCCCCGGCGAGGCCGACCAGCTGCGCCGCGCCATGGCGACGTTCCGCAAGACCGGCACCATCCACACCTTCCACGCCAAGATGGTCGAGGGCATGGCCGCGCGCGGCTATGACCGCGACTTCGCCGAGCGCTGTTTCCGCCAGATCGAGGGCTTCGGCGAATATGGCTTCCCCGAGAGCCACGCGGCGTCGTTTGCCCTGCTGGTCTATGTCTCCTCCTGGCTCAAATGCCACCACCCCGACGTGTTCGCCGCGGCCCTGCTCAACAGCCAGCCCATGGGCTTCTACGCGCCCGCGCAGATCGTCCGCGATGCCCGCGAGCATGACGTCGAGGTGCGTGGCCCCGATGTGAACCATTCCCTGTGGGACAACCGGCTGGAGCCGCTGCCAGACAGCAAGGACGGCGGCCACGCGCTGCGCCTCGGTTACCGGCAGATCAAGTCCCTGAACCGGGAGGCCGCCGAGGCCGTCGCGGCGGCGCTCCCGGATGCGGGTTACCTCTCGGTCGAGGATGTCTGGCGCCGCACCAATGTGAACACCGCCGCACTGGTGGCGCTTGCCGAGGCCGGCGCATTCGGCTCCCTCGGGCTTGAGCGGCGCGAGGCCCTGTGGGCGATCAGGGCACTCGGGCACAACGGCCGCGAGACGTCCGCAGCCCTGCCCCTGTTCGCCGTGGCCGATGCCCGCGACGTCGCCCCCGAAGTCTCTCCGGAGACTCAGATAGCCTTGCCCGACGAGACACCCGGCGAGGTCGTCGCCAATGATTACGCCGCGATCCGCATGTCCCTCAATCATCACCCGGTGGGGCTGCTCCGCGACGAACTGGCATCGATGAACGCCGTGCCCGCCCGCGAGTTGCGCGAACGCCCCAACAACCAGCGCCTGACCACGGTCGGATTGATTCTGGTCCGCCAGCGCCCCGGGACGGCCAACGGCGTGATCTTCCTGACCCTGGAGGACGAGACCGGGGTCGCCAATGTCATCATCTGGCCCGATGTCTTCGAGCGCCTGCGCAAGGTGGTGCTGTCGTCGCGGCTGGTGCAGATCACCGGCAGGCTGCAGCGCCAGGGCATCGTCACCCACCTGATCGCCGAGGACATCGTCGACCTGTCGCACCGGCTCGACGCGCTTGGTGATGGCAGCACGAACGACAGCAGCACCGACGAGATCAAGTACGGCGTGTCGCCCGACCCCCGCCAGTCAGAGGCCGGCGGCTCCAGGCTCGCGAAGCCCTCGCTCTGGCGTCACCCGCGCAACACCCACATCGCGATCAAGTCGCGAAATTTTCACTGAATGCGACGCAGCGCGACGGGTACAATGCCCGCCGCAGTCCTCCTCGTCGCATCCCTTTCCGCCGGAGCCTCCCCATGACCACCATCGCGCTTTCCCTGCACATTCTCGGCGCCGTCATCTGGGTCGGCGGCATGTTCACCATCTATGTGTGCATGCGTCCCGCCCTTGCATCGCTATCACAACCGGCCGACCGGCTGACGCTCATACGCGTGACCTTCCAGAAGTTTTTCCCCTGGGTCTGGCTGTCGATCATCCTGCTGTTCGCATCCGGCTACTGGGTGCTGTTCACGGTCCAGGGCGGGTTCGCGTTTGCCGGTGCGCATGTGCACATCATGCAAGGTATCGCCTGGGTCATGGTCCTGCTCTTCGCCTGGCTCTACTGGGGGGCCTGGCCGGACTTCCGCGAGGCGGTCGACGGCGAGAACTGGCCGCAGGCGGGCAAGGACCTGGACCGGATCCGCAAGATTATCGCGGTGAACCTGCCGCTCGGCCTGATCGTCGTGGTGATCGGCGCCAGCGGCCGCTGGTGGGTCTGACTAGTTCCCAGCTGTTGCCCGCGCGACCATCGCCGCCATCAGATCACCCCGCGAGATTGCACCCACAGGGCGGCCGTCGGCGGCCGTGACAATCCCCGCGTCGGCGCCCGCCTCCGCCAGGGCGATCGCTGCGGCCTCAAGCAAACTGTCGTGTGAAATCGCCGGGCCGGTGGTCCCATTCGTAATCGGCGCCATGACTCGCCCCACCTGGATCACCCGGCCTCGATTGATGTCCTTCACGAACTCGGCGATGTAGTCGTCGGCGGGTGCCAACACGATATCCTGGGGCGCACCCTGCTGGACGATTTCACCATCCCGCAGGATCGCGATGTCGTCGCCGATCCGCAGCGCCTCATCCAGATCATGGGTGATGAACATGATCGTCTTCCGCAGCTCCGCCTGAAGCTCCAGCAGAATATTTTGCATTTCGACGCGGATCACCGGGTCCAGTGCGCTGAAAGCTTCATCCATCAGCAGAATATCCGGGTCGGTCGCGAGCGCGCGTCCCAGGCCAACGCGCTGCTGCATGCCGCCCGACAGTTCGGTGGGAAAACGGTCCGCGAAACCGTCGAGCCCGATCCGGTCGATCCAGTGGGACACGCGCGTATCGATCTCGTCGCGGTCCAGCCCCCGGACCTTCAGGCCGTAGCCGATATTCTCGCGCACCGTGCGATGAGGCATCAGGGCGAACCCCTGAAAGACCATCGATGCGGTGTTGCGCCGAAACGCCCTCAGCGCGCTCGCGTCCATGCCCGACACGCTTTGCCCATCGACGATGATGTCGCCGTATGTGGGCTCGATCAGCCGGTTGATATGCCGGATCAGGGTCGACTTGCCCGAACCCGAAAGCCCCATGACCACCTGGATGCTCTCCGCCGGGATTGCCAGGTTGATGTCCCGCAGGGCGAGCACGCAATTGTGCCGGTCGAGCAGTTCCTGCTTGCCGATCCCTTCGCGCACGAGGGGCATCACGGTCTCGGCCGCGCCGCCGAAGACCTTGCAGAGCCCCCGGATGTCGATCATCGGCTCAGACATTGCTGATGCGCTCATACTGCAGCTGCATCCGCCGGCCGTAGGCCTGGGACACCCGATCGAAGACGATGGCCAGCGCCACGATCGCAAGCCCGTTGAGGAGGCCGAGGGTGAAATACTGGTTGGTGATCGAGCGCAGCACCGGCTGGCCCAGCCCCTGCACGCCGATCATCGAGGCGATCACCACCATGGCCAATGCCATCATGATGGTCTGGTTGATGCCCGCCATGATCGTCGGCAATGCCAGCGGAATCTGCACGCCAACGAGGCGCTGCCAGCCGCTCGCGCCGAACGCATCGGCGGCTTCCAGCACGTCCCTGTCGACCAGGCGTATACCCAGGTTGGTCAGGCGAATGACCGGCGGGATCGCATAGATCACGACCGCAATCACCCCCGGCACCTTGCCGATGCCCAGGAGCATCACCACGGGGATCAGATAGACGAAGGCCGGCATGGTCTGCATCACGTCGAGAATCGGTGTGACGATCGTCCGGGCCCTGTCCGAGCGCGCCATCACGATCCCGATCGGCACGCCCAGGGCGATCGCGATCAGGGTGCAGACCGTGATGATGCTCATGGTGCTCATCGTGTCTTTCCACATGCCGAAGTAACCGATCAGCAGAAACGCCACGGCCGTTCCCGCGACGATCTTCCATGACCTGCCGACGAGGAAGACCAGCGCACACACGACGACCAGCACCGCCCACCAGGGCGCGTTGATCAGCAATCTCTCGAACCAGACCAGGAAGAACAGCAGCGGCTCGAAGAACGCCTCAATGGCATCCCCGTAGCTGCGCGAGAAATCGCGATAAGCTCCATCCAGCGCCTTGCGGAACCCGACCAGCGTCTCGCGCTCCATTTGGGGGAACGTCACCCACCATGATGTGTCGGCCATGGTCCAAATCTCCGATGCGATTGCGGCCCGGCTAATGAAAATCCCGGCGACCGATGGGCCGCCGGGATGAAATGATAGTCGCTAGAGGCTGGCGAGCGCGGATTTTATCCGGGCGGCAGCCGCGTCCGACACCCAGGGGCGCCAGACAGCCTCATTCTCGTTCAGGAAATGGACCGCCGCGATCTCGCCATCGGCCTGATTCTCTTCCATCCAGGCGAGCAGGCCGTTCAGGAACGCGTTGGTGAACGCGCGTTTGGAGAGATAGTCGACGGCGTCCGGCGCGCGTTTGGCCAGATCCGAGACGGCGACGGTCAGCACGGGTGCCGGGGGAAACATCGTCGGCTGCGGATTTTCGCAATCCACCTGGGTGATGCAGTTGACGTAGCCCTCAAGGTCGATGCCGCTGCCGAAATCGACCGCAACCATATCAAACTTGCCGAGCAGTGCCGTCGGCGCCCAGTAGTAGCCGAGCCAGGGCTTCTCGCGCTCATACGCGCGCGTCAGGGAACCCGACAGGCCCGCGCTCGAGCCCGGATCGCGGACGATGAAACCTGCATCGCCGAGGTTCATCGCCTTCGCCATATTCTCCACCGAGATCTGGCAGGCCCAGCCGGACGGGCAACCCATCAGCACGGACTGGGTCGGGTCCTCGGGATTGCGGAACAGACCGGCGTTCTTGATCACGCCCTGAATCGTGGCGAGCTCCGGATGCTTCTCGACCAGATAGCGCGGCACCCAGAATGCCTCCTGCCCACCATCGGACAGGGATTTTCCGGCGATCACCAGGCGCCCCTCCTTCACCCCCGCATCGAGGGCATCGCGGAAGGAGTTGGTCCAGAGTTCGGACGCGATGTCAGGCTTGCCCTTCTCGATCATCGACGTGCCGGTCGGCACGGTGTCGCCGGGGATCAGCTCGGCGTCGCAACCATAGGCATGTTCGAGGACGAACCGGTCCAGGTTGGCGATGAAGGTCGCCGAACTCCAGTTCATGTCCGCGAGCGTGACGCTGCCGCAGTCATGGCTCTGTGCTGCGGCGGGCGCTGTCACCAGTGCCGACGTTGCTGCGAAAAACCCCGCGGCGATCAAATATTTGAGTATTTTCAAAACCTTGCTCCTGTCACCTGTTGCCACGAGTATCCACGCTTCCCGCGGCAACGGCAAATGACAGCCGGGCAATAGCCCGTGAAGCTGGGTCTTTGGGCCTTCAGTCCGCCAGACGGGTCTCCACCTTCACCTCGCTCTCGAGTGTGCGGTGGACCGGGCATTTGTCGGCGATCTCGAGCAGCCGCGCGCGTTGTTCATCGTCCAGGTCACCGGTGAGCTCGATGGTCCGCGCGATGCGGTCGATCCGCCCGTCCTTGGTCTCGCAATCGGCGCAATCCTCGGCGTGGATCTTGTCATGGGTCAGGCGCACCGTCGCCTTCTCCAGCGGCCACTTCTTGCGGTTCGCATACATCCGGATGGTCATCGAGGTGCAGGCGCCCAGGCCCGACAGCAGCAGATCATAGGGCGTGGGGCCGGTGTTCCCGCCGCCGATCTTCAACGGTTCATCCGCGCGCAGGCTGTGCACGCCGGCGCTGATCGCCTGGGCAAACGGGTTCTCGCCGGTCTCCGACACAACGACCTCGCCTTCTGCCGCCTTTTCACCCGCCGCGTCCGACGTTTCCCCCACCGGGATATAGCGGCTCGCCCAGGCCGCCAGCACGGTCGCGGCGTATTCGGCGTCTTCCTTGCGCGAGACCAGATGATCGGCATCGTCCAGGGAGATGAAGCTCTTGGGGTGTTTGGCGGCCGCGAAGATCGCCGCGGCGTTCTCGATACCCACGGTGTTGTCGATCGGGCTGTGCATCACCAGCAGGGCCCGGCCCAGCTTCGCGAGGCATGCGGTCAGAGTTTGCCCCTCGATGTCGTCGAGGAACTGCTTCTTGATCGTGAATTCGCGGCCAGCCAGCAGGACATTGGCCTGGCCCGCCGTCTCGATCTCCTCGGCTGAATCCTGGAACATGTGCGCCAGATGCGCCGGTTCGGCCGGCGCGCCGATGGTCACCACGGCCTTCACCTCGTCGATTTGGCCAGCCGCTGCGAGCACCGCCGCCCCGCCCAGGCTATGGCCGATGATCAGATGCGGCGCGGCCAGCGCGTCACGCATATGGTCTGCTGCCGCCACCAGGTCTTCGACGTTGGACGAGAAATTGGTGTTGGCGAATTCCCCGTCGGAATGCCCGAGGCCGGTAAAATCGAAGCGCACCACCGCGATGCCCGTTTCCGTTAGCGCACGGGCGATCCGCGACGCAGCATAGATATCCTTGGTGCAGGTGAAGCAGTGGGCAAACAACGCGTAGGCCCGCGGCGCCTGGTCCGGCGCGTCCAGCCGCGCGGCCAGCATCTCGCCTGAATGCCCCGGAAACTCGAATTTCTCTGTACGCATCAATATCTCCTACGGTTGTCCGCCGCCTTCAGACTTCGGAACTGGCCTGGGTCGGTTCAGCATTGCGCTGGAATGCTATATGTGGACAGATCCTGGGCGATCAACAGACCGAGCAACATTCGGCCCGCCGCCAACTGTCCCACTTCCTAAAGGATGATGTGCCATGGAACTTCACCCCCAGATCCGCAAGGCTGTCGCCATGATGGCGGGCGTGAGCTTCCCGGACCTCTCCCCGGGCGAGGCACGCGCGACACTGCGCGAGCGGGTTGCCCTCCTGAACCAGGCCCCTGTGCCGCTGCGCCGGGTGATGGACCTGTATCCGGCGGGCCCGGGCGGACCGGTGCCGCTGCGCATTTATGTTCCCGTGACCGCACCCGACGACCAACCCCTGCCGGTGGTCGTTTACTTCCACGGCGGCGGCTGGACCATCGGTAGCCACGATACGGTGGAGCCGCAATGCCGCTACATGGCCAACGCCGCGCGCGCCATCTTCGTATCCGTCGAATACCGGCTGGCGCCCGAACATAAATTCCCCGCTGCCTTCGACGATTGCCAATGGGCCGTGCGCTGGGTGCATGAACACGCCGATGAAATCGGCGCCGATCCCACGCGCATCGCCGTCGCCGGCGACAGCGCCGGCGGCAACCTCACGGCGGTCACCGCCCAGCAGCTTCGCGATTCCGGCCCGCCCCTCGCCGCACAGGTCCTGATTTGCCCGATCACCAACCTGATCTTCGACACCCCCTCTTATGTGGAGAATGCCGACGGCCCCATCCTCACCCGCCGCATGCAGGAACGCTGGGTGGAGAATTATCTCGATGATGAGGCCCTGCGCCATGACCCGCGTGTCTCGCCACTCCAGGCCAATGACTTTACGGGACTCCCTCCGGCCACGGTGATCACGGCAAGCCACGATCCGCTGCGCGACGAGGGCATCGCCTATGCCGAACGTCTCGCCGCAGCGAACGTCCCGGTTCGCCATCGCAATTGGGAGGGCTACCCGCACCTGTTTCCAAGCATGGGCGGCTATGTCGACGCCGCCTTCGAGGCGCTCGATTTCGCGGCCGAGGGCCTACGCGCCGCATTCTATCCGCAGGAATAGAACCAACGGCCAACCGGACCTATCCGCGAATCTCCATGCCTCGCCTATATGCTGATACCGTAAGCCGTAGAACGGGCGGGAGCATCTGGTTTGACCAGCCCGTCTGACGGCATTTTGGGCGAGACTGACGGCATCGATGGACAGGCTTCTGGATCGTGAATTGTGGTTGGCCCTTCTGGCCGACGCGCAGATATGGGTCGAAGCAGAAATCCTGACCTTGGCCGCTCTTTGGGAGCTCGGCGCCATCGTCACGACCCTGCTGCTCGCCCGGGTCGTTGCCATTCCCTTCCGGAAGTGGCTCGAAGCGAAACTCGAAAACTCGCGCCACGACGCCAAACTTTCTGTGGTCTGGCGCACATTTCTGACGCTGATCACGCCGATCATCTGGGTCATCCTGCTCTGGATCGCAGTGGCCGCCGCCGACCAGCTCGAATTGCGCGACAAGCTGATGTCGGTCGTCGTCAGTCTGGTCAACGCCTGGATCGTCATCCGGCTGATCACCCAATTCGTCCGCGAAGAGGTCTGGGCGCGTTTCATTGCCGTCGTGGTCTGGGTCATCGCCGCGTTGAATATCCTCGGTTTCCTTCGACCGGCACTCGATCTCCTCGACGGAATCGCGCTCAAGGTCGGCCAGGTCCGCGTCACCGCACTCGGGGTCATCGAGGGGCTGTTCTATCTCGTCTTGCTGCTCTGGCTGGCCAACATCGCCGCGAACCTGCTCGAGCGGCGCATCAACAAGCTGCCGAACCTGACACCCTCGATGCAGGTCCTGTTCTCGAAGCTGCTGAAGATTTTGCTGGTCATCTTCGCCGTGTTCGTCGCGATCAACAGCGTCGGGATCGATCTCACCGCCCTGGCGGTGTTCGGCGGCGCGCTGGGCGTCGGCATTGGCTTCGGCCTGCAGAAGATCGTCAGCAACTTCATCAGCGGAATCATTTTGTTGATGGACCGCTCCATCAAGCCGGGCGACACGATCGGCGTGGCCGGCACCTATGGCTGGATCCAGTCGCTGGGCGCGCGCTACGTGTCCGTCGTCACCCGCGACGGCATCGAGCACCTGATTCCGAATGAAGAGCTGATCGTCACGCGCGTCGAGAACTGGTCGTTCAGCGGAAAGCGCGTCCGGTTAAAAATCCCGGTCGGCGTCTCATATGGCACCGACGTGCACCAGGCGATCGCCCTGTGCATCGAAGCAACCGAGGGTCTGGACCGGATTGTCAGCGATCCCAAGCCGGTGTGCCTGCTCAAGGGGTTTGGCGACAGTTCGGTCGACATGGAAATCCGCTTCTGGATCAGCGATCCGCAGGGGGGCGTGTCGAACATCAAGAGCGCGGTCCTGCTTCGGGTGTGGGACCTGTTCCACGAAAACGGAATCGAAATTCCCTTCCCGCAACGCGACCTGCATCTCCGCTCGGTGTCACCGGACGCGAAGGCCGTCCTGGACGGACCCGGAAAAGACGACGCGGACGCCTAGAACAGCGACCGGACCATGCCGCCATCCGCACGCGGCGCGCTGCCGTTGATCGCGGATGCCTGGGGCGAACACAGGAATGTCGCGACCGCCGCGATCTCTTCGGGTTGTGCCCAGCGCTGCAGCAGCGACGTGCGCCCTTCCCCTTCGGCGAAGTAACCCTTGCTCATCTCTTCCGGCGTCGTGCCTTCGATTTCCGCCATCTGCCGCATGAAAGCGTCCACGCCGTCGGTCCATGTTGGAGCGACCTGCAAGGTATTCACCGTCACGCCGGTCTCGCGGGTTCGTTCGGCCAGGCTCCGCGCGATCGAAACCAGCGCGGTCTTGGTCATGGCGTAGTGGGCCATCGAAGGATTGGGCTTGGAACTCTGATCCGAACCGATGAACAACAACCGTCCCCATCCCCGTTCCAGCATCGCCGGCATCAACGCGCGTGAGAGACGCACCGCGCTCATCACATTGAGATCGAACATCGCCTGCCAGTCGGCGTCTTCGATGTCGAAGAACTCGCTCACGGTGAACATTCCGGCATTGTTGACCAGGATGTCGACCGGGCCTTCCTGTGTCGCAAAGGCTGTCAGATCGGTGGCACCCTGCGCCGTCGAGAGATCGGCGGCGAACCCTGCGACCGTACCGACATTGGATATTTCCGCCACCGCCTGCTCGACGCGGGTCGCATCGCGACCATTCACAATGACGGACGCGCCCTCTTTGGCGAGGGATTCTGCGATCGCGCGGCCGATCCCCAGGGTCGATCCCGATACCAGCGCGCGTTTTCCCGAAAGTCCCAGTTCCATTGCATCCCCCATGATCAACCGTTGGCCTATTCGCACCAGAACAACACCCGCGCCAAGACCGGCACTGTTATTCGCTGGCGCGCGGCAACAATCAAGCCCGTTAAATTGTCCGAAAACGGGCCGAATAGACGCCCGTGCGCTTGCAGGGCCACGGGCCGGGAGCTACATTCCCGCCAAGCGTACTTTCCCTGGAATCACACAAAAAGGCAGTGAAATGAACGTTCGCGACGGTTTCATCGAAGCGGTCGGCAATACGCCGCTGATCAAGTTACGTCGGGCCTCGGAAGAGACCGGATGCACCATCCTGGGAAAGGCTGAGTTTCTCAATCCCGCCGGATCCGTCAAGGACCGTGCCGCCCTGGCCATCGTCAAGGACGCCGAGGCGAAAGGCCTGCTGAAACCCGGCGGTGTCATCGTCGAAGGGACGGCCGGCAACACCGGCATCGGGCTTGCACATGTGGCGAATGCCCTTGGCTACCGCACGGTCATTGTCATTCCCGAGACCCAGACCCAGGAAAAGAAGGACGCCCTGCGTCAGGCCGGTGCCGAGCTCATCGAGGTGCCCGCGGTCCCGTACAAGGACCCCAACAACTACATCAAGCAGTCGGGTCGCCTGGCTGATGAGCTCGCCGCCAAGGAAGACGCGGGCGCGATCTGGGCCAACCAGTTCGACAATGTTGCGAACCGGCAGGGTCATTTCGATACCACAGGCCCCGAGATCTGGGACCAGACCGAGGGTAAGCTCGACGGCTTCATCTGCGCGGTCGGTACCGGCGGCACCCTTGCCGGTGTGGGCATGTATCTGAAAAGTCGCAATCCGGACGTCAAGATCGGCCTCGCTGACCCGATGGGTGCGGCAATCTACAATTTCTATGCCAACGGGGAGCTCAAATCCGAGGGCTCATCGATCACCGAGGGCATCGGCCAAGGCCGGATTACCGCCAATCTCGAGGGTGCTCCGGTGGACTTTCCGTTCCAGATCCCCGACGAGGAAGCGCTGCCGATCATGTACAATCTGATCCGCGAAGAAGGCCTCAGTGTCGGGACGTCGAGCGGCATCAACGTCGCCGGTGCGATCCGTCTGGGCAAGGAACTGGGACCGGGCCACACGATCGTCACCGTCCTGTGTGATGGCTCCCATCGCTACGCGTCCAAGATCTTCAACGTGGCATTCCTCAAGGAAAAGGGCCTGCCCTTCCCGGAATGGCTGGACAATTGAGCAACGCTGCAACGGACACGGTCTTCCGCGACGACGCCTACGCCAAATCCTGCGACGCAACGATTGTCTCGGTGAACGATCTGGGCGGCATCGTTCTCGACCGGACCGTATTTTACCCGACAGGCGGCGGTCAGCCCGGTGATTCCGGCATCTTGCGGCTTGCAGATGGCACCACCATCGAGATCGCAACCACGGTAAAGGGTCGCGACGAGGATGGCGGGCCGGACATAATCGTGCATGTGCCCGCCGAAGCTCAGATTTCGCCGGCCACGGGCGCCAAACTCACGGCCGAAATCGACTGGGCGCGGCGGCACCGCATGATGCGGGTTCACACCTGCCTGCACCTGCTTTCGGCCGTCGTAGAGTTTCCGGTGACCGGCGGCCAGGTGAACGACGGCAAGGGTCGGCTCGATTTCGCCATTCCGGAGAGCAATCTGGACAAGGACGAGATCACCGCGAAACTGAACGAATTGATCGCCGGCAATCATGCCGTCGATCAGGACTGGATCACCGACGCCGAGCTCACAGCCCAGCCCGATCTGGTGAAGACCATGAGCGTGAAACCGCCGAGCGGTGCCGGTCAGGTTCGCCTGATCCGGATTGCCGGTCAGGATCTGCAGCCATGCGGCGGCACACATGTCGCGAACACGTCGGAAATTGGCCCCGTCACGGTCACCAAAATCGAGAGCAAGGGGCGTCAGAACCGGCGCGTTGCGATCTCTCTAAACGACATATAAATCAGATACATAAGGAATAATTCTTATGACCTACGTAAACGCTGGTTCACTGGTCGACACGGCCTGGGTTGCCGACCATTTGGACGACCCGAACGTCCGTATCCTCGACGGCTCATATCACCTCGCGGCGACAGGCCGGAACGGCAAGGCCGAGTATCAGGAGGCGCATATCCCGGGCACGATCCATTTCGATATTGATGCCGTGTGCGACCCGGCTCCGACCCCCTCGCCCCATATGTTCCCGAGCGCAGATGACTTCAGCGCAGCCGTGGGGGCCATGGGCATCTCCAACGATCAGCGGGTCATCGTCTACGACGCCGACGGCCTATTCTCGGCCCCGCGGGTCTGGTGGATGTTTCGGGCCTTCGGCCACGAGAATGTGGCCGTGATGACCGGCGGGTTCCGCAAGTGGCAGGCGGAGGACCGCCCGGTTACTGCGGATATCCCGTCATTTGCAGCTGCAACCTTTAGCGCGAGCTTGGACGAGACGAAACTCCGCTCAATCGCTCAGATTCAGGCCAACATCGAGAGCACCGAGGAACTGGTGCTGGATGCTCGCGCCGCCAATCGTTTCGACGGCAGCCAGCCCGAGGCGCGCGCCGGCGTGGAGCCCGGCCACATCCCGGGCTCGACCAACCTGCCATATGCCGAGATCGTCGACGCTGAATCCGGTGCCTTCCGTGACGCCGACACGCTACGCGCCGCTTTCGACAGGGCCGGCGTGGACGGTTCCCGCACCGTGACGACGACCTGCGGATCAGGCGTTACCGCCTGCATCCTGGGTCTCGGTATGCATCTGGTCGGCCGCGACAATTGGGCCCTCTACGACGGATCCTGGACCGAATGGGGCAGCAATGACGAAACACCAAAGGAAAAGGGTGCCGCATGACCAAGAAGGACAATGTTCACCCGGAGACGCTGCTCGCCAGCGGTGGGCGTGACCCGGAGAACAATTTCGGGATCGTCAATCCGCCGGTTTATCACGCATCCACGATCACCAGCCCAACCTTGGCCGAGTGGCGCGCGCGCGATTTCACCAAGCACATCACCTACGGGCGCATGGGCACACCAACCCAGAAGTCCCTCGAGGAAGCTGTCGCCCTGGTCGAGGGCGGCGATCACGCAATCGCCGTGTCGTCCGGGCTCGCGTCAATCACCACGGCAATCTCCGCCTTTGTCGAAAGCGGTGACCATATTCTCGTCTCCGACAGCGCCTATTTCCCGACGCGCAATTTCTGCAACAACGTCATGGCCAAGTACGGCGTCGAGACCACCTATTACGATCCCCTGATCGGCGCCGGCATCGCAGACCTGCTGCGGGACAACACCAAGGTCGTGCTCACCGAAGCGCCCGGCTCCCAGACCTTCGAAGTCCAGGATATTCCGGCGATCTCCGCCGCAGCACACGCGCGTGGTGCAGTCGTCATCAACGACAACACCTGGGGTACGCCGCTCAACTTCCGGTCCTTCGAGAAAGGCGTCGATGTCTCGGTACATGCCGCGACCAAATATATCGTCGGCCATTCGGACGCCATGCTCGGCATCATCGTCACGACGGAAGAGTATTACGAAAAGATCCTGATGAACTTCCGCTACTGGGGTCAGCATGCCGCGCCGGACGATTGCTATCTCGGCTTGCGGGGCCTGCGCACCATGGCGGTGCGCCTGCGCCAGCACGAGGAAAACGCGCTCACCGTCGCCAAATGGCTGAAGACACGCCCGGAAGTCACCCGGGTCCTCTTCCCCGCCCTGCCCGATGATCCCGGACATGAACTCTGGAAGCGCGATTTCGAGGGCGCATGTGGCCTGTTCGGCCTGACCCTGGACAAACACCATGACGACACGGCGCTGGGCGCCATGCTCGACGGCATGGAACTATTTGCCATGGGTGCCAGCTGGGGCGGTTATGAGTCCCTCATCCTTCCGTCGAAGCCCCTCCGGACCGCGACCGAATGGGAATCGACCGGCACCCTGTTGCGTCTGCATGTGGGTCTCGAACATCCCGATGATCTGATCGCCGACCTCGAGGCCGGGCTCGACCGTCTGGCCGCAGCGGCCGGATGAGCCCTGCCAGTTCGTCCGAGGACATCTCCGGCCAGCTCTCCATCCTCTATGGGGCATACCGGCATGCGGCACGGGACGAGCCGCTCGCAAACCATGTGCAGAAGGTCTCCGACGAGATCACGCGCATGCTCGATCGCGGCGACATCGCGCTTGCCGACCTCACGGATGCCGTCGACGGGCTGACCCGGGATGCTTTCCAGGTCCGTGCCGGCCGCCTCGGCAAGTATCTCGGCGAGGTTGATCCAGAGGTGAACGCGCAGGGCCTGCGCGACCTGTTCGAAGGCCTGACCCGCAGCCCGGACGGGAAGACCGTCGCATTCACCGATTTCAGCACCCTGGTCGAACGCGCGACCTTCGGCATTGTCTTCACCGCGCATCCCACCTTCTCTATGTCGCGCGAAGCGATGAGCGCCCTTGCCGAACTTGCGGGAGACCCGACGGAATCAAGCGACGTCATCCAGTCCCTGTCCGACGGCGACCTGTTCGGACCGCCCGCGCCAATCGACCTGCGCCTCGAAGAGGAATTCGCAGCCCGGGCCATCGCCAATGCGCGTCTGGCACGTGGCCAGGTTCACGCCATCATTCTCGATGTGGCCAGGGCCGCCTACCCCGACGAGTGGCGCAAACTCGTGCCGCAGATCGCAACGCTCGCGAGTTGGGTCGGATACGACCTCGACGGCCGCGCCGATATCGGTTGGTCGGACACGCTGTCCGCACGTCTGCGCAGCGAACTCGACCAGGTCGACTATTTGATCAGCCGTGCCACCGCCATCAACGCCGACATCTCCGGCATTGCCGACCCGGGCGACGAGTTCCCTGCCCAGATAGAACTGGTGGCCGCACGATTGGCCGGATTGCGCGACCTGATCGCTGCCGACCTGGCCTCCCTCAACACGGATACGATGGATGGTGACGCGGTTCAGCAGTTCAACCGCCACATCGCGTCGCGCAGCGACACGCGCCAGAGCAGCGCCGCCGCGTTGCGCACACCGCTGGACCGCGCCGTAGAAATAGCACCGAGCGAACTGGCCGGCGCCGTCGCCAATCTCCGCGCCCTCGTCGCCACCAGCGGGCTGGGTGCCGCGCATGTGCATCTCCGGCTTAACGCGTCACAGCTGGTCAACGCGATCCGCCGGGATGTCGGCCTCGAACACTCGCCCAACGTATCGGCCACCCGACGCTCCCATATGCGCGCCCTGAACGAATTGATTGCGGACGCATCTCCCGTGACCAGCAATTTCGGCGATGTCATCGCGGAATCCGCATCGGCGCGACGGCTGTTCATGATCGCCTCTCAGATCCTGAAACATATCGATTCCGAGACCCCGATCCGGCTGCTGATCGCCGAGTGTGAATCTCCGTTCGAGGTTCTCACTGCGCTGTATTTCGCGCGCCTGTTCGGGATCGACGACCGGCTGGATATCTCGCCCCTGTTCGAGACCCCGCACGCGCTCGAACATGGCCACGACATGATCGCTGAACTCGTCGAGAACGAGTATTTCCGGGCCTATGTCCACACGCGCAAACGGATATGCGTGCAGACCGGATTCTCCGACGCCGGACGGTTCATGGGGCAGATTGCCGCCTCGCTGGCGATCGAGCGATTTCGGATCAAGCTCGCCGGCGTCCTCGCGGCAGCTGGACTGACGGACATCGAAGTCGTGATCTTCGACACCCATGGAGAATCCGTCGGGCGCGGCGCCCACCCCGCCGCGTTCGCCCAGCGGCTCGATTACGTGGACACGCCGTTCAGCCGCTCGGTATTCGAGGCCGCTGAAATCACGTCAAAGCAGGAGCTCAGTTTCCAGGGCGGCGACGGGTATGTCTTCTTCGCCGATCCCGAGATCGCCCTGGCGACCCTCAGCCGACTGGTCGAACAGCGGTTTGATACCGAAGGCCCGGCTGCGGCGGTCGACGATAGTTTCTACGCCGACACCGATTTCTCGCTCGAATTCTTCCTCGCCGTGAAGAGCTTCCACGACCGGCTGGTCGAGGACACCGACTATGCGTCGTTACTCGCCACCTTTGCGACCAACCTCCTGCCCACATCCGGGTCACGCCCGACCAAGCGCGCCCATGAGGGGCAGAGGCCGGCCGATTCATCCCACCCGTCGCAAATTCGCGCCATCCCGAACAACGCGATCCTGCAGCAGCTTGGATATCTCGCGAATACCGTCGGGGGATTGGGCGGCGCCATCGCGATCGATCCCGAGCGGTTTCAGGGAATCTACGACCAGTCGCCGCGCCTGCAGAGCCTGGTCGATCTCGCCTACCGGGCCGACAGCTATGGCTCGTTGGCCGCGTTCCGCGCCTATGTCGGCCTGTTTGACCCGGTGTCATGGCTCCTGCGGGCGCAGGCCAGTGACGACCCGATCCTGCGCGAACCCATGGAAAGCCTGGCCGGCACGCTCCAGCGCAATCGGCGTCACGAACGGTTGAGCCGAATGTTGCGGCTGTTCCTGCAAGACAGCATCGCGCGCCAGACGGCATTCGACGAACTCGGCCTGAACGGCGCGGCGTCACCCGATGCGATGCCCGACCCAGACGCCACAGTGGAGTTGCTGCACGCCATACGGGTGGCGGTGATTGGGCACCTGTTCCGGCTGATCACCCGGGTGCCGCGGTTCAGCCGGGAACCGAATGTCACGATCGACGATGTGGTGGCGGAATTGCTGCAGCTCGGCATCCCCAGCGCGCTGGTGATTCTCGAACGCGCCTTCCCTGTTCCCAGCAGCCAGCGGCCGGCGGAGGATTTCGGTGAGCCCTCCTCCTACGCCCAGCTCAGCCGCGAGGGCTATATCGACGAGCACATCACGATCTTCAAGCCGCTGCGTGAGACCTACGCGCTGATCCAGAAGATCAGCACCGGCATCACGCACGCATGCGGGGCGATTGGCTAGATCCGCAGCTTGATCCGCCGCCAGATCCGCCTAGGCCTGCGGAGGCTCCTCGGTGGGTGCCTCACCCTTCAAGCGTGGCGTCCAGCCCGACAGCATTCGTGCAACGACAATCGGCGTGACAAGCGACGTCACCAGGCTGACCACGACGATCGCCGAGAACAATTCGGGTGGCATTGCCCAGTCTCCCAGGCGGCGTCCCTCGAAGGCGATGACCAGCGCGATCTCCGCACGCGGGACCATGCTCACCCCGAGGACGAGCCCGCCCATCAGGGTGGTCATCGACAGCGCCGGTAAAACGGTTCCGGCGATTTTGCCAAGGACACCGGCGACGAGCAGCGGGACGCCGATTGCCAGCCCGGCGACCAGGAGGGTCGGCTCAAACAACAAACCGATGCTGACGAAGAAGAACGGCGAGAAGAAATCATACAGCGGCGAAAAGGCCTCATCGACCTGCACAGCTGCTTTCTCATGGCTGAATATCATCCCCGCAAACAGGCCTCCGACAGCCAGGGAAAACCCGAGCCAGCCCGCCGCAGCGGCGATGACAAGCGCCATACCCGCTATCGGAATCATCCGGTTCGGGCTCGGCTCGAGGCGCTCAAAGAATGTCGTGATGGGCCGTTCGAGATAGTAGGCAAACGCGATACAGAGCGCCGCGAAACCGGCAACCTTGAGCAACACGACGAACCCGGCCTGGCCCAACGCACTGAGCACGCCGCCGTTCCCCAACATCAGGACCGGCGCAATCGAGATCAGCAGGATCATCAGAATGATGCCCGAGATGTCATCGAGTTCGGCGACGTCGGTCAGCAACGCACCGGCCGGGGTGCGCAGGCGCCCGGCATCGCGCCAGACGCCAAGGCAGATACCGAGACTGGTGGCCGTCAGGGCGACGCCCGCAAAAAGGCTGGGAATGAACGGAATCCCGAGCAGGTAATGGGCGGTGGCAAACCCGGCCAGGCCGCTGGCCGCGACATTCCCGATCCAGACCCAGGCGGCCCGGCGGATTTGGCGCAGCATGTCGCGAACATCCGCCTCGATCCCGACGCGAAACAGCAATGTGATGACGCCGATCCCGCCGAGGAACTCGTAGACCGCGATCACCTCGCCGGTCAGCAGAGCCCCGTTTATGTCAACGAATCTGGCCGCCACGCCCAGCAGCATGTAGCCGACCAGCGGCGGTATGCCGATCCGTCGGCAGAGCCCGCGCAGAATCATGGCTGCGACGACGGTCGCACCGATCAACAGGATGATCAGCGGCAGATTTTCGATCGCCCCGTTCATGTCATTCCCACCATTGCGCGCACCAGACAGTCCGCCGTCGACGTAACAACCGGAGCCACATCAAGGGTGCAGACCGCCTCGGGTCACGTCAACCGCGGCCGCGGGGAACGCTGGGCGAGCGGTTGGTTCTGACGAGCACCTAACCATCATCGTGCAGCGTATCCAGGTCGATCCCCCGCGTGTCGATACGATAACGCCAGGTGACAAGCGCCCCGATCAATGACGTTGCGATGAGTATGCCGAGCACCGTGCCCTGCCCCAGATCAAGCAGCAGGACCGGAAACAGGAATGCGGTGGCAACGGCACCGATCTTGGCAAAGGACGCGGCAAACCCCGCGCCCTTTCCACGCAAATGCGTGGGGAACACTTCGCCGGCGATCAGGTAAGTCTGGGCGTTCGGGCCCATGTTCGTCATGAAATTGAACAGCATGAAGCCTGCAAAAATCAGGACGAGTTGTGTTGTACCGCTGAACGCGCCGGACAAAGCGGCGATAGACAAGCCGGCGGCACAACCGACGAAGCCGGCCACCTGAAGCCTGACGCGCCCGACACGGTCGGCCAGCAAAACCGCGACGACGATGCCGACGATCAGCAAAACATCGATCATCGCGGTGCCCTTGGCGGCGGCCATATCGCCATGCACGATCTGCGCAACGGACCCGGACTTCACCACCGAATGACCGAGCGTCGCGGCAAGAATCGTGGGCGTAAATATTCCGATTCCGTATGTCCCGAGGTCCTGCAGAAACCATGGCAGGGAGGCAAAGATTGTGGCGCGCCGGTTGCGGCGTGAAAACAGGGCCGCGTATCCGGTCGTGCGTGAACCGAATGTGGCTGGCGGGGGCGCAATGTTCAGCTGGTCCGGATAAGGCGGATCGCGCCGCAGCAGACGCGTCAGAGATTTTTGTGCGGGTCCAATATCGCCATGGGCCATCAGCCAGTTCGCGCTCTCGGGCACATAGATGCGCCCGATCGCGACGGCGAGGCCGGGGATGATCGCCACGGCATACATCCAGCGCCAGGCGGCCAAATCGGGCTCCTGGGAGAGCACCAGGACCCCCACTGCAACGCCGAAAATTGCCCCAAGTGCCTGGAAACCAAAGGCGCCGATCACCAGTTTTCCGCGCACCCTCGACGGGATCGCTTCGGAGATCATCATGTGTGCCGTCGGATAATCGGCCCCCAGGGCAAGCCCCATACCGAACAGGAAGATCACCAGCAGCGGCAGGTTGGGCGTGACGGCAATCGCGACCAGAAAGGCCACGAACAGGAACATCTCGCCGACGAACAGCGGCTTTCGCCCGATCCTGTCGGCCAAACCGCCGAGCAAGGTGGCCCCGAACAATATGCCGGCGAGCGGTGCGGCCCCGACAAGCCCATGCCCGACCCCGTCGAGCTCGAATTCCCGGGCCATCAACGGCAGCGCGACACCGGTGAGAAAGACGACCATGCCCTCGAAGAATTTGCCGGCCGCGGCGAGCAGCCAGATGCGCCATTGCATGCCCGTGAGAGGCACCTGTGAAACCGGCGTTCCGTCCGGCCAGAAAGGTGTCTCGTCGATATGTTGTTGCACCGTTTTCGGCGCGGACGCAGGCGTCATCAGATCAGGCGTTCCAGTTTACCCCCGGCCGTGGGGCACACTCGGGTCGATGGCGGGCCCCAGCGGGACGACGCCGCTCGGGTTGCGCTGCGGGCTCTTCGAATAGTAACCGCGCTTGTAGACATCGAGATCGACCGTGTCGGCAATGCCGGGCATCTGGTAGATCTCGCGGGTGTAGGCCCACAGGTTGGGATAGTCGATCAGGCGCCGCAGATTGCACTTGAACGCGCCGTAATAGGCCACATCGAACCGGATCATGGTCGGGAACAGACGCACATCGGCTTCCGTGAACTGATCGCCGCAGAGGTAACGGTTCTCGGCCAGATGCGCCTCCAGCTTGTCCAGGGTCGCGAAAACATCGCGCACCGCGGCCTCATAGGCATCCTGGGCCATCGAGAATCCGGCGCGGTACACGCCGTTATTTATCGTTTGATAAATTAGGTCGTTCCATTCGTCGATCTGTCCGGACAATTCGTCGGGATACAGGTCGCGTTCGTTGTTCGAGAAGGCATCGAAGGCGCCGTCCATCATGCGGATGATCTCGGCGGATTCGTTGCTGACGATGCTCTCGCTCTCCCGGTCCCAGAGCACCGGCACCGTCACCCGGGTCGTCGCATCGGGATCGGACGCCGTATAGACCTGATGCAGGGCCGACAGCCCCAGCACGTTGTCGACATGGTCATCATCGAAATACCAGCCCTGGTCGCTGCGCCGCGGCACCGTCTTGTCGAGGCTGATGACGTCTTCCAGCCCCTTGAAGGTGCGCGTCAGCAGGGTCCGGTGCGCCCACGGGCAGTTCATCGCGATGTAGAGATGGTAGCGGCCGCGTTCGGGCACGAAGCCGCCCGCCCCGCTCGGTCCCGGCGCGCCGTCGGCCGTCACCCAGTTGCGGAACGAGGAATCCGTACGCTTGAAGGCGCCGTTCTTGTCCGTCTTGTTCTTGGTTTCGTTCTCTTCGACCCATTGGCCGTCGACCAGCATCGCCATCGCGACTTCTCCCATCAAGTTGCCCGTAAACTACGCGGAATTCCCGCAACGGCAAGCCGCGAAACACCCAATTTCGTGCCTTTGTGTCCTAAAAGCGGAAGTAGATGAACGGCGAACTGTCCAGCGGCAGCAAAACGAGCATCAGGGCGAAAGCCGCACCGGCCACCAGGCCATAGACGAACGGCGTCCCCGGCCGCATCGCACGCAGCTTGTCGACCTTTAAACCCGCCGCGGCATCGACCAGCACCGGCAGGACCACCATGAGGAGCATCCAGACCGGATACCCCTTCTCACCGTTCGCGGTGCTGCCCCCGAACATTGCGGAGACGATGTAGGTCGTGTCCGCGAACGTGTCGGCCCGAAACGGGATCCAGAGCAGCAACACCCAGACCTGCGTGATCGCGACACCAAAAATCAGGCCAATGAGCGGCGATCCCCGGCGCCGTGCGCCGAACCCGGGGATCAGCGCACGATAGCGATAGGCCAGGATCGCGACACCGTGCAGCAGCCCCCAGAGGACGAAATTCCACGACGCGCCGTGCCATATCCCGCCCAGGATCATGGTGACCATGGCCGCGAACACGAACCGGCCGCCGCCGTGCCGGCTGCCGCCCAGCGGGATGTAGAGATAGTCGCGCAGCCAGGTGGACAGCGAGATATGCCAGCGTTGCCAGAAATCGCGGATATTCCGGGCGATATAGGGATAGTTGAAGTTGGCGGGCAACTTGAAGCCCAGCATCAGCGCGACGCCGATGGCCATCCAGGAATAGCCCGCAAAATCGAAGTAGATCTGGCTGTGGAACGCCAATGTCGCGACCCACAGCGACAACCGCGACCAATCCTCCGGCGCGCCGTAGACCGGGTCGACGACCAGCGCCAGATTGTCGGCGATCGCGGCCTTGTAACAAAAGCCGAGCAGGAAAACGGCCGCGCCCTGGATAAACCCGTCCCAGTTCAGGACCTTCTGTTCCGCGAGCTGGGGCATGAAGTCCGTGGAGCGCACGATCGGACCGGCAACCAGCTGAGGGAAGAACGCGATGTACAGCGCGACATCCAACGGGTTGGACGATGGGCGCGTGTCGCCGCGCGCGACATCGACGATGTAACTGATGGCCTGGAAGGTGAAGAAGCTGATCCCGACCGGCAGGAGGATATCGGGAATCGACCAGTCAGGCGTCTGAAACAGCACGCCCGAGAACGCAGATATGTTCTCAAACACGAATCCGAAGTATTTGAAAAAGAACAGACTTGCGAGCTCAAGGCCGACGGCGACGAAGAGAATTTTACGCCGTCGCCCGACGTCATCGCTCGCGCTGATCAGCTTGGCGGCGATAAAGGCGACAGCCGAAGCGTAGATGATCAGGGCCAGGAAACGATAATCCCAGGCGGCATAGAACACGTAACTCATCACCAGCAGGAAGTGATGGCGATGCGCATTGCGGCTGAGCAGCCAATAAACGGCGAAACACAGCACGAAGAAAATAGCGAACCTGGCGTCCGTAAACAGCATCGTGAGCGCGGTCGTCCATTCATTGGTGTAATCGGGTAAACTACGCGCCAACGCACGTTTGTTGCACCCGGGAAGAGATCAAGTCCGTGAGCAATATAGAGCCCATTCTTCTGTTCGGCGCCATCGCTCTCATCGCAATCCAGGTTTTGCGCACGCGGCTGCCGATACAGGCACAATCCTTCCAGATTCTTTCCGGCGTGATCGTCGGATTTATGCTTTTCGTGGGCTTCACGGATGTGACGGCCGGGTCACTGAACCTCATGCGCGCCACCCATGTCGACGAAGTGTTGGCCGAGCTCGAACGAAACCCGTCTGAAAAACGCCTCGACGTGCTGATTATCGGCTCAAGCCGCTCGGCCAACGCGATCGACGATGATCGCCTGGAGGCCGCGCTGGAAAAGGCTGGATTCCCCTACGATGTCCGATTCATCGCAGCCGGCGGCTTCTTCGCGTTCGAGCATGAAGCATTGCTCGACGAGTATCTGCGCGAGACAGACCGCATCCCGATTGCCGTCCTGTTCGAGGTCTCGACAGAGGCCAAGGTCGTGCTCGATGCAAACAAGGAGAACAAGGCCAGCGGCATTCGATTCCTGAACGGAGGCCACGCCTGGTTGGCGTTTGAACATTTGATGGAGTCGGACGGGCCCCTCATCGAAAAGACTCGGAATTTACAGACCTACGCCCGCCACATCTTCTACCGGATGTTCAACATCGGGCTCGCCGGGCACGCCAAATATCGCGACTTCCTGCTGCCGCGAGATGCCTACCAGCCATTTGATACGCCCGATCCCGATTTCGACCCGGACTCGGTCCGCAGCGCTTTGCCGAAAGACTTCCCGGTGCTGGTGGCCCGCGCCGATGTGCTCGATGCAACCCTGCGCTGGCGCGCGCGCCAGGCCGCGTCCCTGCCGAAACGCGGCATCAAGAACGCGCTGTATTTCACCCCGCCAATTCTCGATGTGTATCGCCGCGCCCACCAGGCGGCGATCTGCGCGCGCGTGCCCGCCATCAGATGCATCGAATATTCGGATTCCGACCTGCCGGAACAGCTGACAAACGAGCACTGGCGCGACGCCGGGCATGTCTTGCGTTCGGGTGCCGAGATTTATACGGACTGGCTTGCCGAACGACTGATCCGGAAACTGGCCGGCGAGTAGCCGCAAATCCCGATATCGGTTGCTCGCCATGCGCCCACACGCATGGACTTCTGCGCATGCTTGGAGATAATCCGTAATGTCGAACGCACCGCAGAGTCCCAAGCAGAGTGCGCGGCCGTTTTGTGGGGGAAGAGTTTGAGCCTGAAGAAAGCATGCGCCATCGCCGGTGTGGCGGAATCCCGCCTCGGCGTGGTCCCGGATTCAACCGTTCTCACGCTGCAGGCCGAGGCCTTCGCGGCCGCATTGGCAGATGCCGGGCTGGAGAAGTCCGATGTGGACGGGGTTCTGGTCTCCGGCGCCTGGGGCCGCCTGCCCCAGCTGCAGATCTGCGAATATCTGGGCATCCAGCCGAAATACGCCGACAGCACGTCGGTCGGCGGCGCGTCTTTCGAGTTCCACCTCGGACATGCCGCCGCGGCGATCCAGGCCAGGCTCTGCAAGGTGGCGGTGATCCTGTATGGCAGCACCCAGCGCTCCAAGCAGGACAAGTACATCTTCCAGATCCGCAACGACCTCGGATATCAGTACGAGGCGCCCTATGGCCTGCCGACGCCGGTCGGCGCCTACGCGCTGGCCGCCTCGCGGCATTTCGCGGAATACGGCACGACGTCCGAGCAACTCGCCGATCTGGCGGTCTCCACCCGCGCCTGGGCCGGACTGAACCCGAAGGCCTATCGCCGTGATCCCCTGACCCGCGACGAGGTGCTGGACTCCGGGATGATCGCCAGCCCCCTGCACCGCCTCGACTGCTGCCTGTTCACCGACGGCGGCGGCGCGGTGGTGGTGGTCAGCCCCGATGTCGCCAAGACCCTCGACAAACCGCCGGTTTGGCTGCTTGGTCAGGGCGAATCCCTGTCCCATGCGCAGATCTCCGAAATGCCCGACCTGACGGTCACACCCGCATCGGAATCCGGCAAACGCGCCTTCGAGATGGCGGGCGTCAGCCACGATCAGATCGACGTCACCGAGATTTATGACAGCTTCACCATCACGGTGCTGCTGACGCTGGAATCCCTCGGCTTTTGCAAACCCGGCGAAGGCGGCGCATTCCTGGCGAACGGCCGGACAGGCCCGGGCGGCGAATTCCCGCTGAACACCAATGGCGGTGGGCTGTCCTACTGCCATCCCGGGCAGTACGGCATCTTCCTGATCATCGAGGCCGTCCGTCAGCTGCGCGGCGAGTGCGACGCGCGCCAGGTCGCCGATGCCGTGTTGGCGCTGATCAGCGGCACGGGTGGCGTATTGTCCTCGAATTCGACCTGTATTCTGGGTCTGGAGTAGAGAAATGGCCGAAGAGACCCAAGCAATCGACCCGGACGGCGATCCCTATTGGCAGGGTGCCGCCGAAGGCGAGCTCCGGTATCGCAAATGCGGGGCGTGCGACGCCTCGATCTTCTACCCGCGCTCTATCTGCCCGAAATGCGGCGCGACCGATCCCGATTGGGCGGTCTCCAAGGGCGAAGGCAGCGTCTACGCCTGCTCGACCGTGCACCGCGCCCCGCCCGCCTTCGCCGACAACGCGCCCTACACCGTGTTGCTCGTCGATCTGGATGAAGGCTTCCGGATGATGGGCGGCCTTGTTGGCACCGAGGCGATTGCCGTGGGTGACCGGGTCACCGTAACCTTCCAGGACGGCCCCAACGGCCGCCCCGCGCCTTACTTCACCCCTGCCTGAGCCCCGTCTGGATTAAAGCGCATGAAGAACAAGAAAGCCGAAACCCTCGAAGATGCCGTCAGCCGTATACACGATGGCGCGACGCTGTTGATCGGCGGCTTCGGCCAGCCCGGTGTGCCGGAGGTTCTGATCGACGGCGTGTGCGACCTCAAACGCCGCGACCTGACCATCGTCACCAACAATGCAGGCACCGGCCACAGCGGTATCGCGCGACTGTTCGAAGAAGGCTGCGTGGCGAAGCTGGTCTGCACCTTCCCCTGGGCCAAGGAATCGTTTGTTTTCAAGGAGCTATACGACGCGGGCAAGATCGAGCTCGAAATCGTACCCCAGGGCACGCTGGCCGAGCGCATGCGCACGGCGGGTGCCGGTCTGGGCGGATTTCTGACCCCGACGGGTGTCGGCACGGATCTGGCCATCGGCAAGGAAACGATGACCGTCGAAGGCAAGGATTACGTGCTGGAGAAGCCGTTGCACGGCGATTTCGCGCTGATCAAGGCATACAAGGTCGACCCGCGCGGCAACCTGATTTACCGCAAGACCGGACGAAACTTTAACCCGATCATGGCGATGGCCGCCGGCCACACGATCGTCGAGGTCCAGGAGGACGTCGAAATCGACGATCTCGACCCGGAAGTCATCGTGACGCCGGGTGTCTTCGTGGACACCTACTATGTCACCGGCTGGTACGAGATCGGCAAGGAGCGGAACGCATCATGAGCGACGAACAGACAAACCTGCTGACCCGGCAACAGATCGCGGCCCGCGCGGCGCAGGACATGGAGGACGGCTGGCTGGTCAATCTCGGCATCGGCATGCCGACCATGATTCCGACTTTCATCCCGCGCGAACGCGACGTGATGTTCCACTCGGAAAACGGCCTGATCGGCATGGGCCCGCCCCCGGCCGAGGGCGAAGCGGACCAGGATCTGATCAGCGCCGGCAAGGAGCTTGTGACCATGGTGCCGGGTGGCGCCTATGTGCACCACACAGACAGCTTTGCGATCGCCCGCGGCGGGCGGCTGGATTGCGCGGTTCTCGGCGCGTTCCAGGTGGCGGCGAACGGCGACCTCTGCAACTGGCGCCTGCCCAACCAGACGTCGGGCAGTGTCGGCGGCGCAATGGACATCGCGGCGGGCTCCAAGCGGGTGTTCGCGATGATGACCCACACGGCACGCGACGGCGCGGCCAAGATCGTCGCCGAACGCAGCTATCCCCTCACCGCCGGCGGCGTCGTGACCCGGATCTTCACGGATATGGCGGTGATCTCCGTCACCCCGGACGGGCTGGTACTGGATGAAGTCGCTCCCGGGCTGACCGCCGACGAGGTGCAGGCCGTGACGGACGCACCGCTGATCATGAACTCGGTCGGCACCATCCCCATCGCTGCCTAGTGCGGCCGAGGACGAACACATGAACGAACTCACGAACATCACCGGCCAGGTGGCCGTCGTCACCGGCGGCACCGCGGGCATGGGCGAAGCCGCCGCGGTGCGGTTCGGCGCCGAGGGCGCGAAGGTCGCCGTGGTCGGCCGCACACCGGAAAAGGGCGACGCGGTGGTCAAGCGCATCACCGATGCCGGCGGCGAGGCCATGTTCGTGAAGGCCGAATGCGCCGACGAGGGCGAGGTCAAGGCGGGCGTGAAGACGATCCTCGACACCTGGGGCCGGGCCGACATCCTGGTCAACACGGCGGGCGGCTTCATCGACGCGCCGCCGCTCGAGGAGATCACGCTGGAGGCCATGCATCACAGCTATGACTGGAACGTGATCGCCAAGTTCCTGATCACCCGGGAGCTGGTGCCGACCATGAAGGCCAATAATTACGGCCGCATCGTCAACATCTCGTCGGTCGCAGGCCGCACGGCGCGCGGCGGCGCCATCGAGTACGCGACGACGGAGGCCGCCATCGTCGGCATGACCCGCCGCCTGGCGACGGAGCTCGCGCCCAACGGCATCACCGTCAACGCCATCGCGCCGGGGCTGGTTATGACCCCGCGGGTCGAGCGCCACCCGCCGGAAGTCCTGGAAGCGCGCGGCAAGGCGACCCCCGTGGGTCGCCTCGGCACAGCCGAAGAACTGGCACACGCCATCTGGTATCTGTGCACACCGGGCGCGGCCTTCACGACCGGCGCGGTGCTGGATGTGAACGGCGGCGCGTGGATGGGGTAAGCGTCACGATGGCGTCATGCCCGGGCTCGACCCGGGCATCTTCGACAAGCAGCGCTGAGATGCGCGGATCAAGTCCGCGCATGACGGAAGAAGTAAACTCCACCCGATCAATCTTTAAACCCGGTAGAAACCGGCCGCCGTGTCGTGGAAAAAGGCACGTTGGTCCGCCTCGGGCCGTGGTGCCAGGATCTGCTTGCAGGCCCCCACCAGATCGTCGTACCGCGCCCACAACTTCTCCAGCGGGAAGTTGCTCCCGTAGAAGCAGCGCTCGGCGCCGAACCGGTCGAGCACATGATCGAGCATGATGCGCATATGGTCGATGTCGCAGCTGTTGGTGAAGAAGTTCAGGCCCGAGCATTTGATCCAGACATTGGGCAGCGGCACCAGATGCTCGAGGCCCGCCTTCCAGGCATCGACCGTCGCGTCATCGTCGGATGTCAGCATGCCGCCATGCACCAGGCAGAAATTGGTCTCCGGGTGATCGCGGGCCAGCTCGGCGAAATGCACGAACTGGTGGGAGAACCCCTGTAGCTCGAAGGTCATGCCATAATATTTGAGCAGGCCGACCGCGCGCTGGAAGTCATCGGTCAGGCATAAATCCGGCCGGTCGGCGCGGCAACGCAGCGGATCGCCTTCCCAGAAATGCAGCTGATGGCGCACCCCGCGTGTGTTCGCGTATTGCGCATGGCCCGCCAGGACCTCCTCGATATTCGCGTCGGTCATGATGGCCTGGCCGACGATGGCGTGGGGAAAGCCCGTGCGGTCGGCTTCGGACTGCAGCCAGTCCGTTTCCTCGACGGGCTTGGCCGGATCGTAGTTGGCCTGCACATGCACCGACTTGACGACGTTGTTGTTGCCGAAATCCGCCCGCAGATCCTCGACCAGATAGTCCTGACGCAGGTCGCTATAGTCGGCGTCATACATCTTCGGGGTCATCGGGGCGGCCAGCCACGGGTATTTCTGCCAGTGCCAGAGATGATGGTGGCTGTCGATGATGGGGCCTGAATACATGGGGATTTTCCTTCGTGAACCGTGTTCAACCAGGCAAGTGGCGCGCACGGCAGGGTTCGAACCTGCAACATTCGCCTTTCCAAATCGCCTGCAGCTGGTTTGACTGTTGTTCTTGTTCCAATCGACTATAAGCAGCCTAACAAATCTCGCTGTATTGCTGGTCGTAAAGTCGGCCAACCGCTAGCGTTCGCCTGCGGCAACCGGAGATCAACGCCACATGTCCGGCATTGGGATTCCAGCGACTGTGGATAATAGACGGCGCTGTGGTGGAGAAATTTATGCGTAAAACCCGATGGTCCTTCGATATCGACATTGTCGGGCGGTGCAATCTTTCCTGCCCCTCATGCCCCGTCGGCAATATGACCGGCATGCAGCTGCAGAGCGGCTATATGTCGCCGGAATTTCTGGACAAGGTGTTGGCCAAGGCGCTTTCCGAGTGCCATGTCACGAACGTCGCCCTCTACAACTGGACCGAACCGTTCATACATCCGCATCTGCCGGAGATGGTGCGGGTTGTTAAATCCCATGGCGTGGGATGCGGATTGAGCACGAATCTCAATCTCGGGAAGCAAATCGAGGCGGTCGTGGCGGCGGGTCCGGACCAGATCAAAATATCGCTCTCCGGCTTTTCCCAGGAAACCTACGGGATCACCCATCGCGGCGGTGACATCGAACTCGTCAAAGACAACATGATCCGGCTTTCCGAGGCCAAGAAGGCCAGCAAGTCGAACACCCGAATTATTGTTGCCTTCCATCGTTATCTCCACAATCAGGAGGATGAACGGGAGATGCGCGCCTTCGCGCAGTCGCTGGATTTCGACTTCACGACCTATTGGGCATACCTCATGCCCCTGGAAAAGAACCTCGCGTATCTCGGCCACGAAGACGTGTCGGCGGACCTCAACGAGGGGGACCGAAGCCTGATTGACCGTCTGGCGCTTCCCCTGGACCAGGCAATCGAGGTCTCGCGCGCGGCGCCGGCACGTGATTGCCAGTTGCGCGAGCGGCAAATGGCCATCAACTCCGAGGGCAACGTCATGCTGTGTTGCACGGTGTTTGACCAAAGCCGCTACACGTTGGCGCCGTTCCTCGAGACCTCGCTTGAAGACCTGCAGGCCATGAAATACGGGCACAGCATGTGCGACACATGCATGAACGAGGGTTTGCATGTTCTGATGACCTACGGCGACGACGGGCTCGACCAGCTCGCGCTGGATCGGGTGGCCAGCGAGAATCCCGGCCAGAATTTCGACGACATCTACGTGAATGACCCGGCCCCGAAGGGCGGGCTGGTCAAAACCCTGAAGCGCGCGGGTCGCGCCCTTGGGCGCGGCAAGACGGCCTCTGCGAAGTAGAAGAGAGGGCGGGAACCGGAATCGATCTTTCGATTCTCGCTCCCAACCATCCGTAAGTCCTGGAAAATGGCGCGCCCGGCAGGACTCGAACCTGCGACATTCGGCTTAGAAGGCTCAGACTACCAACGCAAATAATATTATAGGTCAGTGACTTACCTTTTCCATGTGTCTTTCGTGTGTCGTGCGATCAGTCAGAGCATTGTTTTCACCGACGCTTTACTGACAAGGCTCCACCTATGATAATTTGGTTGCTACATCTTCGGCTGAATACAAAGCAGACTAGGTGATACCAATGATGTTTTTACTTCTGTTCGGAATTGTCATGGCTGCGGTTATCGCGCTGATCGCAAATGCCAAGGGCCGCAACCCCGTTGGTTGGTTTTTCTACGGCGTTTTGATTTGGCCCATCGCCCTCATTCATATCGCTGTCGTCCGAACAAACCCGAACAAGGAACGACGTCAGCAAGAATCGGAAGGACGCAAACCATGCCCGCATTGTGCGGAAATGGTTCGCCCCGAGGCACGTGTCTGCCCGCATTGTCGACGAGAACTGGAAGACGGCTGGGCTATCGCAGTTCCGGAAATAAAACGAACCACACAGCAACTTCAGACCGGTGAGACGATTGCCACCTACTGGTTCAATAAAAAGCGGTTCAATTCTCTCGAAGACGCTCATGCGGCTCGCGATAAGTATGCCGCCAAAAACTCTTAGACTAGCTGAAATCGAATACCCTGTTTGCGATCTCGTTCATCGCCACGCGATGATCTTCGGAGGGGAACAGGTGGCCGTACCGATCCATTGTGACCTGCAAGCTGGAGTGGCCAGCAAACGTCTGAATGGTTTTCGGAGAGAGCCCAGCCTCGATCCAGCATGATACGGCAAAGTGCCTCAGTGAATGCCAGGTGAAAGGGTCACCCCCCTCCTTTCCAAATAGCGGTTTAAATTTACGGACGACCATATTTGAGTGACTAGCAAAGCCCCCTCGCCGGTTCGGGAAAACAAGGTCTTCTCCCTTTGAGAACTTTGACCGCAAACGCCAGGCGCGCAATTCACGGATGAGAGATTCGCTCAACGGCATGGAACGAACACCCGCCGCCGTCTTGGGCACCTCCTCTTCTCCATATGCATCAACACGTGTCTCAACGGACAATTCGGCCACCTCAAGGTCTAGGTGCCTCCATCTAAGCGCATGGAGCTCGCCGGCACGAAGTCCAGTCGCCGCGGCCGTAATGATCTGAACCCTGAAATCGGAATCCGCAGTCGCTATCAATGTTCTGAGTGTTTCTTTTGATGGCGGAACGACCTTCGTTGCCGATTCGTCGCGGCGGCCGATGACCTTGACCCCTCTCGCCGGATTTACCGCGATGAAATCACGGCCAATCGCGTATTCGAGTGCAGCATGGAAAGTAGATAGAACCTTACGCGCCAATGATACGGACATTCCCGCATTCCGAAGACGGTCTCGCAGGTCTCCGACCACACGTGGCGTCAGTTGGGTCAATTTGACAGCAGAGATCCCGTGCTCGAGGTTGAGCACGTGGTTTCTGAGCCTGCCC
>JABIVD010000002.1 GCA_018667335.1 Rhodospirillaceae bacterium
CACCCCTGTCCAACTTTGGTGCCGTCGTATCCCCATCCGTATAGTCAACTGGGGAAACCTATCGTCTTGTCTAGGAAACTTGAATTGTCCTTCTATTTATAACGATTGCGAGAGTATTTTGACCGCATTACGAAATAAAGTTGAGAAATCTGCGACCATTAGTGAGCGGTGAGGTTATTGGAGTGGTTGTAAAGTCGTTTTCATTTAGGACGAAATAACATATACCACCCGACACAGAATACGCGGGGAACCTACAAATGGAAACGCAAATGAGGCGCAAGTATTATAACAACTGCATAAGTCGTTGTAATCGTTTGTCTTTTTTTCTTATCCAGTTCTCGAAGCGCTAAGCGAAAACAAATTCCTGCAGAATTTCATGCGGCGTCCCCGTTCTCGGGGGCGCCGCATTTCTTTACCGATCAGCTTTGTCCGGACCAGAGTGCGGTTTGCGGGTGGAACTGTGACCAGGCGAACCAGAATGCCTGATGGCTGCCCAGGTCGGCACCATCGGCGTCGACGGCCTTGATGCCGCCGGCCTCTAGCTGCAGGCGAACATTCTCGAACGTGATCTCTTCCCCGTTTTTCAAGGCCACGATTGCCTTGCTTCGTTGAAACGCCACCGGTTTTCCCGATGCCGTCTGCACGCCGATGATGTCTTCATGGACCGGCAAGCGGGGATCGACGTTGCCGACCGGAAAAATCGGGCCATCGGCATCCCGGCCATTGCGGAAATCGGGGTCGCGGCCGAGCGCGTAGCGTTCGAGCAGCACCGTCGTCTCGGGGTGGCGTTCCTTCCAGGTGCCCCAGTCGGTGGTCACGACACTGGCCTGGGTCAGTTTCACGTTCTTCTCCGCAAGAGGCCCCGTTACCGCGGTGCCCAAAAACGTGTCGAACACCGAGAATGTACTGACGTCATACATCACCTTGTTGGACCGGATGAGCAGTCCCGACGTCCGCAGGATCGGCCGGTCGATACCTGCGGGCAGCCGGTCGGTGTAATAGGCCTGCGCCGAACCGCACAACGTGCAGTAGGGGATTCCCAGATGCCGTCCGCCCAGGGTGTCGTTGACCATCTCGCGAACTTCCATAATGCGTCGCGGATAGGCCCGGAACTCGCCGTTCACCGCGATGCCGAAAACGATATCCTCGTCTTTAAGCCAGGTGGCGTCTTCCGCGCTGCTCACCTCGGGATTGTCTGCGGCGGGAATGCAATTGCAGCGCGCGTCCGTTGTGTCGTAGGCGCGATCGTCGATCAGTACGCCGCCCCATGAGACGTGGCGCCAGTCGATGTCGCCCTCGACGAAGATCCGTTCCCAGCCGGGCACCAGTGTCGTGAATATGGCGCGTTTGACCGGCAGGTAGTCGGGAGGCGCGGGAATATCCCAGGCAATGAGATGATCCGTGATGACACCCCAATGGTCCCGGGTCGGGGGTTCAATGCCCAGCAACGCGGATGCGGCATCGGCGAGTTCTTTGTTAAACCGGCGGCTCGTGATGAACCGCATCATATCGGCGATGAGCCAGGCGATCCGCGGGTCCTTGGAGGTGACGATTTCGCCCAGGGCTATCGTCTGTTCTTCCTGCCAGTCCGACTGGGCCATACTGTCCACGAAGGCGACCGTCACGGCCGACTGCAGCTGTTCGGACAAAGGCCCTACCGGCACGGCAGGTGGTTTGCCGAATTCCTCAATCACATAGCCCGGCAGCGGTGCCTTTTCCTGTGCGTGCAGAGAATCGAACGAAAACAGTGAAACGGCGACCAAAGACACAAACAGGAAGATGCGAGATTGGAAGTTGCAAGCCGACGCCATAGCAGAACCTTTCGTTGGCCTATTCTAGTTCCAGATTATTTGGCCGCGATTCCCTGCATTTCCAGTCACGACAGCGTCAGTATGCGTTGAAGGCCGGGAGGTCGTCGAACATTGAGCGTGCTGCAGATCATCCCCACGACCTCCGCCAATCCGAACGGAATGT
Organism: Rhodospirillaceae bacterium; assembly: GCA_018667335.1. GTDB lineage: Bacteria > Pseudomonadota > Alphaproteobacteria > UBA6615 > UBA6615 > UBA8079. Next base: position 1,975 of record JABIVD010000002.1, read on the forward strand.
TCTAGTTTGTGTTCAGGCCCTTTTCGTTTGCCGCCCGACGCGCTACATCGGGTGCACTATGACAACACAAGTTTTCATCGACGGTGAGGTCGGCACCACCGGCCTGCAGATCAACGAACGGCTCTCGCCGCGCGGCGACATTTCGCTCATTCATCTGGGCGAGGACGCGCGCAAGGATGCCGGTGCCCGCCGGGACGCGCTCAATGCGGCCGACGTGGCGATCCTGTGCCTGCCCGATGATGCCGCGCGTGATGCCGTCGCCATGATCGACGGCGACACCGTGGTGATCGATGCCTCGACGGCCCATCGGGCGGTCGACGGCTGGGCCTATGGCTTTCCCGAATATGACAAGGGCCACCGCGACGTCATGCGTGCCTCGTCCAGAATCAGCAACCCGGGCTGCTACGCGCTCACTTCAGTAGCCATGCTCCACCCGCTGGTCTCAAGCGGACTGGTGCCGGCGGACTATCCGGTCTCGATCAACGCCGTGTCGGGCTATTCGGGCGGCGGCAAGTCGTTGATCGCCGCGTTCGAGGATCCGGCCGCACAGAACCACACGGACTCCGTCGTCTACAGTTACGCGCTGGGCCTGCAGCACAAGCATGTGCCGGAGATCCAGCGCTGGTCCGGCCTTGGCCACGCGCCGTTGTTCGTGCCGTCGGTCGCGAAGTATCGCCAGGGCATGCTGGTGCAGGTGCCGCTCGCGCTCTGGCATTTGCCGGGGACACCCACGGCGGCAGACCTGCACGCGGCGCTGTCCGACCATTATGCGGGTGAGAAATTCGTCACCGTGTCCCCCTTGGATGAGGCCATTTCGATGCTCGACCCGGAAGCGCTGAACGGCACCAACGAGTTGCGCCTCCACGTGCTGCACAATGACCAGACCGGGCAGGCGGTGGTTGCGGGCGTAATCGATAATCTGGGAAAAGGGGCGTCCGGACAGGCCGTCCAGACACTCAACCTGCTGATCGGCGCGGACGAAGATGCCGGCCTCCAAGGCGAAGGGCTCTAAGGAAAAGAACCATGACCAACCCCGTCAAACCCTATCTCGGCGTCATGCCGACCATCGCCGATGATGTCTTCATTGCCGACAATGCCGCCGTCATCGGCGATGTGCATATCGGCGCGGGCTCGAGCGTCTGGTACTCCTGCGTCATCCGTGGTGACGCCGGCAGCCACATCCGGATCGGTGAGCGGGTGAACGTGCAGGACGGGACGGTGATCCACCTGAACGGCCCGCGCGACGACGGCTCGGACCATATGCCGACGATCATCGGTGACGAGATTACCATCGGCCACTCGGCCCTGATCCACGCCTGCACGCTTCAGTCGCGCTGCTTCATCGGCATGCGTTCGGTGATACTGGACGGCGCGGTCGTCGAGACCGGCGCGATGGTCGCCGCCGGTGCGGTCGTGTCGCCGGGCAAGGTCGTGAAAGCGGGCGAGCTGTGGGCGGGAATCCCCGCCAAGCCGCTCCGCGAGCTGCGCCAGCAAGAGCTCGACTATTGGCCGGAATCCGTCGCCACCTACTGCAAGCTGGCCCAGAACCACATCAAGTCGGGCAACGGCGTGAAATAGCGGTCGGTCGTTATCCTGGGTTCATTCCCGGGTAGCGGATGCGCGGATCAAGTCCGCGCATGACGATGGGTGGTCGGGCGTATCGGACAATCCAAATACGTCATACCCGGGCTTGACCCGGGTATCTCTTCGCGACGAGTGCAGCCTTACTTCTCTTCCGCGTCCAAACGCAGGGAGGCATAGCTGCCCGGTGCGGCCTCGATCACCTTGAGCTTGTGATCGCCCGGCGTGCGGGCATTCACCTGGCCGCCGGCATTCTTCGCCAGCCATTTGCGCCATTCGGGCCACCATGAGCCCGGATGTTCCTTCGCGCCCTCGAACCATTTGTCCGGGTCGGCGGGGTTCTTGGCGGACGTCCAGTAGCCATATTTCTCGACGGTCGGCGGATTGACCACGCCGGCGATATGTCCCGAGCCCGCGAGGCAGAACTGCACCGGGCCCTTGTAGATCTGGGTCGCGGCGTAGGTCGATTTCCAGGGCGCGATATGGTCATCCTTGGTCGACAGCATGAAAACCGGCAGATCGACCTTCGACAGATCGATCGGCACGCCGTCGAGCTCGATCCCGCCCGGCTCGATCAGCTTGTTCTCCTGATACATTTTGCGCAGGTAGAAGCTGTGCATCTCGGCCGGCATGCGCGTCGAGTCCGAGTTCCAGTACAGAAGATCGAACGGGAAGGGCTCCTTGCCGAGCAGATAATTGTGCACGACGAAGGACCAGATCAGGTCGTTCGCGCGCAGCATGTTGAAGGTGGTCGCCATGGACGAACCTTCGAGCACGCCGCCTTCATCCTCCATCCGCACCTCGAGCGCATCGAGCTGTTCCTCGTCGATGAACACGCCCAGTTCGCCCGGCTCGGTGAAGTCGGTCAGCGCGGTGAAGAATGTCGCCGAGGTGAAGCGCTTGTCCTTCTTCGCGGCCATATAGGCGAGCGTGCTGGCGAGCAGCGTGCCGCCCAGGCAATAGCCGATGACATTGGCTTCCTTCTCGCCGGTCGCGGCCTCGATGGCGTCGAGCGCGGCCAGCGGGCCTTCGAGCATGTAATCCTCGAAGGATTTCTTCGCCAGCTTGCTGTCCGGGTTGACCCAGGAGACGACGAAGACCGTCAGTCCCTGGTGCACACACCAGCTGATGAACGAGTTCTTCGGCTGCAAGTCGAGGATGTAATATTTGTTGATCCAGGGCGGCATGATCAGCAGCGGCCGCTTGTCCACCTTCTTGGTCACCGGCTCATACTGAATGAGCTGCATAAGATCGTTCTGGAACACCACCTTGCCCGGCGTGACGGCAACGTTCTCGCCCAGGGTGAAGGCCGTTTCGTCGGTCTGGCGAATGCGCAGCTGCCCGTCGCCACGCTCCATGTCGTCGAGCAGGTTTTCGAGGCCCTTGACGAGGTTCTCGCCCCCGGACTCGACCGTCGCCCGGATCACTTCGGGGTTGGTCATCAGGAAGTTGGTCGGGGCCAGCGCGTCCACGAACTGGCGGGTGTAGAAATCGACCTTCTTGGCAGTCTTGTCGTCGAGGCCATCGACGTCACGCACGGTGCTGGTCAGCCAGCGCGACGAGAGCAGGTAGGATTGCTTGATGTAGTCGAAAACGACGCTTTCATCCCATTCGGAATCGCGGAATCGACGATCCTCGCGGTCCGGCGTGTGCATGGGGTCGACTTCGGCCCCCATCATCTTCTGGGTCGTGGACTGCCACAGGCTCATATAGTCCTGCCAGAGCTGGAACTGGGACTGCATCATCTGCGCGGGATTGGCCATCATGCGCTGGGTCAGCTCGATGAAGGCGTTGCCCACATTCATGGGATCACCCATGCCCAGGCTGCCGGACTGGTTGGACAGAAACCCGTTCACGAGCGCCTGGCTGCGCTCCGCGATCTTCGCCATTGAGGCGGCGAGGGCTTCAGGATCCGACCCGGCTTTGCCGGCATTGTCTGCATTTTGTTGATCAGCCATCCGCCAATCCTCTATAACTTCAATGCTTTTTGCGATTCGCGTTCGTCTCAGGGCGCTTGGTCGTGTGCGCGCGAACGTGATAGTTCATCGTCGTTCGACAGTGTTTCGAGAGTATGTTGCACTGCACAAAAGATCAAGCGAGTAGACGCGGCATATGTGATTCGTGCAATGCGGTGAAGAGTGCCACGAGGGGTGTAAGCAGATGAAATCCGGTCCTTACAATTACGCGCGTCAGGCGTTGCCAATTGTTTTCGTGTTCGCGTTGTCGAGTTGTACCTTCTTCGATGACGTGGTCAACGTTTTCACCGGCGACGAGCCTGCAACGCAGACTGCGTCCGATCAGGGTGTGCGTGACCGCGGTGATAGCGAACGCGAAGCGGCTGGAGATTCGGATACCCCGTCGCTGACCAGCGTTCCCAACCGCCCCCAGACATCGGCACCAACCAATCGTGAACGGGTTGTCGAAGGCCTGATCTCCGACCGCGAGAATGCCCGCTACACCGACGATGCGATCCGTCTTCAGGGTTCCACACGCGCACCCGCGGCGACCCAGAGTGCGACGGTGACGCCGCCGCCCGCCCCGCCTGCCACGGTCACGGCGCCCGCTTCGGCGACACCGGCGATCATCCCGCCGCCGCAGCCGCCCGTCATACCGGCCCCGCGCGCCGCCGTTCCGCCGGCCCCGACTGTTGCGGCTCGGCCTTCCATCCCGCCGGCCCCTGTGGTCCAGCCCGTCATTCAGCCGCGGCCGGCTGCGCCGAGCACCCAACTGGCTTCGGCCCAGCGGCCCTCGGTCGTGGTCGATACGAGCGCGATCGGTGGTGGCGGCTACATTCCGACATCGGCACGCGTTGGGCGCGAGACGCAGGTTGCGACGATCCAGTTCAACCGCAGTTCCGCCAATCTCAGTGCGCGGGACCAGCAGATCATCGCCACGGTCGCCTCGGCACAGCGCAGCGACGATACGAATGTGCTGATTGTCGGCCATGCGAGCAGCCGCACCCAGCAACTGCCGAAGGCGCGTCACGAGGTGGTGAATTTCCAGGTCTCCTTCAAGCGTGCGAATGCCGTCGCCCAGGCGCTCATCCGGTCCGGTGTGCCCTCGAACCGCGTCACAGTTGAAGCGGTTTCGGATGATCAGCAGGTCTATTCGGAATCGATGCCGAATGGTGAAGCCGGTAATCGCCGCGCCGAGATTTTCTTCCTCCGTTAGTTCGGTTGAAAAGGGCCTCGCACGCCCGCCCCGAGGAATGTAAAAGAGCGCGCGGCGTTGCCTTTGGCGGCGTCGGTATTTGTTATTCAGAAACTCGAACCCGGTTTGGGCCCATGCAAACGGAATTCCACCGCATCAAGCGGTTGCCGCCCTACGTATTTGCCGAAGTGAATGCAATGAAGGCGGCTGCCCGTGCGGCCGGGGCCGACATTATTGATTTCGGTATGGGCAATCCCGATTTGCCGACGCCGCCGCATATCGTCGAAAAGCTGGTCGAGGCGGTGCAGGACCCGCGCACCCATCGCTATTCCAACTCGCGCGGCATTCCGGGTCTCCGTAAGGCTCTGGCGGGCTACTACGACCGCCGTTTCGGCGTTGAAATCGACCCGGAGCGTGAGGCCATCGTCACCATCGGGTCCAAGGAGGGCCTCGCCAATCTGGCGCAGGCCATCACCGGCCCGGGCGATGTCATGCTGGTGCCGAACCCGTCCTATCCGATTCACCAGTTCGGTTTCATCATCGCCGACGGCACGGTGCGCTATCTGCCCGTGACTCCGGATGACGAGTTTCTTGTCGCCCTCGAACGTGCGGTGCTGCATTCCCAGCCCAAGCCTGTGGCACTGGTCCTGTGTTACCCCGCCAATCCAACGTCGGTGACGGCGGATCTGGATTTCTATGCGCGGGTGGTCGATTTCTGTCGCACCCATGAGATCATCGTGCTGTCCGATCTGGCCTATGCCGAGATCTACTTCGACGACAACCCGCCGCCGTCGATCCTGCAGGTGCCGGGTGCCAAGGATGTGGCGGTCGAGTTCACGTCGCTGAGCAAGACCTACTCGATGCCGGGCTGGCGCATCGGCTTCGCGGCCGGCAACCCCGAACTCATCGCCGCGCTCGCCCGGGTCAAAAGCTATCTCGACTATGGTGCGTTCACGCCGATCCAGGTGGCGGCGACGGCGGCCCTGAACGGCCCGCAGGATTGCGTCGAGGAAACCCGCGCGATCTACCGCGAGCGGCGCGACGTCCTGGTCGAAGGGCTCACCCGTGCGGGGTGGGACGTGCCGACGCCGACCGCAAGCATGTATATCTGGGCGCCGATCCCGGAACCCTTCACCGCGCTCGGTAGCGTTGCGTTTTCAAAACTCCTGCTGAAACACGCCCATGTGGCGGTCTCGCCGGGCCTCGGTTTTGGAGAGTATGGTGACAGCCATGTGCGGATCGCACTGGTTGAGAACACCCAGCGCATACGCCAGGCAATCCGCAGTATTCGTCAGCTCTTTGCCGATCCGGACAAGGCATTGGCCGATGCGGGTGATGCCGCGCAAATGTCCGTCGCCGCGAAATAGCCCCTAATTCAGGTCGAGATATGTCGAATTCATTACGTGTTGCGATTGCGGGTCTGGGAACGGTCGGAGCGGGGACCGTTCAGGTCCTGACCGAGCATCGCGCGTTGATCGCCCAGAGGGGCGGACGAAACGTCGATATCGTCGCTGTGTCGGCGAAGAACCGCAGCAAGGATCGTGGCGTCAGCCTCGATGGCTACGAATGGTATGACGACCCGGTCGCGATGGCGCGCGAGGCGGATGTCGACCTGGTGCTCGAGCTGATCGGCGGCGAGGACGGGCCCGCCAAGGCCGTGTGCGAGGCGGCGATCGCCGCCGGACGCCATGTGGTGACCGCAAACAAGGCCCTGCTGGCGATGCACGGCAACGCGCTGGCGACGGCGGCCGAGGCCGCGGGCGTGTCGCTCAACTATGAGGCGGCGATTGCCGGGGGTATCCCCATCGTCAAGGCGCTGCGTGAGGGCCTGGCGGGCAACCGGGTCACGCGGGTCTATGGGATCCTCAACGGCACGTGCAACTACATCCTGACCGAGATGCGCGAAGAGCGCCTGTCCTACGAGACGGTTCTCGCGGATGCGCAGAAGCTCGGTTATGCCGAGGCCGAGCCGAGCGTCGATGTCGATGGCATCGATGCCGCGCACAAGCTGGCCCTCCTGGCGAGCCTCGCCTTCGGCACCAAAGTGAATTTCGAGGGCGTGTACACCGAGGGCATCCGCAAGGTCGCGCTCGAGGACATCGATTACGCCGAGGAGTTCGGCTACCGCATCAAGCTGCTCGGCAGCGCGCGGATGACCGATCACGGGCTCGAGCAGCGGGTCCATCCCTGCATGGTCCGCAAGGACAAGCCGATCGCCCATGTCGAGGGTGCCTACAATGCCGTCGTGGCCCATGGCGATTTCGTGGACGACACGATGTATGAGGGCCGCGGCGCCGGCGGCGGACCGACGGCATCCGCCGTGGTGGCCGATATCGTCGATGTGGCGCGCGGGTTCGCGGTGTCCACATTCGGTGTGCCGGTCGAGCAGCTGACGGACGCGGAGGCAGCGCCGATCGAGCGTCATATCGGCGCCTATTACATTCGCCTGATGGTCTCCGATCAGCCGGGCGTGATCGCCGAAGTGACCGCGGCATTCCGCGACGAGGCGGTCTCGATTGAATCGATGCTGCAGCGCGCGCGCTCCAGCACCGAGGCCGTGCCGATCGTCCTGAACACACATGAATGCGAGGAAGCTGCCATGCGGCGCACCCTCGAACGCATCGAGGCATTGGATTCCGTTGTCGAAGAGCCGACAATGATCAGAATCGAATCATTGATCTAAACAGAGCCGTTTTAGCGGCCAATTGAACGAACACGGAAAAGGGGGGTTTCATGACCAGCCAAACAGAGGCGGTGATGGACCGCAACATGGCAATCGAGGCGGTCCGGGTGACCGAAGCCGCCGCCATCGCAGCAGAGAAATGGGTCGGACGTGGCGACGAGCGCGAGGCGGATGCCGCGGCGGTTGACGCGATGCGTACGGCGCTCAACAAGCTCAACATCGACGGCACCGTGGTGATCGGCGAGGGCGAGCGCGACGAGGCGCCGATGCTGTATATCGGTGAGAAGGTCGGCGCGGGCGGTCCGAAGATCGATATCGCGCTCGATCCGCTCGAGGGCACCACGATCACGGCGAAGGCCAACGAGAACGCGCTGGCGGTCCTGGCGCTGGCGCCGGACGGCGATTTCCTGAATGCGCCCGACGTGTACATGGAGAAGATCGCCATCGGTGGCGGTTACGAAGAAGGCATCATCGATATCACCGCGCCGCCGGTGGAGAATCTCAATCGGCTGGCGAAGGCGCGCGACTGCGATATCGGCGATCTGACGGTCTGCATCCTGGATCGGCCGCGCCATGAGGCCCTGATCGGGTCTGTCCGCGATGCGGGCGCGCGTATTTTCCTGATCTCCGACGGCGATATCTTCGGTGTGATGGCGACGTCGGATCCCGACAGCGGGATCGACATGTATCTCGGCAGCGGCGGCGCCCCGGAGGGTGTCCTTGCGGCAGCCGCACTGCAGAGCATCGGCGGCCAGATTCAGGGCCAGCTCCTGTTCCGCAACGACGACGAGATCGGCCGCGCGCGCAAGCTCGGCATCGAGGACCTCGACCGCATCTACAACCGCGACGACCTGGCCTCGGGCGATGTGATCTTCTCGGCCACGGGCGTGACTGACGGCGCCATGGTGAAGGGCGTGCGGAAGTTCCCCGGTGGTTGCGAGACCCACACCATCGTCATGCGCTCGATCACGGGCACCGTGCGCGAGGTGATCACCAAGCATAATTTCACCCGCAAGCCCGGCTGGGACGACTGATCCCGATATGGCTCAGGCATGACCACGGCGGGAGCACCGGTTTCGAGTGAGACGTCCGCCGCGGACGTCATCGTCGCGAAATCGGTTACCGGCCGCCGTTGGGTGATGCGAGGCGCCGACGATCGCGCCGGCCTTGCGCTGTCCCAGCGTCTTGGCCTGCCGGAAGTCGTCGGCCGTGTGATGGCCGCGCGGGGGATCGACCTCGACGCCGCGGAAGCCTTCCTCGACCCCACCTTGCGCGATGCGCTGCCCGACCCGGCAAGCCTCATCGGGATGGAGGAGGCCGCCGCGCGCCTGGTCAAGGCGATCGCGGACGGGGAATCGATCGGCATCTTCGGTGACTATGACGTGGATGGCGCGACATCGTCGGCGCTGCTCGCGCGTTTCCTGTCGGCGGTGGGCGTGCCGGCCCGGGTCTACATCCCCGATCGTATGAAAGAGGGCTACGGCCCCACCACCCCGGCCATGCTGCGCCTGCGGGCCGAAGGCATAAGCCTCGTCGTCACCGTCGATTGCGGCACCACCGCGTTCGAGCCGCTGGAGGCGGCGGGCGACGCGGGGCTCGACATCATCGTGGTCGATCATCACGTGGCCGAACCCGCGCTTCCGCGCGCGGTCTCGGTGGTCAACCCGAACCGGCTCGACGATACGAGCGGGCAGGGCGCGCTCGCCGCCGTGGGCGTCTCGTTCCTGTTCGCGATCGCGACCAACCGGATGCTGCGCGAAACGGGCTGGTACGCCGCAAACGATCGCAAGGAACCTGACCTGCTCGGGCTTTTGGACCTGGTGGCGCTGGGCACCGTGTGTGACGTGGTGCCGTTGATCGGCCTCAACCGGGCCTTCGTGACCCAGGGCCTGAAGGTTATGGCGAAGCGGCAGAACCCCGGCCTGGTCGCCCTGGCGGACGTGGCGCGGGTGGATTCCCGCCTGACCGAGTATCACGCCGGATTTTTGCTCGGCCCGCGCGTTAACGCGGGTGGCCGCGTGGGTGAAGCACCCATGGGCTCGCGGCTGTTGATGACCCAGGACCCGACCGAGGCGGCCGAGCTTGCCGGGAAGCTCGATGAGTGGAATACCGAGCGACGCGAGATCGAGGCCCGGGTGCTCGATGTGGCCATGGCCCAGGCCGAGGAGATCGGCACCGACGCAGCATTGATCCTCGCGTCGGGCGACGGCTGGCATGCGGGCGTGATCGGCATCGTCGCCGGACGCCTCAAGGAACGCTTCAACCGCCCGGCCTTCGTGATCGGCTTCGAGGGCGACATCGGCAAGGGGTCGGGGCGTTCGGTCGAAGGCGTGGACCTGGGCAGCGCGGTGATCGCCGCGCGCCAGGCCGGGTTGCTGGAGAATGGCGGCGGCCACAAGATGGCGGCGGGGCTGACGGTCGCCCGGGACAAGCTCGGCGAGCTGCAGAGTTTTCTGGACGAGCGGGTCGCCAATGACCTCTCTCGGAACGCCGTGATCCCGACCCTGCGCATCGACGGGTCGGTCGCGGTCAAGGGTGTGCAGCCGGAGTTTGTTGAGTCCCTGCAAAGGCTTGCGCCGTTCGGCGCAGGTAATTCCGAGCCCCGCTTCATGCTGCCGTCGGTGCGCGTGGCCAAGGCCGACGTGGTCGGCGCCGGGCATGTGCGTTGCTTCCTTTCGGGACCCGATGGCGGGCGGCTCAAGGCGATCGCCTTCCGCGCGGCGGGCGAGCCCCTGGGTGATGCGTTGCTGCAGACCGACGGGCTGGCACTTCAGCTGGCCGGCAAGCTGCGGCCGGACGACTGGCAGGGCCGCAACGACGTGCAGATGATCATCGACGACGCGGCGGCCGTCTGAAACGGCTAAGCCTCGTAGGCGGCCTCGAAGAACCGCGCTTCCAGCATCAACGCGTCCACAAACGCCGCTTCAGCCCGTTGCCGTGATGCGGCGTCCGCCGCGGCTGCCTCGCGGTCGAACTCTGCGCGCATCCATTCCACGAAGTCCCTGAACTCGGGCAATGCGTGCAGCGTGATCCATTCCGACAGATAGAATCGTTCCGGCATCGCATCCCCGCGCGCGACGGCATTCGAAGCCCAGCTCAGATAGACCCATTCCACCGGCACCAGAACCGCGAGGATGTCGAGATAGGTTCCCGCCGTGCGCTGACGCGCCATCAGTGCGGCGAAGTCATCCAGCACCGGGTGCTTGAGCGGGTTGTCGAATGTGGGCGCGGGCTGGCCGAAGGCGGCGAAGCTGCGCAGGAAGTAGTCGTTTTCCTCGTCGGTCAGGACGCCGAGGAACTGGGCGAACCGGGTCTTCTCCGGCATCCCCGGTGCAACCGCGACCGCATGGCCGACCGCACCCGTGAGATCATTAATGAACCCGTAGTCCAGGGTGAGGTAGCGGGCATAGACCGTGTCGTCGATCGTGTCGTCCACGAGTTCGCGCACGAAGCGATGTTCGACCGCGGCGTCCCAGGTCGTTTGGTGGGTCGCGCGGAGCTGTTCACTGAGGCGTTCGCCGAGGGGATCGGGAGTCTGGGCCATGAGTTTTTCGCGTGCTGGGGCGTGGATGAATTCCGATACCACCCACAAAGCATGAACGCATCTGTCGATTTGTGCAGTGCGGGGTTGATTTCAACGCGCCCAGTCGTTATCTCGACTGCGCTGGACACGGCCCCGGCGTCCCCATCGTCTAGAGGCCTAGGACACCACCCTTTCAAGGTGGAGACACGGGTTCGAAACCCGTTGGGGATACCAACTTTTAATCTCGGGGCTGAGATCTTTTAATTTTTGTTCCGCTTGCATGCGGCCTGGGCTGACCGCGCCGCATCTTTGTTCGGTACTACGTAGACTCGTGCCATATCTGAAC
>JABIVD010000001.1 GCA_018667335.1 Rhodospirillaceae bacterium
CCCCGAACCGCGCTTATTATCGCTTAATTAAGCGGCAACAGCGAAGGTTTCAACATTGTCGTTGGCACCTATGAATATGGCCCGATGTCGGTGGTACCATACCGGGCAAAAGTTCAGCCTTTACGCGCCCGTCGATCCTATTTCGCCCCCATTCCGGTCATGGCGTAAGCCATGAAATACCGAGGAATAATGGTGGAGGCGCCGGGTACTGCCCCCGGGTCCGAACGTTTATTGCGCAAAACGTTTATCGCCATAGTCGAGTAAACCCGACGCCCTATTATATAGGGTCGGTGGGGCAAAAACGAAAGACTATGCCAGGTTATCCCCGTTGGCCCGGCTTTCCACAGGGTGTGGCGGATATCCGCGACTCGTGTTGCGGACTAGGTTTGACGAAATGCCTACGCCCGATCCAAGGCCTGAGACCTGATGCAGCAATATCTCGATCTGATGCGACATGTTCGCGACAACGGCACCCAGCGGACCGACCGCACGGGGACCGGAACCGTGTCCGTATTCGGCCACCAGATGCGGTTCGATCTCAGCGCCGGCTTCCCGCTCGTGACGACCAAGAAAATTCACATGAAGTCGGTGATCTACGAGTTGCTCTGGTTCCTCAAGGGCGACACGAACATCAAATATCTAAACGACAACGGGGTCTCGATCTGGAATGAGTGGGCCGATTCCGGCGGAGATCTTGGCCCGGTCTACGGCCATCAATGGCGATCATGGCCGGCACCCGACGGCAGCCGGATCGACCAGATCCGTAATCTGCTCGATCAAATTCGAAACCGGCCGGACTCCCGTCGCCTGATCGTGTCAGCCTGGAACGTTGCCGACGTGGACACGATGGCCCTGCCGCCATGCCATTGCCTGTTTCAGTTCTATGTGGCTGACGGAAAGCTCTCCTGTCAGTTGTATCAGCGCAGCGCCGACATCTTCCTCGGCGTCCCCTTCAACATTGCGTCCTATGCGTTGCTGACGATGATGGTCGCTCAGGTCACGGACCTCGAGGTTGGTGAGTTCATTCATACCTTTGGTGATGCACATCTCTATCTGAACCATCTCGAGCAGGCCGATGCGCAGCTGGAGCGCGAGCTCTATCCGCTGCCGCGGCTCACCCTGAATCCGGACGTCGATGACCTCTTCGCGTTCGACTATGACGATTTCACCCTCGACGGGTACCGGTTCCACCCGCATATCCCGGCGAAGGTCGCGGTCTGAGGTCGTGCGGATCTCGCTGATTGTCGCGGTGGCCGAAAACGGTGTCATCGGCCGGGATGGTGATCTGCCCTGGCGCATTCCCGCCGATCTCAAATTTTTCAAGGAAACGACAACGGGCCATCCGATTGTGATGGGGCGGAAGACCCATCAGTCGATCGGTCGGGCTTTGCCGGGGCGCAAGAATATCGTGATCACGCGCGATCCGGATTTCGCCGGCGAGGATATTGCTGTCGTCGGCGATCTGGAGGCGGCGCTCGCGGCTGCGGGCGATGCGGACGAGGTGATGGTGATCGGCGGTGCGCAGATCTATGAGCTGGCGCTGCCCCGCGCGCATCGCATTTACCTGACCGAAGTGCATGTCGCCGCAGATGGCGAGACGCGGTTTCCCGATCTGGACCGCGCGAGCTGGCGCGAGACGGCGCGGGTCGATCACCCCGCAGACGGCGATACGCCGGCGTTCAGTTTCGTGACCCTGGAGCGTTAGGGGCGAACGTTAGGGGCCAGCGTTAGCGGCCTAGCTGTCGTCGCGCAGGCCCGGCCAGTTGCGGTCGGCCGAGACGATGTTGCCCGCCTTGTCGAGCGCCCAGCGCGCACGCACGAATTTCGAAAAATTCAGATACAGCTTGCCGTCCCTGATCGACCAGGCGTCGGGGTCGGTGGTCGCGGTGTAATTGTTGGCGACGGCCCAGGCACAGTAGCCGCCATATTGCGGGGCGAACTTCTCCGGCGCGGCAGTGAACATGTCGCGGTTTGCCGCCGACGCGAAATGCCAGGTCGCACCCTGATAGGTGGCGCTGTGTCCAGGATCGCCCTTCACCGGTTTCTCGTCGGTGAAATAGGCCACCGGGTCGTAGCCGTGTATGGCAGCACCATCGGCGCTGAACACGGGCTCGACGGCGAGCGCCGGTACGCTGAAGAATAGACCGACGATCAGGAATGCTGCGGTTCGGATGGCACTGCGCATGGGGAATCTCCCGTGTGAGAGTTGCGATACGTTGCATAAACACACGCGACGCGAAAACCATTCCCGCGACGGGGTAATAATTATTGTGCTGCCTGGGAAATGAAATCCGCCGGGTCGGAGGCCATTTGGTGCCGGCCGATTTGGGGGGCAAGGTGGCCGGCGGCCTGCGGGGCACGGCCAATCTCCGACCCGACGGTTTCGCGATGCGGGCACATAATTCAGGGACCCGCCTCTGGGTTGAAATTGGGTCGGAAACGGGCATTCGACAACGCACGAAAATGTGTCGGGCGATCAACTAAGCGCGACCGGGGATCGCGCCGCTGTGAGATGCGGGCGTGAAGCGTGCCGTGAAGGATGGTCTGCGCGGCACGCCTAGTCGATGGAGATACTGGGCGCCGGCCGCATCGTCGCCGTCGAAATTTTCGCCAGTACTGCCGAGGCGAGATCGCGATACGCGGCGGCGTGCGGGCCGTCGGGTTCGCTTGCCGTGATTGGCTGTCCGGAATCAGACGTTATTCGGATCGCGACATCGAGCGGTATCTCCCCGAGGAAGTCGCAGCCGAGCCGTTCTGCCTCGGCGCGCGCGCCGCCATGGCCGAAGATATCCGTCTGTTCGCCGCAATTCGGGCAAATGAACATGCTCATATTCTCGACGATGCCGAGCACCGGCACATTGACCTTGGCAAACATGTTCATGCCCTTGCGGGCATCAATCAGCGCGATGTCCTGCGGGGTTGAGACGATCACGACACCGGCCAGCGGGACCCGCTGCGCCATGGTCAGTTGTGCATCTCCGGTCCCTGGTGGCATGTCGACGATCAGCACATCGAGTGCGCCCCATTCGACCTCGCGCATCATCTGTTCCAATGCGCCGATCACCATTGGGCCGCGCCAGACCATGGCCGTGTCTTCGGGCACCATGAAGCCCATCGACATGACCTTCACGCCATGTGCCTCGAGCGGCGCGATCCGTTTGTTGGCAAGCGGCTTCGGCTTGTCCGTGATACCCAGCATGCGTGGCAGTGAGGGCCCGTAGACGTCTGCATCGAGGATGCCGACCCGCTGTCCGAGCGAGGAGAGCGCGACGGCGAGGTTCACAGCCGTTGTCGATTTTCCAACTCCGCCCTTGCCGCTCGCCACAGCCACAATCGCCGCGACATCCGGCAACAGGGATGTCGCCGGTGCCTGCGCGGGTTGGTCGGTCGGTTTGGGCGGCGCGCCCGGGGCGGCTTCGGGCTGGGATGCGGGTGCTGCGTTGTGGGCCGTCAGGACTGCGGAAACCGACGATACCCCATCGAGCGCCAGGACGGCGCGTTCGGCGGCCTTGCGCAGCGGTTCCATGTGTTCTGCGTCCGCCGGGTCGATCTCGATGGCGAACCCGATGTTGCGATCCTTGATCACCAAACCGGAGACCATGCCGTTCGCGATGATGTCCTTGCCGCTGACAGGATCGACAATTGTGCATAAAGCGGTGCGAACATCGTCTTGCGAAAGGGTCGTCATGCTTGAAAACTCCGGGTGTACAGACAATATCGTCTAGAACTGGTCGCCATGGCGTGATCACGCCTCACAGCATGTTGTGTGATATAAGCCTGAGTGATCGATTTATAAACCCGGCGCGGTGATCGTCTGCCCCGAAAGGGCGGACATTAGTTATGGCGCCAGCTTACAGATGAGGAATTTGCGATGCCTTGGAATAGTCAGGGAGGCAGTGGTGGCCCATGGGGCGGCGGCGGCGGTAGTGGCGGCGGCGGTGGTCCCTGGGGTGGGCAACGCCCACCGGGCGGCGGCGTGGGCGGCGGACAGCAGCCCAATATCGAAGAGATGCTGCGCCGCAGCCAGGACAAGGTTCGCCGGTTTATTCCGGGTGGGTTCGGCAGCGGTCGCGGAGTTGCGATTGTCATCCTTATCGTGCTGGTGCTCTGGGGCCTGAGCGGCTTCTACCGGGTGCAGGAAAATGAACGCGGCCTCGAGTTGGTGTTCGGCAAGTGGAACGAGCAGGTGACCGCGCCGGGTCTGCGCTGGCGCTGGCCCACACCGATCGGTGAGGTGCTGACCCCGGCGGTGACGCAGATCAATCGTTTGAATGTTGGCTTTCGCGACAGCGAGAATGTTGGTGGCAGGTCTTCCTCGCCCCGCGATGTTCTGGGCGAATCCTTGATGCTGACGAGTGATCAGAACATCTCGGATGTCGATTTCACCGTGCAATGGCGGATCGCCGATCCGGCCAACTATCTGTTCAACATTCTGGCGCCGGAAGAAACGGTGAAAGCCGCGGCGGAAAGCGCCATGCGTGAGGTTGTCGGCCAGACCAAGCTCGACGATCTGCTGACCACCGCGCGTGAGGGTGTCCAGGACGATACCCGCATACTTCTACAGTCGATCCTCGACGAATACGGGGCGGGCATCAACATTGAGCGTGTCCAGCTTCAGAAGACCGAAGCGCCGCCGCCCGTGATCGACGCGTTCAACGATGTACAGCGTGCACGGCAGGATCAGGAACGGTTGCAGAACCAGGCCGAGGCCTACCGCAACCGGATCGTGCCGACCGCGCGTGGTGAGGCGGCCGGCCTCCTGGAGGAAGCGGCTGCGTATCGCGAACGGGTGATCAAGGAAGCCCAGGGCGAGGCGGCACGCTTCGACCAGATCTTCGCGACCTATCAGGCGGCACCTGAAGTGACCCGCCGGCGTCTTTATATTGAGACGCTGCGCGATGTCCTTAAGGGGGCCAACAAGGTCATCATCGACGAGGGCGCCGGCGGCGGACAGGGTGTTGTGCCGTACCTGCCCCTGAACGAACTCAATCGCAACCGAACAGAGAACACCGGAGAACAGCAATGAGCCGCGCAAAACTCGCGATTATCGGCGGTATCATCATCGTCATCGGTGTGTTGCTGAATTCGGGCCTGTTCACAGTGCGTGAAACCGAACAAGTGCTGGTGCTCCAGCTGGGCAAACACGAGAGAACGGTCCGGGAACCCGGTCTGCACTTCAAGGTGCCGCTGGTCCAGAATGTGGTTGCTTATGACAAGCGGGTCCTGAGTGTAGATCCACCTGCCGAGGAAATGCTGCTGAGCGATCAGAAACGTATTCTGGTTGACGCGTTTGCCCGTTACAAAATCACCGACCCGCTCAAATTTTTCCAGACTGTGCGGGACGAGCAGATTTTCGGAAACCGGTTCGGCAACATCTTGACCTCGACGGTCAAGGAATTCGTTGCCCAGCGTGAACTCGCGGACCTGTTGTCGGACCAGCGCAACGTCATCATGGAAGCGATCCGTGATGGTGTTGCCAACGAGACCGACGGGTTCGGGATCGAGGTTGTCGACATCCGCATCGGGCGATCGGAATTGCCGGAAGCGGTGTCGCAGACCGTTTACGAGCGGATGCGGACTGAGCGTGAACGGCAGTCGAACAAGCTGCGTGCCGAGGGCGAGGAGAATGCGCGTCGTATTCGCGCCGAGGCCGACCGTCAGCAAGTCGAGATTGTGGCCGAAGCGCAGCGCGAGGCCGTGTCCCTTCGGGGTGGCGGAGACGCAACGCGCAACGCGATCCTGGGCGAATCCTACGGCAAGGATGCCGAGTTCTTCGAGTTCTTCCGTTCGCTGGAGGCCTACAAGGAGACGTTCGACGCGGAGGGGACCACGATGGTCCTGTCGCCGAACAGCGACTTCTTCAAGTATTTCGGCAGCCTGCAGGGCGGCCGGGATCGGGTAACGGGCCGAGAGGTTCGATAAGCGGTTATGGGACAACTCCTGCTCTGGGGAAGTTTTCTGCTGATCGGCTTTGCGCTGGTTCTTCTGGTCGAAGGGCTGGTCTACGCGGTGGCGCCCAATCTGATGAAGCGGTTGCTGACCCAGATGACGGTCATACCGGAGTCCACCCTGCGATCGGGCGGGGTGGTCGCCGCGGTCGCCGGGTTCGGGTTGCTGGTGCTCCTGAAGGTTGTCCAGCTCTGATAGGGGCAGTTCTGTTCGGACCGCTGCATCGCGGTGGTTCACGCGAATGTCATAGCGTGTGTCCGTGATGCCCCAAATACGCCGGGAGGGCGCCCAATTCCGACCATGATTGGGTTCCATATCGGTATTCGGCGGCTCGGGTGTCGCCGTGTTTTCCCAGTAACCCTTGAACGACCGGTTCGCGTTTCACATATCGAATGGACCGACAGCCAAGGGTGCGGCGGAAGGCACAGAAAGCCTGGAACGGGAGTAACGAAAAAAATGAACGCAAATCAACCTCAACCATCTCGCGCATTGGTCGGCTGGACCGCCGGCCGTGCCGGCGCGGCAAGCTCATTCCTGATGGGAATTCTGCTGGTCGTCGCGCTTGTTCTCTCCGCGCTACCAGCCGCTGCGAAGTCGGCTCCGGATTCGTTTGCCGATCTGGCCGAACGCTTGTTGCCCACGGTCGTGAACATCTCCAGCACCCAGTTGGTGAGCCAGGCCCCGGGCCAGGAACGCGGTCCGGATATTCCGCAGGCCCCGCCGGGATCGCCGTTTGGCGACATGTTCAAGGACTTCTTCAATCGGAATCAGCAGGGTGCGCCGCGCCGCGCAACATCGCTGGGTTCCGGTTTCATCATTGATCCCAGCGGCCTCGTGGTCACAAACAACCATGTGATCGACGGTGCCGATGAAATCACCGTCACCCTGTCCGACGACACCCAGCTCAAGGCCGAGCTCATTGGCCGGGATCCGAAGACGGATCTGGCGCTGCTTCGCGTGGAGACAGAGCGCGATCTGCCCTTCGTACCTTGGGGCAATTCGAGCGTGGCCCGCGTGGGCGACTGGGTGGTTGCGATCGGCAACCCGTTTGGTCTCGGTGGCACCGTAACGGCCGGTATTATCTCGGCCCGCCAGCGTGACATTCGGCAGGGACCTTATGACAGCTTCCTGCAGACCGATGCGTCCATCAACCGGGGCAATTCGGGCGGACCGATGTTCAATATCAATGGCGAAGTCATTGGGGTGAACACGGCCATCTTCTCCCCGACGGGCGGCAGTGTCGGGGTTGGCTTCGCCATCCCGTCATCGATCGCCTCGCGGGTCATCGATCAGCTGCGTGACTTCGGCCAGACGCGCCGCGGCTGGCTGGGTGTTCGCATTCAGTCGGTGACCGATGAGATCGCCGAAAGCATCGCCCTTGAGGGTGAGGCACGCGGTGCGCTGGTCTCTTCGGTGACTTCTGCCGGGCCGGCCGAGAAAAGCGGCATCGAGGCGGGTGACGTGATCCTGACGTTCGATGGCAAGCCGGTCGACAGCATGCGTGAGTTGCCGCGGATCGTCGCCGAAACCGACATCGGCAAGAGCGTGCCGGTCGAAGTGTGGCGCAACGAGCGTCTGGTGACTGTGGGTGTCCAGATCGGTGAGCTCGAAGAAGAGGTGCCGATCCTCGCATCTGCCGGACCGCGTGGTCAGGCGATCGAGCCCGAGGAGGCCGCGATCGACGACATCGGCATCACCGTGACGTCCATCACCGAGCAGATGCGCGCGCAGTTTACGCTGCCGGACGATCTGCGCGGTGTGGTGATCACCGGTGTCGAGCCCGACAGTGCGGCCGCCGAGAAAAGCCTGCGCCCCGGCGACGTGATCGTCGAGGTTAGCCAGGAAGAGGTGAGCACGCCGGGTCAGATCGCCGAGAAGATCCGTGAGGCCCGCGACACCGACCGCAGTTCGGTGCTGCTCAAGATCAACCGCAATGGCGACCGTCGGTTCGTCGCCGTTCGGATCAATAAGTCCTGACGCAAACCCCGGCTACATTTCCTGGGTAAGTGACAGCGGCGGCGCCTTCGGGTGCCGCCGTTTTTTCTGTTCCGGCCAACCGTTCGGTTCTGATGCTTTCGCTCGCTATTGCAATATGCGATGACGATGCGCTGAACCATTGTCTTCCGCGCATGCAAACGCCACGCATGCAAACGCCCCGCATGCAAACACCACGCACGCAAACAAACGAGTTGTCGATATGAGCGAACATCTGCTCCACCCGTTTCCCGGACTGCGCCCGGCACCCGGCGCCGCCGCGGACGTCGCCGCACCGCCCTACGATGTTGTGTCGTTTGATGAGGCAGCCGCGATGGCCGATGGCCGACCATGGAGCTTTCTGCACGTATCGCGGCCCGAAATCGACCTGCCGCCTGGCACCGATTCTCATGCCGACGAGGTCTATGCAAAGGGCGCGTCGAACCTGGCAGCAATGATTGAGGCCGGCGTTTTGATCCGCGATGAGGCACCCAGCTACTACGTGTACAGGATCATCATGGGCGACCACAGCCAGACGGGCCTGGTCGCCGCTACGCCGGTGGACGCGTATCTGAAGAATATCGTGCGCAAGCACGAGTTCACGCGGCCCGACAAGGAAGATGACCGGGTGCGCCAGATCGACGAGGTCGATGCCCAGACCGGCCCGGTGCTGGTCGTGCATCAGCCGCAGCCCGCGATCTCTGCGATTCTCAAGGAGGTCACGGCCAAGGACCCCACCTATGATGTCACCCAGCCCGATGGCGTGCGCCATATCGTCTGGGCTGTAACCGTGCCGGCGGATGTGCAGCGCGTGGCGGACGCATATGCACCGGTGGACGTGCTCTACATCGCAGACGGGCACCATCGCTCCGCTGCAGCGGCGCGCGTTGCCGCCCTGCGTGAAGGTCGCGATGGCGTCACGGATGCCCATGAACGGTTTTTGATCGTCGCGTTTCCCACCGACGAGCTGCACATTCTCGACTACAACCGCGTGATCAAGGATTTGAACGGTTTGTCCGAAGAGGCCTTTCTTGCGCGCGTGAACGAAGCCTTCGACGTGACACCCGCAAGCGCGCCCGCGCGCCCTGCACGTCAGCATGAATTCGGGATGTATATTGGCGGCGCCTGGTACGCCCTGCTGATCAAGTCGGCACCCGGATCCGATGCGCCGCCGCTCGACCGGTTGGATGTGAAGCTGCTTTCGGACAGGCTCCTCGAGCCCGTGCTCGGTATTGCCGATCCGCGCACCGACCCGCGCATTGATTTTGTCGGCGGAATCCGGGGCCTGGAAGCGCTGGAGGCCCGGGTCGACAGCGGTGACTGGGCCGTCGCCTTCGCCCTGTACGCGACGAGTATCGGTGATCTAATGGCTGTCGCCGATGCGAATGAGGTGATGCCGCCGAAATCGACCTGGTTCGAACCCAAACTGGCGGATGGCCTGGTCTCCTACCCGCTCGATGTGTGAGTTCCCCGGCGATGGCTGAACAGCCGGTCATCGTGGTCGCGGGACCGACGGCGAGCGGCAAGTCCGGCCTGGCCATGGACCTTGCCGAGCGCATTGAAGGCACGATCATCAATGCGGATTCGATGCAGGTGTACCGCGACCTGCGGATCCTGACCGCACGCCCATCGCAGGCGGACGAGGATCGCGTCCCGCATCTCCTGTACGGGAATCGTGACGCAACGGAAGCGGGCTCCGCCGCCGACTGGGCCACCGCCGCGCATACCGCGATTCAAGCCGTCATCGATGCGGGCCGCCGTCCACTCCTCGTGGGTGGCACGGGCCTATATTTGAAGGCATTGATGGAGGGCCTGGCGCCCATACCGGAGGTTCCCGGCGAAATCCGCCAGCGCGCGCAGGACCATCGGCGGGAGATCGGCGATGTGGCATTCCACAATGAACTCGCGACCCGTGATCCGGAGATTGCGGCCCGTCTGCACCCGGGCGACAGTCAGCGCGTGCTGCGGGCCTGGGAGGTCGTGGAGGCGACCGGCCGGCCGTTGTCGGACTGGCAGGCCGAGCCGGTGGCGGCACCTGAAATGGCATTCCGGGTGCTTGTAATTGAGCCGCCGCGCGACGAGCTTTACCGCAACTGTGATAGCCGGTTTCTGGACATGATCGAGGCAGGGGCGATCGACGAAGTCAAAGCGCTCGCCGCACGCGCCGATACAGAGGGACTGGATCCCGCTCTGCCGATATTCAAGGCACTCGGATATCCGCCGCTGGCGTCGTACCTGGCAGAGGAAACAACGCTGGATGCTGCCATCATTGCTGCACAGCAGCAGACCAGAAATTACGCGAAACGCCAGACGACCTGGATGCGCCATCAATTGCCCGGGGAAGACGGAGATCATCCACGAATCTCGTTATTGAAATATAATTACATAATTGATGATGATCTCTTTGCATTTATGAGTTGACGGCGGATAAATCTTTTCTTAAGTTACGCGTGCGCTTGTAGCGGGGGTCGTTGAGAATGCGATTGTCGCGCAGCGATTTTTTGTGTCTGGCGTCATTGTGCAATCTGGATTCGATGTACGCGCCGCATAATTTGCGGCGATCGTGCTGATCCGACTGGTCAACGGGTTGGGTTTCGTTTATCCCGCCAGTCTTGTGCTGCAGTGCAACAATAAGAATTGACGGCCCAACGTTGTAACGGGCCGAACTGAACGAGAATGAAAGGTGTACGCGTTATGTCTGACAATCGCATGAGCGGTGCAGAAATGGTGATCAAGGCCCTGGCGGATCAGGGTGTTGAGGTCGTCTTCGGGTATCCCGGCGGCGCCGTACTTCCGATCTATGACGCGTTGTTCAAACAAAATTCCGTGCGCCACATTCTTGTGCGGCACGAGCAGGGCGCGGTGCATATGGCCGAAGGCTATGCCCGCTCGACCGGTAAGGTGGGCGTCGTCCTCGTCACATCTGGGCCCGGAGCGACCAATGCCGTGACTGGCCTGACCGATGCCCTGATGGACAGCATTCCCGTCGTTTGCCTGACCGGACAGGTCCCGACACATCTGATCGGCAACGATGCCTTCCAGGAGGCCGACACGACGGGCATCACCCGGCCGTGCACAAAACATAATTATCTCGTCAAGGATGTCGATGACCTCAGCACGGTCATGCATGAGGCGTTCTATGTCGCCGCAGCGGGGCGTCCCGGCCCGGTCGTCATCGACCTGCCGAAGGACGTGCAGTTTGCCGAGGGCGAATATCACTCGCCGGAAAATGTCACGCACCGGCACTACAAGCCGCAGCGTGATGGCGCCGATGCAGCGATTGAAGAGGCCGTCGAATTGATCGCCAACGCCAAGAAGCCGATTTTCTACATCGGCGGCGGGTGCATCAATTCCGGCCCGCGCGCCTGCGAATTGGTGACCGAGTTGATCAATGCGACGGGCTACCCGGTGACCACGACGATCATGGGGCTGGGTGCATATCCCAGCTCGTCGTCACAGTGGCTCGGCATGCTGGGCATGCACGGAACTTATGAATCCAACCTGGCGATGCATGGTTGCGACGTCATGGTTGCAATCGGCGCGCGTTTCGATGATCGGGTGACCGGCCGCACCGATGCCTTCTCGCCGAATTCGAAGAAGATCCACATCGATATCGATCCGAGTTCGATCAATAAGAACATTGTCGTCGATGTGCCGATCGTCGGCGACGTGGCGAATGTCGTCGAGGACATGCTGGAGAAGTGGAAGGCTCGCAAGGCCAAGCCCGACGGCAAGGCGCTCGATACCTGGTGGGAGCAGATCGAAGAATGGCGCGAGGTGGATTGTCTCGGTTTTGTGCAGGGCACCGGCCCGAAGGACGACATCAAGCCGCAATACGCGATCAAGCGCCTGTATGAGCTGACCAAGGATATGGATGCTCTGGTGACGACCGAGGTCGGACAGCACCAGATGTGGGCGGCCCAGTACTATCACTTCGACAAGCCAAACCGGTGGATGACGTCTGGTGGTCTGGGCACGATGGGCTATGGCCTCCCGGCGGCGGTCGGCGTGCAGGTCGCACATCCCGAATCTCTCGTGATCGATATCGCGGGCGAAGGGTCCACCATGATGAACATCCAGGAGCTCGGCACCATCGCCCAGTACAAGCTGCCGGTGAAAATATTTATCCTCAACAATTCCTGGCTCGGGATGGTCCGTCAGTGGCAGGAGCTGATGCACGGCGCGCGTTACTCGGAATCCTATTCCGATGGCTTGCCGGACTTCATTTTGCTGGCCGAGAGCTATGGCATCACGGGGTTGCGTGCGACCCATCCGGGTGAAGTGGATGACGTGATCAAGCAGATGATCGAGACACCGGGGCCGGTAATCGTCGATATGGTCGTCGCGAAGGAAGAGAATTGCTTCCCGATGATCCCCGGCGGCGCCCCCCACAACGAGATTCTTCTCAGCCTCGATGATCGTCAGGAGCAGAAGCAGTCCGAAGACGGCATGGTCCTGGTCTAGGACGAAGACACATTGCGGCGACTGCAACGGCTGTCGTCGCCCGGTTACATATTCAGTGAAAGCGACGCGTTATGGCGAATAGAAACGATGCTGACGAGCGGCATGTTCTGGCGGTTCTGGTGGACAACGAGCCCGGCGTTCTGGCGCGGGTCGTCGGTCTTTTTTCGGGCCGGGGATACAACATCGAAACACTGACGGTGGCCGCCGTGAGTGAGGATGAATCGTCATCACGGATCAACATCGTGACGACGGGTACCCCGATGATCATTGAGCAGATCAAGGCCCAGCTGGAACGCCTGGTGCCGGTCCGTGATGTCCATGATCTGACCACCGAGGGGCCACATGTCGCGCATGAAGTTGCGCTTGTGAAGATCGAGAATGAGGGCCCCGAACGGCGCGAAGCGCTACGGATTGCCGACATTTTTCGAGCGAGAGTCGTGGATACCGGCGTGGATTCCTTCGTCTTCTCCCTGACCGGTGCCTCGGAGAAGGTCGACAGTTTTTTGCAGCTGATGCGCAACCTGGGTCAGACCGAAATTGCCCGATCAGGCGTGGTCGCAATCCAGCGTAGCGGCAAGGACGGCAAACCCAACCTGGGTGACAGACAGGACGACGATTGAGACCTGCGGCAAAGCCGGTCATTGCCCGGCGGCACCCAGCACTGTAAAACCGCGCCACACCGGGCGCGGAAACGTGAAACCACCGATACATCAAGACTGACGCAGAACAGGGAACAGAGATATGCGCGTTTATTATGACCGCGACGCGGACGTGAATCTGATCAAGGGCAAAAATGTTGCCATCATCGGCTACGGCAGCCAGGGCCATGCCCACGCCATGAACCTACGCGACAGCGGCGCGACGAATGTCGTCATTGCGCTGCGGCCGGATTCCGGCAGCGTGGCGAAGGCCGAAGCGGCCGGGTTCGAAGTGAAGTCATCGGCAGATGCTGCGGCGTGGGCCGACGTCGTCATGCTGGCGGTTCCCGATGAATTGCAGCGGGACCTCTACTACGATCATCTGCATGCCAATCTGAAGGAAAACGCAGCCATCGCGTTCGCGCATGGTCTGAACGTGCATTTCAATCTGATTGAGCCGCGGGCCGATCTGGATGTCTTTATGCTCGCGCCGAAGGGCCCGGGACATACCGTACGCTCCGAGTATGAGCGCGGCGCCGGTGTGCCGAGCCTTCTCGCCGTGCATCAGGATTCAAGCGGCAACTGCCACGACATCGCGCTCAGCTATGGTTCTGCCATTGGCGGCGGCCGGGCGGGAATAATCGAGACCACGTTCAAGGAAGAGTGTGAGACCGATTTGTTCGGCGAGCAGACTGTTCTCTGTGGTGGCCTGTCGGCGCTTATCCAGGCGGGCTTCGAGACCTTGGTCGAGGCGGGCTATGCCCCAGAGATGGCTTACTTCGAGTGCGTGCATGAAGTGAAGCTGATCGTCGACCTGATCTATGAAGGCGGCCTCGCCAACATGCGTTACTCGATCTCCAACACGGCCGAGTATGGCGACTACACGCGTGGGCCGCGGCTCGTGACTGACGAAACCCGTGCAGAGATGCGCAAGATCCTCAAAGAGATCCAGAACGGCGACTTCGCGCGTGATTGGATGCTTGAGAATCAGGTCGGTCAGGCATCGTTCAAGGCCGTTCGTCGCCTGCAGGCCGATCAGCAGCTCGAAGAGACCGGCGCCAAGTTGCGCGGCATGATGCCGTGGATTGCCGAGAACGCCATGGTCGACAAGACGAAGAACTAGTCTGGTCCCAAATTCGGTCGGTCCGCGCACCGAAATAAGGGGCGCGGACCGAAACCGATTGGTTTGGTTAACAAAACCGTTGCGGTCATACATAAAAACGCTCTAAAACAAGGGCGTTAAGGCACTTTCTTTGCATGTTGGTGAACCGATCGTTCATCATTTGTTAACTGCTCTGCGTCGATTCTTCGTGTTCGAGGTTCCGCCGGGGCCGTTGGGGAGATTCAGGGCGTGGCATTAGTCCGCACAGCATCTGATATGTCGGCGCATTCCGTTCGCGGTTTGCCGGCAGCTGATCTGTGCCTGCTCACGCTGAATCTTGAAGCGCTTCTACTCGGTAGTGCGGCCCTGCGACTTAGGTGCCCCTGGGCATAAACAGACCAAAGCGGCCTGTGTTGTTCAGGGGAGACATTCTCCACCTAAGTCAGCAAACCGAATTTGAGGCAGGACCAATGACCGCCACCGAAACAAACACAGCAGGCAAAGAATCGCCGGTCGACAAGAGCGACCCGAACTACATCCGTATTTTCGACACCACCTTGCGCGATGGCGAGCAATCGCCGGGTTGCTCGATGAACCTCGAGGAGAAGGTGCGCGTCGCACAGATTCTCGAAGAACTCGGCGTTGATATCATCGAGGCCGGATTCCCGATCGCATCGAACGGCGATTTTGAGGCCGTGCGCGAAGTCGCAAACACCGTCACGAAAACCGCCGTGGCCGGTCTGGCACGCGCGGCGCATCAGGATATCGATCGGGCATGGGAGGCTGTAAAGGTCGCGGAACAGCCGCGGATCCACACATTCCTCTCGACCAGCCCTCTGCATATGAAGTTCAAGCTCCAGATGGAGCCGGACGAAGTACATGACGCGGTCATTGACAGTGTCAGTTACGCCCGCAACCTCTGCCCGGATGTGCAATGGTCGCCGGAAGACGGCTCACGCACCGAGCATGATTTCCTGTGCCGGACCGTTGAGAGTGCAATCCGGGCCGGAGCGTCAACGATCAATATCCCCGACACGGTCGGGTATGCGGTGCCCGAGGAATTTGCGGCGCTCATCGAGATGCTCTTCAACCGGGTGCCGAACATCGACAAGGCCGTGATCTCGGCGCATTGCCACAATGATCTCGGCCTCGCCGTTGCCAACGCACTGGCGGCCGTAGGCGCCGGCGCGCGTCAGGTCGAGTGCACGATCAATGGCATTGGCGAACGGGCGGGCAATTGCGCGCTCGAGGAAATCATCATGGCGCTGCGCACCCGACAGGATGCGATGCCCTATCTGACCGGTGCCGATTCGACCGTGATCACCCGTGCGAGCCATCTCGTATCCACGATCACCGGTTTCAATGTTCAGCCGAACAAGGCGATCGTCGGCGCGAACGCATTCGCCCATGAGTCCGGTATTCACCAGGACGGGGTGCTCAAGAATGCGGAGACCTACGAGATCATGACGCCGGAATCGGTCGGCCTGAGTGAGTCGAATTTGGTGATGGGCAAGCATTCGGGAAGCCACGCTTTCCGCGAGAAGCTCAAGGACCTTGGCTACGGCCACATGGGCGACAACGCTATCCGCGATGCCTTCCAGCGCTTCAAGGACCTGGCTGACAAGAAGAAGGAAATATTCGACGAGGATTTGATTGCCCTCGTTGATGACACAATTCAGCACGATAATGTTGCGATCAAGTTCGTGTCCTTGCAGGTGCGGGCCGGCTCCAAGGGGCCGCAGGAGGCGGACCTGGAACTCGAAATTGATGGGGAACTCGTGAAGACGACGGCGCGCGGCAACGGGCCCGTCGACGCAACGTTCAACGCCATCGGTGAATTGTTCCCGCATGAGGCAAAGCTGCAGCTTTATCAGGTGCACGCCGTGACCGGCGGCACCGACGCGCAAGCCGAAGTCACGGTCCGCCTGGATGAAAATGGCAAGACCGTGAACGGGCAGGGCGCAGACGCGGACACGCTTGTGGCGTCTGCACGTGCCTATTTGCACGGTTTGAACAAGCTGCTTGTGAAACGAGAGAAAACCGCGCCGGCGGCATTGTCGGCGTAGTCGGTAACTGGGCGGAGCTCTGGCGCTCCGCCCGGACCCCGATCCGGGGTCGAACAATTAACGGGCGAGGCGACGCATTATGTTTTCGCGAATCATGGGAGCGCTTTCCGCTGACATGGCAATTGACCTGGGGACGGCGAACACCCTGGTCTACGTCAAGGGACGGGATATCGTCCTGAATGAACCGTCGGTGGTTGCGATCGTCGAGTCCAGAGGCAAGAAAAAGGTCCTCGCCGTCGGCAACGAGGCCAAGCAGATGCTTGGGCGAACCCCCGGCAACATCCAGGCAATCCGGCCGTTGCGCGATGGCGTGATCGCGGATTTCGAGGTTGCCGAGGAGATGATCAAGGAATTCATCCGCAAGGTGCACAACCGGCGGGGCTTCCACAGCCCGCAGATCGTTGTTTGCGTGCCGTCGGGTTCGACTGCGGTCGAGCGGCGGGCGATTCAGGAATCGGCCGAAAGCGCGGGTGCGCGCCGTGTCTGGCTCATCGAGGAACCGATGGCAGCGGCGATTGGCGCCGGGCTGCCGGTGAACGAGCCGACCGGCTCGATGGTCGTCGATATTGGCGGCGGCACCACGGAGGTGGCAGTCCTGTCCCTGGGGGGCATCGTTTACTCACGCAGCGTGCGTGTTGGTGGCGACAAGATGGACGAAGCCATCATCGGTTATATCCGCCGCAATCATAATTTGCTGGTCGGTGAATCGAGCGCCGAGCGGATCAAGAAGGAAATCGGTTCAGCCTGCCCGCCGGAGGATGGCGAGGGCCGGACGATGGAGATCAAGGGCCGCGACCTGATGAACGGCGTGCCGAAAGAAATCATCATCACCGAACGGCAGATTGCCGAAAGCCTTGCGGAGCCGATCAGCGCCATCATCGACGCGGTCAAGGTCGCGCTCGAGCATACGGCGCCCGAGCTGGCGGCCGATATCGTCGACAAGGGCATTGTCCTGACCGGCGGCGGCGCATTGCTCGGCAATCTGGATTATGTGTTGCGGCACGCAACGGGACTTCCGGTCTCGATTGCGGATGATCCGCTCACATGCGTGGTGCGCGGCACGGGCCGTGCGCTCGAAGAGTTCAAGAAGCTCAAGGATGTCCTGGTCAGCATGTACTGATCGGACACCGGAGTGACGGCGAGAACCTGGACGGCGGGATAGTCTGGTGGCGAAACGAAACGCGAGCATATCGGTTGCCGGTCTGGCTGTGCCTTTCCGCATCTGGGGCCAGCGCTTTGCGTTCCTCGGCCTGTTGGCGCTCGCCTTTG
Organism: Rhodospirillaceae bacterium; assembly: GCA_018667335.1. GTDB lineage: Bacteria > Pseudomonadota > Alphaproteobacteria > UBA6615 > UBA6615 > UBA8079. The sequence goes on from JABIVD010000001.1 coordinate 17,463, forward strand.
CCCTCATGCTTCTCAGCAAGGCGGAAACCGGCGCACTGGAGCGCGCCCGCACCGCGATTGTTGATGCCACAATACCAGTCCTGGATGTCATGTCGCGCCCGATTGAAGCGGGGCAGTCTGTCGCGCAGTCTGTCGAGAGCTATTTTATCGTGCGGGCCGAGAATGAGCGTCTGCTTGAGGAAAACGCGCGGCTTTTGCGTTGGATGTTGATGGCGCAGCAACTCGAGGTCGAGAATGCGACCTTGCGCGCGCAGCTGGATTTTGTGCCCGAGATCGCACCGCGGGCGATTACCGCTCGGGTTGTTGCTGACACCGGCGGTGCCTTCTTCCACAGCCTCCTGATCAACGCGGGTGCACGGCATTTTGTGCAGCGCGGACAGGCTGTCGTGTCCCATGGCGGCCTGGTTGGACGTGTCGCGGAAGTGGGCGATCGCTCGGCGCGGGTGTTGCTGCTGACCGATCTCAACTCGCGGATTCCCGCCGTCGTCGAATCAACCGGTGACCGGGTCATTGTGACCGGCGACAATACGCCTTGGCCGACGCTGACCTATCTGGCGTCGAACTCGCCGGTCTCGGTCGGTGACCGTGTGCTCACATCCGGTCATGGTGGTGTCTTCCCACCCGGGCTCGTCATCGGCGTCGTGGCGGAGGCGAGCGAAGCGCGGGTCACCATTCAACCGGCAGTTCCCCTGTCGCGGGTCAGTGAGGCGCGCGTGCTCGACTACGGCGTGAACGGTATTCTGCCTCCGCCCGAGCAGGTGCCGGCCCGGCTCGCCGCGCCTGTTGCCGCCCCGATTGCCTCTACAACGGCCCCGACGCCTGGCGCGGAGACAGCCCAGTGAACGCGGTCGCGTTCGGCCCCGTCCTCGACTATTCCCGGCGGGTGGTGCCGGGCTTCACCATACTCCTGATGATCCTTTTGGCGCAGTTGCCGGTGCCCTTGCCCTTCTTTCCCGATATCACCCCGGCATTGCCTTTGATGGCGATCTACTACTGGGTGGTGTTTCGGCCTGACCTGATGCCCCGGATCCTTGTGTTCGCGCTCGGCCTGTTTCAGGACGCATTGATCGGTGCACCATTTGGGCTGTCGGCATTGATCTATCTGCTCGCCCACGGTTTCGTGCTCAATCAGCGCCCGTTTCTTGTCGGCAAACCATTCTGGGTTTTCTGGACGGGATTCGCGATTGTCACGCCGGTGGCGGCATTCCTGACGTGGCTGCTGGCGTCGGTCCTGCGCGGCGCGATCCTGCCCACCGATGTGGTGCTGATGGGCATGGTCCTGACCGTGGTCACATTTCCGGTCATCGCCTGGGCATTGCTGCATAGCCAGCGCTGGCTGGTCGGTTCGGCGGAAACGTCATGAACAATCGCGACAGTGACCGCCAGCGGCTGTTTACCCGGCGTGCGGCATTGCTGGCTGGCGGCCAGTTTAGCCTGCTGACCGCGCTCGTTGGGCGGATGTACTACCTGCAGGTGGTCGAATCCGAGCGCTATCAGATGTTGGCCGAGGAAAACCGGATCAACATGCGGCTCCTGCCGCCATCGCGCGGCCGGGTCATCGACCGCTTCGGCGTACCTATCGCGGTCAACCAGCAGAATTACCGCGTGCTTCTGAAAGCCGAGAACGCTCCCGATGTTTCTGCCGTGCTCGATCGGCTGTCGATGATCATCCCGATCAGCGCGGACGAGAAAGCCCGGGTGATGAAGGAAATTCGTCGGCGCAAGAAATTCGTGCCGGTGACCGTGCGCGAGTTCCTCGACTGGGAGGACGTGGCCCAGCTTGAGGTGAACACGCCCGATTTGCCGGGCATTGATATCGATGTGGGCGAACGACGCTTTTATCCGAATGGGGCGGCGGGTGCCCATATCCTGGGCTATGTCGGCTCCCCCCGGCCCGAGGATCTCTCCGGCGATCCGCTGCTCGAACTGCCGGGCTTCAAGGTGGGACGCAGCGGCGTGGAGCGGGCGTTCGACCTGCCCCTGCGTGGGCGCGCGGGCGCCAGCCAGCTCGAGGTGAATTCCGTCGGTCGCGTCATCCGCGAGCTCAACCGACAGGACGGCGATCCCGGCCAGGATGTGGTGCTGACCGTCGATATGGCCCTGCAGCAAAACGCCATGAAACAGCTCGGTGATGAGGCGGGCTCGGTGGTCGTCCTGGATGTGGAGACCGGCGGCGTCATCGTCCAGGCCTCGACCCCGAGTTTCGACCCCAATGCCTTCACCGAAGGGCTCAGCACGGCCCAGTGGCGTGCGGTGGCCGACAACGAACGCGCGCCCCTGCGCAACAAGGCACTCGCCGGTGAGTACGCACCTGGCTCAACCTTCAAAATGATTGTCGCTCTCGCCGCGCTCGAAGCCGGTCTCATCACACCCCGGACGAATTTTTTCTGCCCCGGTTTCCTCGAAGTCGGCGACGGCAAGTTCCATTGCTGGCGTCGCCATGGCCACGGCCATGTGGATCTCGACCGCGGCATCGCGGAATCCTGCGATGTCTATTTCTATGAGGTCTCGCGCCGCGTTGGCATCGACAACATCGCGCGCATGGCGCAGCAATTTGGCCTCGGCACCGAGCTCGGCATGGACACGCCGGGAGAGCGGTCGGGCCTGATCCCGACCAAGGCGTGGAAGCGCGCCGTGATTGGCCAGCCCTGGGTCCTGGGCGAGACGCTTGTTGCCGGGATCGGCCAGGGCTTCATCACCACCACGCCGATGCAGCTCGCGACCATGACGGCGCGGATGGTCAATGGCGGCAAAATTATTCAACCGCATCTGGCCCGCGATGTGGTGACCCGCGGCAAGCTGGCCACGCGTGCGCCGTCGGAAATCGAGACGATCGACGTCAAGCCGCAGCATCTCAAGGCGGTGACGGACGCCATGGCCCTGGTCATATCGGCGCCCTCCGGCACCGCCCATGCGGCGCGGATTATGACACCCGGCATGTCCATGGGTGGCAAGACCGGGACGGCCCAGGTCCGGCGCATCACCCAGCGCGAGCGCGACCGGGAGGGCGGCGTGATCAAGAACAAGGATCTGCCCTGGCGTTTTCGTGATCACGCGTTGTTTGTCGGCTATGGCCCCGTGGAGGCCCCGCGCTATGCGATCTCGGTGGTGGTGGAGCATGGCGGCGGCGGTTCGGCGGTTGCAGCGCCGATCGCCCGCGACGTGATGGCGGCGACCCTGAAACGCGATCCAGCACGGCTGGCGCCGGGCGCCAACGTGGCGGGCCTGCGCGCGCCCGGTAGCCAGGACGGCTGACCATGGCGCGGCTCAGTGGCACCGGCTCGGCCAAGCTCACATTCCGTCAGAAGCTGCTGCATCTGAACTGGGAGTTCGTGCTGCTGATCGTGCTGACGGCGTCGATCGGCTTCGCGATGCTGTTTTCCGCAGCGAACGGGAATTTCGACCCTTGGGCCTCGCGCCAGTTCATGCGGTTCGCCGTGGGCATCCTGCTGATGCTCGCGGTCGCCATGACCGATATCCGCATCTGGCTGCGTGCCGCCTATCCGGTTTACGGCGTTTGCCTTGCATTGCTCGCGGCTGTGGAGCTCATGGGGTCGATCGGCATGGGCGCCCAGCGCTGGCTCGATCTGGGTTTCTTCCAGCTGCAGCCCTCGGAAGTCATGAAGGTCGCGGTGGTGCTGGCGCTGGCGCGATATTTCCACGGCTTGGATTCAGAAGATGCGGGCCGGCTGACAAACCTCGCCATTCCGCTGCTCTTGGTCGCCGCACCGATGGCGCTGGTGTTGCGTCAGCCCGATCTGGGTACGGCCGGTGTCGTGGCGATGGTCGGGGTCACCATGTTCTGGATCGGCGGCGCACGACTCTGGCAGTTCGCGACGGTCGCGGTGGCCGCGGCGGCGGCAGTGCCCGTGGGTTGGCAGTTCCTGCACAGCTATCAGAAGCAGCGGATATTCACCTTCCTCAATCCAGAGTCCGACCCGCTCGGGTCGGGCTATCACATCCTGCAGTCGAAGATCGCGCTCGGCTCGGGCGGCCTGTTCGGCAAGGGCTTTCTGGAGGGAACCCAGAGCCATCTGAACTTCCTGCCGGAGAAGCAGACAGATTTCATTTTCACGATGCTGGCCGAGGAGTTCGGCCTCGTCGGCGGTGTGGGGTTGATCGCGCTCTACGGCGTGCTGATCGCCTATGGCATCTACATCGCATTCCGTGCCCGCAGCCATTTCGCGCGGCTCCTGGCGATGGGCCTGACGGTGAATTTCTTTCTCTATGTGTTCATCAATATCGCCATGGTGATGGGCATTCTGCCGGTCGTCGGCGTGCCCCTGCCGCTGATTTCCTACGGCGGGACGGCGATGCTGACGGTGCTGATCGGCTTTGGCCTGATCATGAGCTGCTGGCTGCACCGCGATACCTACATCAACAAACGCGGCGGCGCGGCCTGAACCTGCCGTTTCCGTGCCGTGCGTATCGACAACCGGTGTCGCGGGTGTTATATCCGCCGCCGCTTCAGGCGCACGGTGGGCGATTAGCTCAGTTGGTAGAGCAGCTGACTCTTAATCAGCGGGTCGTAGGTTCGAGCCCTACATCGCTCACCAATCTTTTCAAGGACTTAGCTGGAAACGGCTAGGTCCTTTTTCGTTTCTGGGTTACATGCGGGTTACAAATTGTACGCAAAACCGTGTAACCGGTGTAACCCCAAACCTCACGGATAGAACCTGATTCG